>DASXNO010000172.1:0-6075 GCA_036495025.1 Actinomycetota bacterium | reverse complement strand
CAGCGCCGCCCCTCGCCGGCACCCTTCCCGTTGGCCCCCTGACGAGCCCCGGCGCAACGCCGGCCACCGTTGACCCGGCCACCGCCGTCGCCGCCGCAGCCTCCATCAAGGAGGCGACGCCGGCCCCCGGCCCCTGGCCCGCAATCCCCGGCCCAACCACGCAACCCCCGAAGCTTGCCGGCCCTCCGGCTCCGCCCGTGCCTCCCGTGCCTTCCATGCCGGGGCTCCCGCAGGAGGGCCTGACGGGGACGCCCCCTTCCGCGACGGGCGGGCCCGGCGAGCTGCCGGCGGCTTCCGCCACGGCAGCGGCAACGCCGGTCCGCGGTCCCAACAGCCCGGGCCCCGCGAAGCCAGTGCCCCCGGACGACGGCCCGGGGACGTCGGCGACCGGCTCGGTCCCGTTGCACGCGCCGGCCGGCACCACCTCGAGCGCCGGCCCCGCTGCGGCGACCGCTCCGGGCCCCAGCGCCCTCGCCCGCCGGGTCATGGAGGCCGTAGCGCAGGTGCGCGACGCCCCCCCGCCCGCCCACGTCGTCGTGGACGTGCCCGAGCTCGACGGCCTGCGGATGCGGGTCTCGCTCTCGGGATCGACCGTCCACGTCGCCTTCATCGGCGAGTCGCCGGACGCGGCGCAGGGGCGGGTCGGCAGCCTCATCCACGACGTGGCCAGCGGATTGTCGGGGACGGGGCTGCAGCTCGGCGACGTCACGACCGGCGGCCGGCCTGGCTCCGGCAATCCGGAACGGCAGCAGGCTGTCTGGGGCCAGCCCGGCGGTGCCCCGGCCCGCGCTCGATCCCGTCCCGCGGGACTCAGGATCTAAGGCCCGAGGCGCCCCTCAAGGCGCCGGGTAAGGACAAAAAGGAGGTGCACAGATGATCGGACCGGTCGATGGGAACTCGAGCTCCCCGCAGCCCTCGGCGATCGGGGCCCTGGATGGCAACGCGTTCCTCAAGCTGATGATCGCCCAGCTCCAGTACCAGAACCCCTTCCAGCCCATGGATACCACGGCGATGATGCAGCAGACCTCGGCCCTCACCAGCGTCCAGACCCTCCAGGACGTGTCCGCGCTGCAGAAAGCGATCCTTGGGATGCAGGAGGCGGCCACGGCCAACGGTTTCCTCGGCCGGCAGGTCACGGCGACCGATGCCTCCGGCGCCACCCTCACCGGCCTCGTCCGGGACGTCACCTACACCGCGCAGGGACCCCTGCTGAACGTGGGGGGCACGGACGTCCCGATTGCTGACATCACGCAGGCATCGAACGCGCCGGGGAACGGAACCCCGGCCTAGCCGCTCACGGAAGAGATGTACGCCAAGGAGCTTGTCCCATGATGCGTTCGATGTTTTCCGGTGTCGCCGGGCTGCGTGCCCACCAGACGATGATGGACGTGGTCGGCAACAACATTGCCAATGTCAACACGGCCGGCTTCAAGGCCTCCGAGGTGACGTTCCAGGAGGCCCTGACGCAGGTGATGCGCGGCCCGTCCACCAACATCAACCCGCTGCAGCTCGGCCTCGGCGTGGCGGTCGCCGGCATCGACCCGGTCTTCACGCAGGGCGCGAGCCAGGTGACCGGCCGCGCCACCGACCTCGCCATCCAGGGCGACGGCTTCTTCGTCATCCAGCAGGGGTCGGGACAGATCTACACCCGGGCCGGCTCCTTCAACTTCGACGCCGCCGGCAACCTGACGACGACGGGCGGCGGGAAGGTCATGGGGTGGATGGCGGACGCCACCGGCAAGGTGGATCCGAACGGCGGCATCACCGCGATCGCCATCCCCATCGGCCAGGTGCTGCCGTCGAAGACCACGACCACCGTCAACATGGGCGGCAACATCGCGGCAGACGCCGCGGTCGGGGCCACGGTGAACAAGTCGATCAGCATCTACGACTCCGTCGGCGCCGCGCACAACCTGGTCATTACGTTCACCAAGACGGGGGCCAATGCCTGGAGCGCTGCTGCCACGATCGACGGCACCGCCGTCACGCTCACCCCGCCGGCCCTCACCTTCGGGACCAACGGCCTCCTCACGTCGTCCGGGACCCTGGCGGTGTCGGGGTTCACGCCGACCGGGGCAGACCCCATGGCCTTCAACCTCCAGCTCGCCGGGACTCAGCCGCTGGTCCAGTTCGGAGGCGGCTCCACCATCGAGCTCCTCAGCCAGGACGGCATGGCCATCGGAACCCTCCAGGGAATCAAGGTCTCGAGCGACGGCACCATCACCGGCCAGTTCTCCAATGGCCTGACCAGGGTGATGGGTCAGGTCGCCACGGCGACCTTCGCGAATCCGGCCGGGCTGGTGCGGATCGGGGACTCGAACTTCTCCGCCTCGGTGGCGTCGGGCCTGGCCCTGGTGGGCGCGCCCGGGACCAGCTCCCGAGGGAACCTGTCGGCAGGCGCCCTCGAGATGTCCAACGTGGACCTCGCTCAGGAGTTCACGAACATGATCATCGCCGAGCGTGGCTTCCAGGCCAACTCGAAGGTGATCACGACCTCCGACGACATGCTGAACGACCTCGTGAGCATCAAGCGGTAGCCCCCCGATCTCGGACCCTTAGGCGCCCTCAAGGCGCCGGATGATAGCCGAAGGGGCCTTCGACGGCCCCTTCGGCGCGTCGGGTCTTAAGTCGGCAACCGTCTGCCCGACCTTGCTAGGTACGAGCGGCAGGATGCCGCTTCGCGACGCCAACATCCGTGCAGGGAGGTGATCTCTTGATTCTCGTTCACCGGCTCCGCGGCGAGCCGATGTTCATCAACGAAGACCTGATCGAGTCGATAGAGGCAACTCCCGACACGGTCCTCACGTTGGTGGACGGCCGCAAGATTGTCGTTGCCGATGCGCCGCAGCTGGTCGTCGACCGGGCGCGCGCGTACCGGGCCTCGGTGCTCGCTGCCACGGAGGAGCTGCGCACACGACCCAGCGGGGAGGTCGTGCTGTTCCCCGTCGCCGACCCCGCCGCCGACACGAGCGACACCAGCGATGCAAAGCCCGAGCCGAAGGCCGGCCCTCGTGCCGCGGGGCGGCGCCCCGCCGGGGGGGAGCGCTGATGGCGCCGGTCGCGATCGGCATGTTCATGGCCCTCGGGGCCCTCCTGTTTGCGGCGCTCCTCGAGAAGATCAGCTTCGGCGCCCTGATCGCTCCCTCGCCGATGATCCTCGTGTTCGTCGGCAGCCTGGGTGCCACCTTCATCGCCTACAAGACCAAGGAGTGGAAGCTCGTACCGAAGGTGTTCAGCGTGGCGCTGAAGGGCAAGGTCCCCGACGCCGACGACCTGGTCACCACCTTTGCCCGCTTCGCCGATATCGCCCGCAAGGAGGGGATGCTGGCGCTCGAGGGCGAGATCGGCAAGCTCGATGATCCCTTCCTCAAGACCGGGCTGCAGCTTGTGATCGACGGGGTGGACGGCGAGCAGGTCCGGGAGATCCTCGAGATCGAGATCGAGGCGCTCGCTCACCGGCACCACGATATGTCGGCGTTCTTCCTGACTCTGGGCGGCTTCGCTCCGACCTTTGGGCTGATGGGCACCATCGTCGGGCTCATCGGCGTGCTGCGCGACCTGTCCGACCCGACCAAGCTCGGCAAGGGCATGGCACTGGGGCTGCTCGGCACGCTCTGGGGGGTCATGGCGGCCAACCTCATCTTCATGCCGATCGGAACGAAGCTGAACCGCTTGCACGAAGCGGAGGTCGCGGTGCGCAACATCGCCATCGAGGGCGTGCTCGGCATCCGTGAGGGGATGGCGAGCCGGATCCTGGTGGAGCGGCTGGAGGCACGGCTCAGCCCCGAGATGCGCAAGGGCCACACCGGGCGGGTCGGCAAGTCGCCGGCGGCCCCGCAGGTCGCCGCCTGATGGCCGGTGGAGGTGGGGCCGACTCCCGCTGGCTCATCACCTACGGGGACCTCGTGACCCTCCTGATGGCGTTCTTCATCGCCCTCTACGGGATCTCGCACTCGGACTCGAAGAAGTTCAATGACTTCCTGAAGGGCCTCGGGGCGTTCGGCAACCCTGCGGCCGCCAACAGCGGGATCCTGAAGGGCGGCCCGAGCATCGTCGGGGTCGGCACCGGGGTCGGCCAGGCCAATCCCGGGTCGGTGACCGTGGGGTCGTCCGGGGGCACGGCCCTCGGCGCGGGCGCGACCCCGGCCCTCGGCACGGTCACCGCCACGGCCGCCACCCTTGCCGCCGGGGCGGCCGGCGGCACGACCCTGCATGCCAGCCAGGCGGACCTGGGGGCGGTTGCCACGAACATCCAGCAGGCCCTGCAGGCGGCAGGCCTCGGCAGCTCGGTGACGTTCACGGTCGAGAGCCGGGGGCTCGTGGCCACGATCGCCACAGACCACGTCCTGTTCGACACCGGCTCGGCGCAGGTGAATGCGGCAGGGGAGCGGATCATCGCCGCCATCGCGCCGACCCTCGTCCGGCTCACGAACCCGGTGCTCATCGAGGGCTACACCGACAACGTCCCGCTCAACAGCAACGGCTATACGAACTGGAACCTCTCGACCGACCGGGCGGTCGCGGTCCTCCAGACCCTCCAGAGCACCTACGGGATCGATCCGACCAGGCTCTCGGGCGCCGGGTACGGCCAGTACCACCCACTCGCCTCCGACGCCACGGCCCAGGGCCGGGCCGCCAACCGGCGGGTACAGATCGTGATCCTCACCGCGCCGACCGCAGCGAAACCCTAGAGGACTGGAGTCACCCCATGGCAATGGACCTCGCTGCCGCCCAGGAGGGCGCGGCGAAGAAGAAGGGCAAGGGCAAGCTCATCGTCATCGTCGTCGCCGCCATGCTGGCCGGCGGGGTCGGGGCGAAGTTCACCCTCCTCTCTGGCGGCAAGTCCGGCACCCCCAAGCCGGCCCCCACCCCGACACCCACGCCCGGACAGGTGATCGACCTGGGCGACCTGACGATCAACCTTGCGGAGCCCTCGCGCTACGCCCTCGTCGGGCTCGCGGTCGAGCTGGGCAAGACGGCGGACCCAGCAACAATCACGACCCAGATGCCCCTGCTGAAGGACGCAGGGGTCCGCAAGCTCAACGGCTTGCCGGCCGCCACGTTGCTGTCGTCGGCCGGCCAGGACCAGGTACGGGCCGAGCTGACCGACCAGGCGCAGCAGATCTTCGGCAAGGACAAGATCGTCCGGGTGCTGCTGACGGAGGTCGTCGTGCAGTAGCGGCGGTTCTGGCGCGTTGGGAGAGTGGATCCGCCACGACGGAACAGTTTTGGAGGCACCTGGCTGACCTGCCAGGGAGCTGCCTTGTGCCGGGACGGTTGTAGGGCCAGGAGGGAGTGGGCTATGAGCGAGCAGGGATCCGTCCAGGCTCTGAACGGCACCGCGGCGAGGGATCGGTGGCTCTTCCAGTTCCTCGACGCCATGCCCGTGGGCGTGTTCATCGGCCTGCCCGGCGGGCGGCCCTACTACGCCAACGACGAGGCGATCCGAATCCTGGGACGGGGCGTCCATCCGTCGGCGGTGGCGAGCGACCTGTCGGAGGTCTACCAGTCGTATGTCACGGGCACGGACGACCCCTACCCTTCCGAGCGCATACCCATGGTCCGTGCTCTCGGGGGCGAGGCGGCCCACTGCGACGACATGGAGATTCGCCGGCCCGCCGGCACCGTCGCGCCGCTGGAGATCTGGGCGACGCCGGTGTACGGGCCGGCGGGGTCGATCGACTACGCGATCGTCGCCTTCGTCGACACGACGGAACGCCGGCAGGCGGAGGCCGCCAACGCCAGCCAGGCGGCCATGCTCAACCTTGCCCACGATTCGATCTTCGTGCGGGACACCGCCTCGCGGATCACCTACTGGAACACCGGAGCCGAGCGTACCTACGGCATCCCGCGGGCCGAGGCGCTCGGCAAGGTCTCCCACGAGCTGCTGCAAACGGAGTTCCCCGAGCCGCGTGAGGACATCGAGGCCACGGTGGCTCGAGACGGGCAGTGGGAGGGGGAGATCGTCCACACCCGCAGCGACGGGAAGGTCATCGTCGTCGCCAGCCGCTGGGCGGCGTACCGGGGGGCCGACGGGCGCCTGCTCGGGGCGATGGAGGTCAACCGCGACGTCAC
>DASXNO010000171.1:0-9387 GCA_036495025.1 Actinomycetota bacterium | reverse complement strand
CCCGGTACCCCAACGGGGCGATCACCGCCAACGAGCTGCATATCCCGGTCGGTGAGCCGGTCCGCCTGGAACTCACGACGGCGGATGTGATCCACTCCTTCTGGGTGCCTCAGCTCCAGACCAAGATGGACCAGATCCCGGGCCACACCAACGAGCTGTGGCTGCAGGCCGACGCCCCCGGCCGGTACCGGGGCCAGTGCTCGCAGTTCTGCGGGCTCCAGCATGCCCACATGATCTTCTACGTCGTCGCCGACACTCCGGCGGACTTCCAGGCATGGGAGGCGAGCGAGGCCCAACCCGCTGTGGCGCCCAGCACGCCCGCGGCCGCAAGCGGCCTGGGCGTGTTCACGTCCAACACCTGCGCCGGCTGCCACACCATCCGAGGCACGACCGCGGTGGCGACGGTCGGGCCCGACCTCACCCACCTGGCGGACCGGGCGACCCTGGCCGCCGGCACGATCGACAACACACCGTCGGAGCTCGCCAGGTGGATCACCAATCCCCAGAGCGTGAAGCCCGGGGCGATCATGCCGCCCACGCAGCTCTCGGCGTCCGACCTGGCCGACCTGGTCGCCTACCTGCAGTCGCTCAAGTAGGGGCGCCCATGGCCACCGTCACCACCGACCCGCTGGAAGAACTCGAGCAGAGCTGGTACGAGCCGCCGGGGCTCATCTCCTGGTTCACGACCGTGGACCACAAGCGCATCGGGATGAAGTACCTCGTCACCGCCCTGGCGTTCTTCGTGCTCGGTGGCATCGAGTCGCTGATCATGCGCGCCCAGCTCGGCGGGCCCGAGCTGCACCTGATCAGCCCCGAGGCCTACAACCAGCTCTTCTCGATGCACGGCGTGACGATGATGTTCCTCTTCGCCATGCCGGTGCTCTCGGGGTTCGGCAACTTCTTCGTCCCGCTGATGGTCGGGGCGCGCGACATGGCCTTCCCGCGCCTGAACGCCTTCGGCTACTGGGTCTTCCTGGCGGCCGGGATCTTCCTCTACTCGGCGTTCCTCATCGGCCGGGCACCCGACGCCGGCTGGTTCGCCTATACACCACTGTCCGACGCCAAGTTCACGCCCGGCATCAACATCGACTTCTACGCCCTCGGGCTGATCTTCACCGCGATCTCGTCGACGGGCGGTGCGATCAACTTCATCGTCACCATCCTGAAGATGCGAGCTCCCGGGATGTCGGTCAACCGGATCCCGATCTTCGTCTGGGGCGAGCTGGCGATGTCCCTGGCCATCGTGTTCGCCCTCCCTCCGCTCACGGTGGCCTGCACGCTCCTCGAGCTGCAGCGGCGGTTCGGGTTCCACTTCTTCGATGCCGGCAAGGGCGGGGACCCGTTGCTGTGGCAGCACCTCTTCTGGATCTTCGGGCACCCCGAGGTCTACATCATCGTGCTGCCCGCCCTCGGCGTCGTGTCGGCGATCATCCCGACGTTCGTCCGGCGCCGGATGGTGGGCTACACGTGGATCGTCGTGGCGGAGATGGCAACCGCGCTCATCGGGTTCGGGGTGTGGACCCACCACATGTTCGTGACCGGCCTGCCCCAGGTGGCGCTGTCGTTCGTCTCCCTGGTGAGCTTCATGATCACCATCCCGAGCGGGGTGCAGATCTTTGCCTGGGTCGCGACGCTGATCGCCGGCCGGCCGGTGCTGAGGACGCCGCTGCTCTTCGTCATCGGCTTCATCCTTGTCTTCGTGCTCGGCGGCCTGTCGGGGGTGATGTTCGCGGCCATCCCCTTCGACGCCCAGGTCCACGATTCCTACTTCGTCGTCGCCCACTTCCACTACGTGATGGTGGGGGCGGTGATCTTCCCCCTCTTCGGGGCCCTCTACTACTGGCTGCCGAAGATGACCGGCAAGCTGATGAGCGAGCGGTGGGGCAAGGCCAGCTTCTGGACGATCTTCGTCGGGTTCAATCTCACGTTCTTCCCGATGCACATCGTGGGGATCCTCGGCCAGCCCCGACGCACGTACACCTACCAGGCCGGCCTGGGATGGACCGCCCCCAACCTGATCGAGACGGTGGGATCGTTTCTCCTGGCCCTCGGGATCCTCATCACCTTCGCGAACTGGGTGGTGAGCCTGCGCCGAGGTCCGAAGGCGCCCAACGACCCCTGGGGTGGGGACACCCTCGAGTGGGCGACGACCTCGCCGCCCCCCGAGTACAACTTCGCCACCATCCCCACCGTGCGGAGCCTCGAACCGGTGTGGGACCAGCCGGACCTCCGGGATGGGGCGCAGCCGCCCGACAAGGGCGGCAGGGCGCTGGTCGGTGGCCACCTCACCCTCTCCACGTCGATGCTCGACGGCACGCCGCGGGCCGTCATCTCGATGCCGCACGCGACGGCGTGGCCCCTTGTGGCGACGGCAGGCCTGTTGCTCGGCTTCTGGGGCGTCGTCTTCGGGGCGTGGCTGCTCGGCGGGGCGGGGGCGCTGCTGTTCGCCGCAGGCATGGTCGGCTGGCACTGGCCGAGGGGGGAGACGCAGGAGGGATGAGGACGACGACGGAGCAGCACGCCACGCCCGTTCCCACCGTGCCCTCGGGCGTGCCGGGGGAGCGCCTGCCGGTCGTCGCCTCCGGCCCGGACGCCTTCGGGTGGTGGGGGATGTGGGGCCTGATCGCCACCGAGGCGATGCTGTTCGGGTCGCTGCTCGCCAGCTACTTCTACCTCCGCTTCCGCTCGGGCGCCGCGGGCTGGCCGCCCGACGGCATCCACAAGCCGGAGCTCGTCCTCCCGCTGGTGATGAGCGCCATCCTCTGGTCGTCGAGCTTGCCCGTGCACATCGCCGATCGCGCGATCCGCCGGGGCAACCGGGGCCTCCTCAGGCTCGGCCTGCTCGGCGGCTTCCTGCTGGGGGCGACATTCCTCGGCATGCAGGTGCTCGTCGAGTACCCGAAGGTGCTTGGCGAGTTCCACCCCTCGACCAACGCCTACGGCTCCCTGTTCTTCACCATCACGGGCTTCCACGGGTTCCACGTGGTCGTCGGCCTTCTCATCAGCCTCTGGACGCAGATGCGGGCCTGGCAGGGGGCGTTCGACGAGCACCGCCACGTGACGGTGCAGAACTTCGCGATGTACTGGCACTTTGTCGACGTTGTGTGGCTGTTCGTGCTCCTGACCGTCTACATCTCCCCGCACCTGTGAGCACCCTCGCCTACGTCCGGGCACACCGGGGCCTCGTGGTCCAGTGGTTCACCGTCCTGGCGGGGCCCTCCGCCTGGAGCGGCCAGTTCATCATCAGCTACAACGTGACGGACACCGGCGCCTGCGCCCCGGCGGGGTCGCACTTCCTGGCGTCCGGGGGGTTCCGGCCGGTCGTGGCGGTCGTGAGCGCCCTCGCCGCGGTCGTCACCGCTGTCGCCCTGGTGGTCTCCTACCGCTGCTGGCGCCAGCTCCGGGGCCACGACCCGACCCCCGGCGAGCGGGCTTCGTGGCTCGCCGTCGCGGGGATGATGAGCAACGGCCTGTTCCTCCTCATGATCCTGGGGAGCTTTCTCCCCCTGGCCTTCTTCTCCCGATGCATCCCGTCGCCGGCGTAGGCCCCGTGGCCGTCGTTGCGCCCTCCGGGGTCTGGGGGGCCTGGACCTTCGACCCGCTCGTGGTCGCTGGCCTCGGCGCCGCCGCCCTCCTCTACGGCCTCGGGTGGGCCAGGCTGCGGCGCGGCCGCGCCAGTCTCGTCCGGCCCCGCCAGGCGGTCTCGTTCTTCGCGGGCCTGGCCATGCTGGCGGCTGCCCTCGTCTCCCCGGTCGACGCCCTGGCCGGCACCCTGCTGTCGGTCCACATGGTCCAGCACCTCATCCTTCTGATCGTGGCCCCGCCACTGCTCGTCTACGGCCGGCCGGGCCTCGTCATGTTCCTCGGCCTCCCGGCGTCGTCCCGGAGCGGCCTCGGGGCCGTCGCCGCCCGCCGGCGCCTTCGCCGGGCCGCCACGGTCGTGCTCAACCCGCTGGTCGTCCTCGTTGCCACCGTGGCCGCCCTGTGGGGCTGGCACCTGCCCGGCCCGTACCAGGCCGCCGTCACGCACCCGGCCCTGCACGCCGTGGAGCACCTGACGTTCCTGGTCTCGGCGCTCGCGTTCTGGGCGCTGGTCATCGACGCCGCGCCCCGCCGGAGGCTCGGCTACGGCCCGGCGATGCTCCTCGTCTTCGTCACCATGCTCGCCGGCGCCGCCCTCGGTGCCCTCATCACGTTCTCCTCGACGGCGCTGTATCCGATCTACGGGGCCGGAGCTGCCCTGTGGGGAACCACCCCCCTCGCCGACCAGCAGGTCGCCGGCGCCATCATGTGGATCCCGCCCGGCGCGGTCTACTTCCTCACGGTGATCTTCCTTGCCCTGCGGTGGTTCGAGGACGTGGACCGCAGGGTCCGCGCCGCGGAGACGGCCACCGCCCCCTTCCTGGGTGCTGCCGGTACGCCCACCTCCGGACGGAGCCGGGCGTGAGACGCGGGCGCCTCCTCCTCCTGCCCGCCCTCGTGCTCCTGGCCCTGGTTGGGGCCCTGGTCGGGGTCGGCTGCTCCTACTTGCAGAGCCAGCCCGCCCCCTACCGCCCGGCCGGGGGTGTCGTCTCGCCGACCGCAGGCAACGGTGCGCAGCTCTACCAGCGTGACTGCGCCTGGTGCCACGGCAACCGGGGGCAGGGCACGGCCAACGGCCCGACGTTGCTCGAGGGGACGAGCGGACCGGCGCTGACGGACTTCATGCTGACCACCGGCCGCATGCCGGTCACCGACCCCGGCCAGAAGGATGCGCTCCACCGCAACCCCGCCTATCCTCCGGAGGCCATCGCCGCGATCGTCGCCTACGTCCAGTCGCTCGGCACGCCCGGCCCCCAGATCCCGGTCGTGGACCTGTCACGGGGCAACCTGACGCAGGGGTTGAACCTCTACCAGGCCAACTGTGCCGCCTGCCACTCCACGACCGGCGAAGGGGGTGCCCTGGCGACGGGCAAGCCGGGCGTGGTGAACGGCTACGTGCTGCTGCAGAAAGGCCTCGTCGCCCCGCCGCTGCTCAAGACGACCCCGACCCAGGTGGCCGAGGCGATGCGCACGGGGCCCCCGGGCATGCCGGTGTTCGGGCCCAGCGCCTTCCCCGACGACCAGGTGGACTCGATCGCGCGCTACGTCGTCGCCCTCCAGCACGCCAAGAGTCCGGGCGGCTTCGAGCTGGGCCGGATCGGCCCGGTTGCCGAGGGGGCGGTCGGGTGGCTCGTGGGCCTGGCCATCCTCGTGCTGCTGACCCGCTGGATCGGTACCGGGCTGCCGAAGCCCGGCCACCACGGGGGAGCCGGGCACGGCGCGGGCCACGGCGAGGCCGGCGGCGGGGGGACCCACTGATGGGCGGCGCCCGGCTTGCGGCCCTCGCGTTCGTGCTGAGCGCGCTGGCCTCGCTCGGGCTGGCGGTGGTCTACGTCCTGGGGGGCCAACCCCAGCTCGAGGGCATCCTGCTCGGCGTCGGACTCGGGGGCCTCGCCGTCGGGCTGATCGCGTGGGCCAAGCACCTCATGCCCACCGGCCCGTTCGTGCAGCCCCGCAAGGTGAGGCTCGGCCGGGCCACCGAGCTCGAGCAGGTTGAAGAGCAGTTGGACGAAAGCGTGGCCACCATCGGGCGCCGGCGGTTCCTCGGCCGGCTGCTGGCCGTGTCGCTGGGGGCGTTCGGCATCGCTGCCGTCTTCCCCATCCGGTCGCTGGGCACTCGTCCCGGCCGGGCCCTCTTCCACACCTCGTGGCGGAAGGGCTCCCGGGCCGTCACCGACGCCGGGCAGCCGATCCGTCCCGCCGACGTCCCCGTCGACGGCGTGCTCACCGTCTTCCCCGAGGGAGCGATCGGCACGGAGGACTCCCAGACCCTGCTGATCCGGCTGCCGGTGGGCGACTACCGGCCCCTCCCGGGCCGGGAGGGCTGGGCCCCCGGCGACGTCGTCGGATTCTCCAAGATCTGCACCCATGCGGGATGCCCGGTGGGCCTGTACCGGGCCGACTCCAAGGAGCTCTACTGCCCCTGCCACCAGTCGGTCTTCGAGGTGCTGGACGGGGCGAGGCCCGCGGCCGGCCCGGCGACGACGCCCCTGCCGCAGTTGCCGCTGGACGTCGACGCGGAGGGCTACCTCGTCGCCCGGAGCGACTACACCGAGCCGGTCGGCCCCGGCTTCTGGAACCGCGGCCATGCGTAGGAACGATGCTTAAGAAACTCGCCGCCTGGATCGACGACCGCCTCGGGGCCGCAGCGTTCGCGGAGGAGGCGCTCAACAAGGTCTTCCCCGACCACTGGGCGTTCCTGCTCGGCGAGATCGCGATGTACTGCTTCGTGGTGCTGATCGCCACCGGGGTCTTCCTCACGTTCTTCTTCGACGCCAGCACCGCCAAGACCGTCTACTCGGGCCACTACACGCCCCTGAACGGGTCAGACGTGTCGAGCGCGTATGGCTCGGTGGTGCGGCTCAGCTTCGACGTCCGGATGGGGCTCGTGATCCGCCAGATCCACCACTGGGCGGCCGTCGTCTTCATCGCCGCCATCGTCGCCCACCTGTGCCGCATCTTCTTCACGAGTGCGTTCCGCCGGCCCCGGGAGATCAACTGGGTGCTCGGCATGACGCTGATGATCCTCTCCATCTTCAACGGCTTCACGGGCTACTCGCTGCCCGACGACCTGCTGTCGGGCGTGGGACTCCGGATCGCCTATTCCGTCGCCATCTCGATCCCGTTCATCGGCCCGTGGATGGCGTTCCTGGTCTTCGGCGGCAAGTTCGGGTCGCCGCAGATCATCGGGCGGCTGTTCATCATCCACGTGCTGCTGATCCCCGCCGCCATCGCCGGGATCCTCGGTGCCCACCTCGCCATCGTGTGGCGCCAGAAGCACACCCAGTTCCTGATCCCGGGGGCGGCAGAGACCAACGTGGTGGGGGAGCGGCTCTGGCCCACCTACGCGACGAAGTCGGTGGGTCTGTTCTTCGGCGTGGCCGCCGTGCTGTCCTTCCTCGGGGGCCTGGTGCAGATCAACCCTGTATGGCTCTACGGCCCGTACGCCGCGGCACAGGTGAGCTCGCCTGCCCAGCCGGACTGGTACCTCGGTTGGCTGGAGGGGGCGCTGCGGCTGTTCCCGGCCTGGCAGTTCACGATCTTCGGCCTCGAGATCCCCAACGTGTTCCTCCCGGCCGTGGTGCTGCCGGGCATCACGTTCGGGCTGCTGTACGCCTGGCCGTTCCTCGAGGCCTGGCGGACCGGCGACTACGCACCCCACCACATCCTCGACCGGCCCCGGGACCGCCCCGTCCACACCGCGCTCGGCATGGCGACGCTGACGTTCTATGCCGTGCTGCTGTTCGGCGGCCTGAACGACCTGGTGGCGAAGTGGTTCCAGCTCCCGGTCGAATGGGTGACCTGGTCGCTTCGGATCCTGGGCATCGTGCTGCCGATCCTGGTGGGCTGGCTCACGTACCGCCTCATGGTGGCACTGCGCCTGGATACCTGGGAGCGAGCCCGGCATGCACGCGCCGAGCCTGCCCTTGCTGTGGCGGGCGGCGCCGGGGCTGGGCCGGGGGGCGGGAGCGGGGCGGCCCGGTGGGGGCTGGCGGGGTTCGTCGCCGGCGCGCTGGGGGCCTGGCGCCTCCTGCGCCGGCGCCGGGGGGAGTAGCGCCCGTGCCCCAGGCATACGTCCCTTGCACCCCGGGTACTAGCCAAGTAGGCAACCCCCAGGAGGTGAATCCCGATGCAACCCTCGATGCGATCAGGAAGGATCTGGCTCCGCCTCGGGACCCTCGCTACGTCTCTCGTGGCTGCATGTGTCCTGATGCTCGGCCCCGCCGCCACGCCCGCCGGAGCGCTCAGCCCGATGAGCCATCTCGTGGCGTGGCTGCAGCGCATGCCGCGGGAGGTCGTCGTCGACGGGCACTGCCGGATGGTCGACGACAACGGGGTCCCGCTGGGCGACTCGCTCTCGTGGCAGCGCACCGGCCACGACGACTGCTGAGCGCGAGGACTACGCGAAGACGGGGGGCACGACGAGGCGCGTTTGCTGTAGACAGACCACGACGCTCGAGACGGGGGAGAACCATTGGGAACTGACCAGTACCACGAGCCACCGGGCGACCTTCCCGACCACATCCGTACCTTCGCCCGCATCTCCACGTCGCTGCAGGAGGAGGCCGAGGCCATCGGCTGGTATGAGCAGCGGATCGCGGTGGAGACCGACGCCGAGGCCCGAGCCATCATGCGCGACGCCCAGGGGGAGGAGTTCAAGCACTTCAGCATGGACCTGGAGTTCCTCCTGCGGCGCAAGCCGCGCTGGCGTGAGATCGCCCAGGGGATCCTCTTCCAGGAGGGCGACATCGTCGAGCACGGCGAGGAGGCGGAGGCAGAGGCCGAGCCCGAATCCGGTGCCGAGGCTCACAGCACGCACCCACCCGGACCGATCGACACGTCCGGGTCTCTCGGCATTGGAGGTTTGAAAGGGGTCCCGGAATGAACCATCTTCTTCGCCAGCTGGCTCCGATCTCCGACGCGGGCTGGTCGCTTCTCGACGGCGAGGCCCGCCAGCGCCTTGGCGCCTCCCTTGGCGCCCGCAAGCTCGTCGACTACGGCGGGCCCTACGGCTGGCACTTCTCCTCGGCGACCCTCGGGCGGGTGAAGCCGCTCGCCGTCGAACCTGCGGACGGTGTCACCGCCGTGCAGCGAGTCGTCCTGCCGGCCGTCGAGCTGCGCAGCGACTTCATCCTCTCCCGCGACGTCCTCGCGGACCACGAGCGGGGGGCGGTGGACTCGGATCTGACCCCCCTGGACGACGCCGCCCACCGCATCGCCATCGCCGAGAACTCGGCGGTCTTCCACGGGCTGGAGCAGTCGGGGATCCGGGGGATCGCCGAGGCGTCGACGCACGAGCCGATCCCGCTCGGCGACGACGTCAAGGCCTTTCCCCGCCGGGTCGCCCAGGCCCTGGAACTGCTCCGCAACGCCGGGATCAGCGGCCCCTTCGGCCTGGCGCTCGGCCCCCATGCGTACACGGCCGCCATCGAGGTGGTCGAGCTCAGCGGCCTGGTGATCGACCATCTCGGCGAGATGCTGGAGGGCCCGGTCGTGTGGGCGCCTGGAGTCCGCGGCGGCGTCGTGGTCAGCCAGCGAGGTGACGACTTCCTGCTGGAGGTCGGCCAGGACCTCTCGATCGGCTACGACCACCACGACGCCGAAACCATCCACCTGTACCTCGAGGAGAGCTTCGTCCTGCGGGTCGCGACTCCGGAAGCGGCCGTGTGGCTCAAGCCCTGACGGGGACCACAAGCTTCTTTTTATGAATAGCCGCCATATGCGCGCCTCACCATACAAAGATCGCTAGCGAGGCTCCTCCGCCGACCCCGGCCCTGTCCGGGCGAAACGAACGTGCAGGACCGA
>DASXNO010000170.1:0-11339 GCA_036495025.1 Actinomycetota bacterium | reverse complement strand
ATTTCGATGGATTCAGGTGGTTGCTTGTCGTCGTAAGGAAATCTTAATTTGACCCTTACTGAGGTCGGATTTAAGGTGCTTTAAAACGGACAGCAACAGTGCATGGGGCACGCTGATCCTGGGGGGACATTTCCATCGACCGACCTTCTTGTCTGCTGTGTCGCCACGCGCAGACCGCCGAAAAAATCAGGGGACCTCCCCTGCGAGAGGTCCCCGGTTACCTGACCGATCCGCCGCTCACCTTCGCGAGGAAACGCGACGTTTTGGTCACCGTACTTTACCAGACTCTAACGACATCCAGGACGCAAATCAAGGTGCTCGACGGGTCGCACCCGGCGGCGGTGTCCTCACGGAAGACCGCGGCTCCGAGCCGCGACCCACCTGAATATGGAGAGGGAGAAAACGAGACATGCGAATCAACCGACTTCGCCCGTTCGGGGCCCGGCACGCCTCCAGGAGCCTCAGCCTCCTCGTGGTGATGGGCCTCGCCCTGGCGGCGGCAACGCCGGCCTGGGCAGACGGGACCGTCAGCGGCTCCGCCTATGCAGTGAGCGTCAACGCCAACGTGGCGGGCATCAACGTCACCGCCGGCCCCACGCCGACCGTCACCCTGCCGCCGACCGGCGGCAACCTCAGCCAGTCCGTGGTCAGCATCTGCGCCGGCACCGGCTGCAGCGTGCTGTCCGCCGGCGTCCTCAACGCCGCCACCCAGGGCTCGACCACAGCGGCCCCGAGCTCGACCGGCTCGGCCTCGGCCGCCACGGTCAACGTCCTCAACGGCGTCCTGACCGCCGACCTCATCTCCAGCAAGTGCACCGCCGACTCGTCCGGCACCACGGGATCCGCGTCGCTCGTCAACGCCAAGCTGTCGGGGGCCACGATCGCCGCCAACCCGGGTCCGAACACGACGCTCACCGTCGCGGGCCTCGCCACGGTCATCCTGAACGAACAGACCGTCTCGTCGTCCGGTGGCACGAACTCCATCACCGTCAACGCCGTGCACGTGAAGCTCAACCTCGGGGTGGCCACGGGTGACATCATCATCGCCCAGTCCCACTGCGACGCCACCCCGGGCGCCGTCGTCCCCACCGGGACGATCGGCATCCTCGGGCTGACCGGCCTCGCCGGCATCGGCTTTGCCTTCGTGCAGTTCCGGGGCTACCGGCGGCGCCTGGCGGCGGCGGCGGCAGCACAGAGCGCGCTGTGAAAGTCCTGGCCATCGGCGCCCATCCGGACGACATCGAGCTTGGCTGCGGCGCGGCCCTGCTCGCCCACGTCGCCCGCGGGGACAAGGTGGCCATGCTGGTCATGACCTCGGGGGAGCAGGGGCCGCAGGCGGCCCAGTCCAGGGTCAGCGAGCAGCAAGAGGCTGCCCGGCGCCTCGGTGCCGAGCTGTTCTGGGGAGGCTTCGGCGACGGGATGGTTCCGGACGGGAGCTTATCGGTGCGGGCCGTCGAGAGCGTCATCGCGTCGACCGGCGCCGACATCCTCTACACGCACTCAGCGAACGACACCCACCAGGACCACCGGGTCGTTGCGGCAGCCAGCATGGCTGCTGCCCGGCGGGTCACGCGGGTGCTGACGTACGAGGCGCCGACCTCGCGAGGGTTTGTGCCTCACATGTTCCTCGACGTCGAGGGCTTCATCGAGCCGAAGCTGGAGCTCATCCGGGCCCACAACTCCCAGGTGCTGAAGAACCGCCTGGTCGACCTCGAGGCCGTAGCAGCCCAGGCCCGCTACCGCGGGTTCCAGGGCCGAGTGCACTACGCCGAGGCGTTCGAGATCGAGCGCTTCGTGTGGGACCTCTCCGCCGGGGCCATCGTGGCCCCGACGAGGGAGATCCTGTTCGAGGGAGTGAGCTAGGTGCAGGCACTCCCCCGGTGGCACCGCGCACGGGAGCTTGCCCCCTGAACGGGTCACCGGCAGGCCGGGGGCCGTCGTCCCAACGGGACGACGGCCCTGCGGGCCTCAAGGCGCCGGATCCGGCCCCCGAGGCGCCCCTCAAGGCGCCGGACCAAACAAGGGGCGCGCCGTGGACCTTCGCCTTCCTCCTCGCGGGGGCGTTGGCCGGCACGGCGCTCCTCGGGTTCTCTTCCCTCGTCAATGCCGTGGGCATGACGCTGCAGATCGGATTCTTCGTCTTCTTCGCCCGGCATCTGGCCTTCGCGGTCGCGGCGCTCGACTCGGCGCCGGCCGACCTGGAGGCGCCCCTGATCGACACCGGCTACGAGCCGCCGGTCACGGTGCTCGTTGCCTGCAAGAACGAGGAGGCCGTCGTGAGCGTGCTGGTGGAGAGCCTGCTCCGCCTGGACTACCCGGCGGATCGGCTCCAGCTCGTCGTCGTCGACGACGGCTCAACCGACCGCACCGGGGCCCTCCTCGACACCGCAGCCACGGCCGACCCCCGGTTGGCCTGCCTGCACCGTCCCCCGGGCGCCGGCGGCGGGAAATCCGGCGCCCTCAACGCGGCCCTCGCCCTCGCCACCGGCGAGATCATCGTGGTCTTCGACGCCGACCACCACCCCAGGGCCGACGTGGTGCGGCGGCTGGTGCGGCACTTCGCCAACCCGGCGGTGGCGGCGGCCCAGGGCCGCTGCGAGATCGCCAACCCGCACGTCTCCCCCCTGGCCCGCCTCATCGCCATCGACTACCTGGCCGGCTACCTCGTGAACGAGTACGGCCGGCAGGCACTGTTCGGCCTGCCCGCATACGGCGGGGCCAACTGCGCCGTGCGTGCCTCCACCCTCCGGGAGCTCGGCGGATGGAACCCCGCCAGCGTCACCGAGGACACGGATCTCACACTCCGGGTGCACCTCGCCGGGTGGCGCGTGCGCTACGACGTCACGGCGGTCGATGCCGAGGAGGCGGTCTCCACCGTCAGCCGCTACTGGCGACAGCGGCACCGCTGGGCACGCGGCCACCAGCAGGCATGGCGGGACTACCGCCGAGCGGTCTGGCAGACCCGCCACCTCTCCCTGCCGCAGAAGGTCGAGACGACGATGTTCCTCCTGGCCTTCCACCTTCCCGTGCTCGCCGGCCTCGGGCTGCTCGTGCTCGGGCTCTGGCTCGCCGGCGTGGCGGTCCCACCGGATCCCTTGAGGCTCTTCCTGCTCTGGACGCTGCTGTTCCTGGGCCCGCTGCTCGAGCTGGGGGCGGGCCTGCTCGTCAGCCGGGCCGACCGCCGTGAGGCCTTTGCGCTCGCCTGGTTCCTCCCACTGTTCTTCGTCTCGATCTCGCTGTGCTGCGCCGCCTGGGTCTCCGGCGTGGCCGGCCGGCGCTACGCCTGGGCCAAGACCGCCCGGACGGGGGACGGCACGGCCCCGGGTGCCCGCGTCACGGGAGCCGGCGCATGACCCGCCGCGCCCGCCGGGCGGCGATCCGGGTGGTGCTGGTGCTCGTGGTGGCGACCGTCGGGTTCGCGCTCCTGCAGGCGCCGACGCGCCGGCTCGAGGCGCGGGCGACCGCCTGGGCTCTCCACCTCGTGGCCGGCGGCCGCTCGCCGCTCACCCTGGGCCCGGAGATCGTCGTCCTCCCACCGCACGGCTTCCCCTTCGCCGCCGTCATCACGCCGGCCTGCTCGGTGCTGGCCTCGGTGCTGGCCCTCGTCTGCCTGGCCGCGCTCGTCGCCAGTACCCGGGGGCGGTCCGTCGCCCGCCAGGCCGCCGCGCTCGGCGCCGCGGTCGCGATCGTGTGCGCCGGCAACGTCGCCCGCATGGCGGCCGTCCTCTGGGTGGGATCGGTCGGCGGGCTCGGCGCCCTCGTGCTGTTCCACGACTGGGTGGGAGCGGTGTTCACCTTCGGCTACACGCTCTTCGGCTACATCTTCATGCTCTTCCTCGTCCTGCCGCGGCGGGCGGCGGGGGCGGCAGGGATACCGGCATGATCCACCCCGATCTCTCGACCCTCCTCATGCTCGCGGGAGCCTCCCTCGCGGTGTACGGCCTGGTCTGGCGGCGCCTTCGGCGGTCCGAGGAGAAGCGATGGGTGCGGCGGAGCCTCGAGATCGCCCTGAACGCCCCGGATCCCGCCGTCCGCAGCTCCGCCATTGCGGCGGCGGGGACACAGGGCGTGTCGGCCTACGCCGAGCTCCTGCTTCGCTGCGCCGCCCGGGAGACCGACCCGGGGGTGATCCAGACCCTCGCCACCACCGTCGCCCACCAGCAATGGGAGCCCATGGACTCCCCGGCGGTCGTCCAGCTGCGGCTCTGGGCCCACCGGCACCGGACCGAGGTTGCACCGGCCAACACCGAGGCCGAGGCCGGGCCGGCGGGGGAGGCCGAGGTCATCGAGCCGAAGGAGGTCGAGGAGCCGGGACCGGTCGCGCCCATCCTCCGCCTCGTGGTGGGGGAGGCGCGGCCCCTGCGCAGCAACGCCGGCCTGGACGCCGATGCGGGGCCGCCGACGTTGCCGCCTCAGGTATCGCCGCCGCCGGTGCCGCCGCCTCGGCGGCCGAGCCCCTGGGCCAGCCGGTCGCTGCCCGTCCCCGAGCGCGCCGACGGGGGCCTACGCGGGGAGACCGTCCTCGTCACCGGAGCCGGGGGGCCCGCCGGCGTGGCGGTGATCCGCGCCCTCGGCCGGCACGGGGTCACGGTCGTCGGCGCCGACGCCGACGACCTGGCGGTGGGCCTGCGGCTCGCCGACGAGGGGGCGGTGATCCCCGTGGCCGGCGACCCCCAGTTCGTGGACGAGCTCGTCGACCTGGCGAAGCGGACCGGGGCCATCGCCCTCGTGTGCACCGTCGCCGAGGAAATGGCAACGCTCCGGCGGGCGGAGTCCCGGCTCCGGGAGGTGGGGTTGGCCACGTGGTTCCCGTCCGACGCCGCCCTCGAGGCTTCCCTGGACAAATGGCGTTTCGTCCAGGTGATGCACGAAGCCGGCGTGCGGGTCCCCCCCACCGCGCTCGGCCGGGTCGACCGCGTGCCGGGCCCCTGGATCGTCAAGCCCCGCTTCGGCCGCGGCTCGCGCGACGTCTATACCGCCGAGGACAGCCGGGACCTCGCCTGGGCGCTGCAGCGCGTCGACCAGCCCATCGTCCAGACCCGCGTCGGCGGGCGGGAGTTCACCGTCGACGCCCTCGTCGACCGCACCGGCAGGCTGATGGGCGCGGTCCCCCGCTGGCGCCTCGAGACCAAGGCCGGCATCTCGACCAAGGGCCGGACGTTCACCGACGAGGCCCTCGTCCACCACACCGCCGACGTGCTGGGGGCGCTCGGCCTGACCGGACCGGCCAACGTCCAGGGGTTCATCGACGAGGCCGGGACCATCACCTTCATCGAGGTCAATCCCCGGTTCTCCGGGGGACTCCCCCTTTCCATCGCCGCCGGGGCCGACCTGGTCGGCGAGTACCTGCGGGGCGTGCTCGGCCTGCCGATCCGCCCCGAACGGCTCGTCTACCGGCCCGGCATGACCATGATCCGCCACTTCGAGGAGGTCTTCGAGACATGAGGTTGCTCGTCCCGCTCGGGACCCGGCCCGAGATCGTCAAGCTCGCCCCCGTCGTCCAGGCCCTCGCCGCCCGGCCCGCAGTCCTCGAGGTCCGCACGGTGGCGACCGGGCAGCACTACGACCCCGCCCTCACCGACCGCTTCTTCGACGACCTGGCACTCACCCCCGACGCCCGCTGGGACGTCGGCGGCGACGAGGGGCAGCGGGTGGGCCAGATCCTGACCCTCGCCTTCCGGGAGATCGCCGACCAGCGGCCGGACGCGGTCCTGGTGCTGGGCGACACCTACACGGTGCCCCTCTTCTGCCTCGCCGCCCGCCGGCATGCAGTCCCGGTGATCCACCTCGAAGCCGGGCTGCGGTCCCACAACGAGCTGTCGGTCGAGGAGACACATCGCCGGCTCGCCGCCGCAGCGGCGTCGCTGCACCTGGCGCCCACCGAGCTGGCCGCCCGCAACCTCCGGGCGGAGGCGGTGCCGCCCGAGCGCATCCGGGTGGTCGGCAACCCGGTGATCGACGTCCTCCGCACCGCCGGCCCCCCCCGCCGGCCGCCCGCCGAGCGCCGCGGCATCGTGCTGACCGCCCACCGCCCCACCAACGTCGACGACCCGGAGCGCCTCGAGCGCCTCATCGACCTCGCGGCCCGGCTCCGGGCCGAGATCGGGCCGGTGACCTTCCCCCTCCACCCCCGGACCCGCACCCGGCTCGCGGCCGTCGACGGCCTGCGGCGCCTCGAGGCGTGTGGGGTCGGACTGCTGCCGCCGCTGCCCTATCCCGCAATGCTCTCCGCGATCGCCGGGGCACAGGTGATCGTCACCGACTCCGGCGGCCTGCAGGAGGAGGCCTCGTGGTTCGGCGTGCCGGTGGTGGTCCTGCGCCACTCCACGCCGCGGTGGGAGGGCGTCGAGGCCGGGACCTCGGTGCTGACCGGGCTGGACCCCGGCGCGGCCCTGGCCGCAGCCGCCTTCTTCACGACGCCCGATGAGCAGCGCCGGGTCGCCGCCGAGCCGTGCCCCTACGGCGACGGGCACACTGCGGTGCGGGTGGCGGGCCTCCTCGCCGGCGCCGAGGTGCAGGACCTGCTGCGCCTCCGGGAGCCCGCACCTCCCGTCCCGGCCCTGCCATGATCCGGGCCGTCCTCTTCGACCTCGACGACACGCTGTACGCCCAGGAGGCCTGGCTCGCCGGGGCCTGGGAGGCGGTGGCCGGGGCGGCGGCCAGCCACGGCGTGCCGGGCCCGGCGCTCGCGTCGGCCCTCGCCGGGATCGCGGCGGAGGGCTCCGACCGCGGCCGCATCATCGACCGGGCCCTGGAGCGGGTGGGGTGGCCCGGCGTGCCGGTCGAGCCGCTGGTCGAGGCGTTCCGTTCGCACGCCCCCGCCCGCCTCCCCACCTACCCCGGGGTGCCGGCGGCGCTGGCGGCGCTGCGCACCCGCGCTTCCATCGGGCTGGTGACGGACGGCGAGCCCGCCGTCCAGCGGGCAAAGCTCGCCGCCCTGGCCCTCGGCGACGCCTTCGACGTCGTTGTCCTCTCGGACGAGCTCGGCCGCCGCTACCGCAAGCCCCACCCGGCCCCCTTCCGGGCGGCGCTGGCCGCCCTCGGCGTCGACCCTTCGGCTGCACTGTTCGTCGGCGACCGCCCGGACAAGGACGTCGCCGGCGCCGCGGCGGCGGGCATGGCCTGCATCCGGGTCCTGACCGGCGAGTACGCCGGCGTCCCCGACACCGTGGCGCCGCTGCTGCGGGTGGCCGACGTCGGCGCCGCCATCGACTGGATCGGCCGCCCGGGGCTGACATCGCTTTTGGGTGGGTCCCCCGAGCGTCCCGCCAACCGATCGCTCAGGGAAAGACGCTGACGGCGAGCACCACCAGACCGATCGCCACAGCGCCGAAGGCGATGAGGCGCATCTGGGCCCTCCTCGAGGGCGCCGAGCGACGGGTGCGGGCTCGTGCGACGACTGCTGCGAGCGTGAAGGCGCCGCCAATGCACAGCAAGATCACACCCACGAGGGGTCTCGCCGTGACCTGGGGAAGGGTTCGACCCAGAATAGCGACCCCCATCCCCGCGATCGAAAGACCGGTCCGATGCCAGGCGAACTCGACCCGCTCGGCAAGGCCAATGTCGACCGGACCAGCGGAATCGGGCTGGCCGCCGGGACGGCTTTGGGGCACGCTCATCTCGGCAGCGGGCCGAGGGCAGCCAGGACAAGGGCGATGGTTGCGACGAGGACGACCCCGCCCGTTACGACGAGGGCCAGGTGCGATCGCGGGACCCGCGTCCGGGCCAGAATCGCTCGTTCGTTGGCATCCCATTGACGGTAGGAGGCGGCTGCCGACCAGATCCCGAGGGCGATCAGTGGCAGTCCGATGAGCCGGCGACCGCCGGCGAGATGGAACGCCGGGAGCAACTGCGTGATCGCAAGCCCGGCGGTCATCAACCCCAGGGATGTGCGGATCCACGCCAGAAACGTTCGCTCGTTGGCGAAGGAGACCCTGGGATCGGGCTCGGTGGGTGCCGATGCCGCCGGGTCGGCTGGTGACCCCGGAGCCGGACTCACGGGTCGGGCTTGACCGCGGCCTCGCTGAGCGCCTCAATCGCCTCGAGCCGGGAGCGGAGCTCGTCACCGAGATGATGCCGAGACGCCAGGTACGCCGGAGAGTTGTAGCTGATCGACACGCCACCATCGGCATCGGCCCAGACCAGCACCTTGAGGGGGAGGTCGAGTGCCGCCAGCGGCACGGCCAGCATGACGGGGGTGCCCGCCGCCGGGCTGCCAAAAACGATCAGCTTGGTGTCTGGCATTTCCAGACCCGCCTTCTTGGCCTCCCCGCTGTGATCGATCACGGTGAACAAGGTCAAGTCCCTGTCCTGGATCAACCGGATGAGGCGGGCCAGCGTGTCCCCGACGGAGCGAGGGCTGGGCTTGGTGACTATGCCCTCGGATCGTGCCACCGAATCTGGCGTCATGGCGGACGGAGTGCTCCTCGGGCAACTCGGATCAGACCGTGACAAACAGTAGCAGCACAGGCCGATCAGCAGGGCGCGGTGAGCTGGCCAGGTGGCGGTACGGGGTCAGCGGCTGCGGAGGCGGTCCATCTGGCGGCGGTCCCGCTTGGTGGGCCGGCCGTAGCCCGGGGGCCGGAGGAGGCCGGTGAACCGCTCCTCCCGGGGTGGAGGCGGTGGGCTGTGGTCGACGACGCAGGTCGCGGCGATCGGCGCACCGACCCGGGTGTCGATCACCCGGACCACCTCCAGCACCCGCTGGCGGCCCACGAAGGCCTCCACCCGGTCGCCCACCCGAACCGTGGTGGCGGGCTTCGCCGGGGAACCGTTGACCTTGACGTGTCCACCCCGGCAGCCCTCCGTCGCCAGAGAACGGGTCTTGTAGAGGCGGACCGCCCACAGCCATCGGTCGACGCGGGTCTCCTCCATGCCACCATGCTCCCACGAGGCCGCGTTCGGTTGGGATAGGGCGCTGTGGCTCGACCTCTTTACCGGACGGTGATGCGGGCGGCGCCGGCAAGCTCCACCACGTCGACGCCCGATGGGATCGGGGCGCCGATGAAGCAGTCCGACGAGAGCGCCGGGGAGCAGGCCTGGACGACGAAGGGGTGCGTGAACTCGCCGTCCACGCCGGTGGTCACCGTGATGGCGTTGGTGTCGACACAGGGATCCTGGGGCGCGATCCACGACGTCTTCGAGCACTCCTCGATGAGGTACCGGGTGTTCGGCACGAATCCGCTTCCGTCCAGGGTGATCACCTGACCGGGATGCACGAGCACCTGGCTCGGCACGATCGCCGGGCTCTCCAGCGACAGCGCGACGTCTGAGTTCATGGCGCTGGGTCCTCCGTTGACCGGTGAGAAGACCGCCGTGACCGACGCATCGCAGGGAACGCTGAGCATGAAGGGGAGGGGCGCCTTCGTGTTGTAGGCGGTGAGATCGGCGATGTGGACCCGGTAGATCACCGGCGGGTTCAGGAGCGACACCTCGAGATCGGCGCTGATTTGGTGGGCGGCACCGGTGTAGCCCACGATGTGGCCACCGACGCCCGGTGGAGGAACAAGAAATCTGGTGACGTCGACCGTCTGGCCCGGCATGAGCCGACCCGACGCCCCGCCACCTGACGACGGCGAGCAGCCCTGGACGCTGAGCACCGACTGGCCGAGGTTGCCATTGACCTCCCCGGCGAAGAACTGATTCTGCCCGACGGGTTGAGCCGCCGGTGTCTGAGCCAGTGCCGGCCCAGACACCAGGGCGGTCACCGCGGCTGCTGCGGCGGCGAGCAATCTGCGTAGCCTCGTCATCGACACCCCCCGATCGTTCGTCGATTGCCGGGAGCCGGCGGACCCAGCCGACGATAGCGAGGACGATCTATTACGACAAGACTCCTGACGCGAACATTATGTGAATTTATCCTTAACTTCTGGAATCGGAACCTCTGGAATCAGAACTTCTGGAATCGGAACGGTCGCCATTGGTGATCGCCTCCCGGAGCCGGCGGAAGTGGGCGGCGAGTTCGGGAAGCTGGTAGTGGGCGTTGAGCCCGCTCGGGTTGGGCAGCACCCAGACCGGGCGGCCCCCGACCCTTTGGCCCTGCGGGCCGGTCGCCGCCCGCGGTTGCCCGAACGCAGTTCGGTAGGCACCGATACCGACGACGGCGAGCACACCCGGCGCAGAACGCAGCACCTTGCCCGCCAGCACCCTGCCGCCCTCGCGCAGCTCCTCCCGGGAGAGCTCGTGCGCCGATGCCGTCGGCCGCGCCACCAGATTCGTCACACCCACGCCATAGCGCGGGGCCAACTCGTCCTCGAAGGGACTCAGCAGCCGGTCGGTGAAGCCAGCGAGGTGGAGGGCCGGCCAGAAGCGGTTGCCGGGGCGGGCGAAGTGGTGGCCGACTGCCGCCGAGTACAGCCCCGGATTGATCCCGCAGAACAGAACCTCGAGGCCGGGCGCCAGGACGTCCGGGACCGTGCGACCGGCCGCCACCTCGCCCATCGTCGGCTCGCCCATCGTCGGCTCGCCCACCGTCGGCTCATCCGCCCGCGGCCAGAAACGTGTCGACCGCCTGGGCGATGCCCGTCGCGATGGCGTGCTGGCCCGCCGGGCCGGCGGCGATCGAGGCTTCGAACGGGTTGGTGATGAAGAGAGGCTCGACGACGGTGCCGGGCATCTCGCTCGGCGTGTCGAGGTAGCCAGGGTCGGCCGGTCCGAGGAGCACCAGCCGGCCGTAGGATCGGTCAGCGGCATCGATCGCCGGCGCTCCCGCTTCGCTGTCGGTCCTCACGCCGCTGTCGGGGATCTGCCATCCGTTCCCGTTCATCGCGGACAGGACCTGGCTGTGGACGAGGGACGCAAGCCGCAAGCTCTGCGGAGCGAACGGACGGACATCGTCGTACAGGGCGAGCATGACGGCGTACCGGGGACTCCCTCCGGCGTTGAAGTGGACGGACAAAAGCACCGCCGCCCGGGCGAGGTTGGCGCAGGCGTCGCGCGCGGTCAGGTCCTTGAGGGCCCCCTGGGCGGTAAAGGTCCCGCTCAGGAGGTCCCCGGCGCCGAGGATCGCCACGGCCGTATTGCCGGTGCGGGACACGACCACCCGGTAGCCGCGGGCCTGGAGAAGCGGCACCGTAGCGAGCGCCGTGGACAGGGTGAGGTTTGCCTCGTTGACGGCAGCACCACCCTGCGTGACTCCGAGGGCGCCGGGGTCGGGCCCGCCGTGGCCGGCGTCGAGGAAAACCGTCTGGTGCCGGTCGGTGGCCGCCGGCGGGAACGCGACGCACGCCCCGGGTGCGAAGCTGGCCGTGGCGATCGGGCCCGAGGCGACGGCCTGTGGGTCAGGGCCTGCGGCACTCGCTTTGGGTCCCGGAGAGGCGGGACCCACACCGGGCCCGCCG
>DASXNO010000169.1:0-11687 GCA_036495025.1 Actinomycetota bacterium | reverse complement strand
CGCCGCCATCGTCACCTTCCTGCTCGGCACCGCCACCTTTGCCGCCCTCGGCATGGCCGTGAGCTGCCTCGTCCCCAACAGCGACGCCGCTCCCGCGATCGCGAACATCGTCGCCCTGCCGATGGTGTTCATCTCGGGCGTCTTCTTCCCGCTGCAGGGTGCCCCCGCCTGGCTGGTCAAGATCGCCGACTTCCTCCCACTTATCCACCTGGTGCGGGCGTTCATCGCCACCTTCGATCCGTTCACCCGCGGCAGCGGCTTCGCCCCCCACGAGCTCCTCCCGGTTGCCCTCTGGGGGATCGCCGCCACGGTGTTCGCAGCACGGCGGTTCCGCTGGGAGCCCGCACCCGGCAGGACGGGCAGGCCCGAGAAGGGCACACGGGCGCTGGCCCAGACCCGCGCCTGAGCGGGTGGGCAGCCCGGGGGAGCTCGACCGCACCGAGCGCACCAACCTCGCCGGCCCTGCCGACCTGACCACGATCGCAGGCTGGATCCGTGACGCCCGCCACGTCATGGCCCTCACGGGCGCCGGAATCTCGACCGACTCCGGGATCCCGGACTTCCGGGGTCCCAACGGTGTGTGGACGAAGGACCCGAAGGCCGAGCGCCTCGCCCACATCGACACCTACCTGGCGGACCGATCCGTGCGCGTCGAGTCGTGGCAGCGGCGGATGGCCCACCCGGCCTGGACGGCGGACCCCAACCGCGGGCACGTCGCCCTCGCCGAGCTGGAACGCACGGGCCACCTGCAGAGCCTCGTCACCCAGAACATCGACGGCCTGCATGCCCTGGCGGGCACCAGCCCGGACACCCTCGTCGAGATTCACGGCACGATGCGCGACGTCGCCTGTCTGTCCTGCGGCGACCGGGGCCCCGCCGAGGCGACCTTCGAACGGGTGCGGGCCGGAGAGGAGGATCCGCCCTGCCGCTCCTGCGGAGGGATCCTGAAATCGGCGACCGTCTCGTTCGGGCAGGCGCTCGTCCCCGAGAACCTGGAGCGGGCTCAGCGCTCTGCCGCCACCTGCGACGTCTTCCTGGCGATCGGCAGCACCCTCAAGGTCTACCCCGTCGCCTACCTGCCCCAGATCGCGCGGCAGGCCGGCGCCCGCCTGGTGATCCTCAACGCCCAGGCAACGCCGCTCGACCCCTACGCCGACGCCGTGCTGAGCCAGCCAATCGGCGACGTCCTGCCCCGGCTCGTGGAGCTCGTCTCGGGCGGGCCAGCCCGGTGATCTGCACGTCGAGGACGTGGTCGATCAGTGCTTCCCGCTCCGGCCCGAAGATCCCCGGCTTGGCGACGAACAGCGAGGTGAGCCCGTGCATCGCCGCCCACAGCCCGTACGCGACCGGGACGGGGCTGGCCGGCCGGATCGCGCCGGCATCCAGTGACGCCTGCACCGTCTCGACGAGGTGGTGGAACGACGCGCTCTCCTTCACCCGGGCGTCGTTCCAGCCCTCCGGGGCCGCCGCCGGTCGGGTCATGAACAGGATCCGGTACTCCTCGGGATGGTCGATCCCGAAGTGCACGTAGGCCCGGCCCTGCCGCCGGAGCGACTCGAGCGGGTCCTCGCTGCCGGCCGACGCTTCCTGGAGGGTCCGGTCGAGCTCGGCGAAGTGCTTCTGGCAGATGGCGAAGATCAGGTCGGTCTTGTCGGCGAAATGGAGGTAGATCGAGGGCGGGGTCACGCCGACGGCGTCAGCCACCGCCCGGATCGAGACCGCCTCCTGGTCGCCCGTCTCACGCAGGAGCCGTTCGGCGGCGGCGAGGATCTCCTCCCGCAGCTTCCTCCCCTGGCCGCGGGGCGCCCGACGTCGCCGCCCTACTCCGGTGTCGGGGACAAGAACATCGGTCACACCTGAGACCCTATCCCTATCCGGCAGCGTGGCGAAAGACCCGATATGCGAGGAAAGTGCCCTATACCCTTCTTTTTGCGCCCTGGGAACCCGTTTTCACGGTTCGCCGGGCCTCAGACCCCCTCGGGGGGCGGCTGGTCGAACCGGATCGAAACCCGGCCGGCGTCGATGGCGCCGGGGCCAGGACCGCCGCCCGCCTGGTCGCCCCTCCCTACCGCCACCGTCGTGACGTCGACATCGCCACTGGCCAACGCCGCCCGCACCGCGTCGGTCGCCGTGACGTACCGGGTCATTGGCGCCGTCTGGCCGCCGGCCGGGCCCGGTTCGCCCGGGTAGCTGCCGTAGCCGTAGACATGGAAGGAGCCCGCATACCCGTGCTCCGGCGTCCTCGGCGTCGAGTCGTCCGCCTCCGGGTTGTTGAGGAACACCCGGGCCTCGAAGGACCCGCCGGCCTGCTCGACCCCGTCGAAGACGATGTCGGCCCGCTCGAAGTCGCCCCCCAAGCCGGCGGTGTCGACCGGGACGCTGCCGGACCGGAAGACAGCGGTCACCGATTGCAACCGTTCCGGCGCCACGTTGCATTAGGGTTGAACGGTCCTTCCACGCCAACTTCCACATCAAGGAGAAGACGGTGGCGAATCAACTCGTGGTACGGCAGAAGGTCGAGGCGGCGGATATCGCCTCGCTCAGCGACGCGTACGCCAAGATGCAGGCGCTGAGCGCGACCGACAACCGAAGCTGGCTCTTCTGGGCCGGCTACCACGGGTTCCCGCAGTACCAGTGCTGGCACCACGGTCGCGTGGGCAGCGACGGCTTCCCCTACGACCTGTTCCTGCCGTGGCACCGGGCCTACCTCCAGTACTGGGAGCACACCGCTCGGGACCAGAACGAAGGGGCGATCCTCTCCTGGTGGGACTGGACCTCGCAGACTGGTATCCCCGCCTCCTATTCTGCCCCCAGGGGCCCCGACGGAAAGCCGAATCCACTGGCCAGCGGACCGATGCCCGCCATGCCGGGGAGCCGGGCGCGCCGGACCCGGCGGTCCCCCGACGACCCGTCGAACCTGCCGTCGCCGGCCGACGTCACGCAGGTCCTCGGCCTGTCGAGCTTCGTCGACTTCTCCAACCAGCTCCAGGACCTGCACGACCAGGTCCACGGCTGGGTCTCCGGCGACATGGGCGTCATCGTGACCTCTGCCTACGACCCCATCTTCTGGGCGCATCACTGCATGATCGACCGCCTCTGGTATCTGTGGCAGCTCCGCTGGGGCGTGACCAACATCCCCCCCAACTACCTCCACCAGACCCTTGCCCCGTGGGGCCTGACCGTGCAGGACGTGCTCGACATCCATCACCTCGGCTACGAGTACGCAGGTGCGGTCGCCTCGTCGCCAGCGCCGCCCGCGCCCCGGCCGAAGGCCACGCCGAAATCCTCACCGGCCCCCGAGGCGACCGCGCCCAAGCGGCGGGCGAAGGTGAAGGCGTAGCGAAAGCATCCGTGAGCGACGGAGGGAGGAACGGCGGTGGCCACCAACAGATACGAAGCACCGGTGACGATTGCAGGGGAGCAGCTCGACATCCAGTTCTCCCGGGCGGACATCGAGTTCCACGGTGTCGACCACTCGGGAGCCAGCTATGAGGGCAGGGTCTTCCTCAACAACCCGCGGGCAGACGCCACCACGCCCCTGACCCGCGAGAACGGCTATGCGGGAGCGTTCCACATCTTCGGCCACGGGGGGTGCTACGGCGACGACGAGGGGCACTGCGAGGTCCGCCCCCGCCGGCGCTACGACCCCCGACCCGCCCACCAGCTCACGCTCGCCCGGAAGGTCGTGATCGCCACGGAGGCGGTGCGCCTGGCCCTGGCGGCGGGGCCGAAGGTGACCGTGAAGGTGGTACCGATCGTCAGGGCGACGACACCGAAGGCCGGCCCCGAGGACGTCTTCTCCTACGACCACGTCTCCATCGTCACCTATCACTGATCGGCGGCGGCCCGCGGCGCAGCCTCGGCCAGGTCAGGCCGGCATCGCGGCGTGGAAGGCGATCGCAGCGGCGCTGCCGACATTGAGTGAGTCGACACCCGGAGACATCGCAATGCGCGCCCGCACCGTCGCGTGCTGGAGCGCCCCGGCGGAGAGGCCCGGCCCCTCGGCGCCGAGCATGAGGGCCACCCTGCCGGCGGCGGCCAGGCCCAGGTGACGGATGTCTCGGGCTGTCGGATCCGGCGTCAGGGCGACGAGGTCGAAGCCGGCGTCGCCCAGGGAGGAGAGGGCCGCGGGCCAGGGGGCGAGGACGGCGAACGGCAGGTCGAGGACGTGGCCCATCGACACCCGCACCGAGCGACGGTAGAGCGGGTCGCAGCATTCCGGCGACAGGAGGACCGCCTGGACCCCGAGGGCCGCGGCGTTGCGGAAGATGACGCCGAGGTTCTCGTGGTCGTTGATGTCCTCGAGCACGGCGACCCGGTGGGAACGAACCAGCAGCCCGGCGGGCTCGGGCAGCGGGCGGCGGCTGGCAGAGGCGAGCACCCCTCGATGGATGTCGAACCCGGCGACGGCGTTCATCACCTCCTGGCTGGCGAGGTACACGGGGGCCGGCATGCCGGCGAGGTCGGCGGCGAGCGGCCCGTAGCGTTGGGGAGTCACGAGCACGGACCGGACCCGGTAGCCCGACCGCAGGAGCCGGCGCAGCACCAGCGCCCCCTCGGCGATGAAGAGCCCCGGGGCATCGCCGGTGGGCTCCTCCCGGCGCCGGCGGAGCTCGGCGTCCTTCATCCCGACGTAGTCGGCGACCCTCGGGTCGGTGGCGTCGTCGATCGGGACAGGTTCGATGTTCCCGCCGCCTATCCGGCCCCGAGGCCGCGAAAGCCCACCGCAGCCGCACCGATCAGGGGGGCGGCGGCGCCGAGGCCGGCGGGGACGATGCGCGTGCCCACCGAGAACTCGAGCCGGGCCAGGGCGTCGATCTCCTGCTGGGCGGCGTCGAAGAACGGCTTGCCGAAGCCGAGCGCCACCGACCCGGCGACCACTGCCAGGCGAAGGTCCAGCAGGTTGGCCACCGAGGCCACGGCCCGGCCGACGAGCATGCCGGTCCGGGCGACGACGGCGGCCGGCGCCTCCGACGGGGGCCGCCCGGTGGTGGCACGGATCGCGAGCCCGGAGGCCTCGGCCTCCAGGCACCCCCTCGAGCCGCAGACGCAGCGGCGCCCGCCGGGCTCGACGACGATGTGACCGATGTGGCCCGCATTCCCCTGGGCACCGTCGAGGAGCCTCCCCTCGAGCACGATGCCTCCGCCCACCCCGGTGGAGACGACCATGCCGATGAAGTCCTGCTCCCCCGTGGCGGCGCCCACCCAGCCCTCGCCGAGGGTGAGCGCCTTGGCGTCGTTGTCGACGAAGGCGGTGAGACCGGTCGCCTCCCGGAGCCGGCGCCGGAGCGGGAAATGGCGCCATGCCGGGATGTTGAGCGGCGAGACCTCCTCGCCGCCCCGGGTCATGGGGCCGCCGCACCCGGCACCGCAGACGACGGGGTCCGCCGCAGGGAGGGCCTCGACCAGGCGGAGCAGGTCGGCGAAGAGCACCTCGGCATCGGCGGTGACCGGGGTTGGCGCCTCGGCGCGGTGAAGGAGGGCCCCGTCCCCGCCGACGATGCCGGCCGCCAGCTTGGTGCCGCCGATGTCGATCGCCAGGGCCGTGTCCATTGGCGGGAGTCTGACAGCCCCTCGGACACAGCGGCAGCCGCAGATTGCATCAAAAACTGCGCCAGGCATGGTTTTTGATGCAAGCTACGGCTGCCATGAGAGCGATCCGGCGGTGCCTGCTCGCCACGGGCGCGCTGGTGGTCACGTTCTGCGCCGTCCTGGTCACGGAGGTGCTGGTGGCACGCGGCGGCGTGCATCCCGGGGCCGGGCCGCCGCTGCCCACCGATGCACCGGCCGGGCCCCCGGGGCCACCCGTCGACACGGTCGTCTGGCTGGGCGACTCGACCGGTGCCGGTCTCGGCGCCACCGGGCCCGCGGGGGCGCTCCCCGAGCAGGCCGCGGCCGCCATCGGCCGGCCCGTGCGCCTGACGGTGCTGGCAAGATCGGGCGACCGGGTGACCGACGTCCTGCATCGTCAGCTCCCGGCGCTCACGGCAATCCGCCCCACGGTGGTGTTCATCACGGTCGGGGCCAACGACACGACCCACCTGACGTCGCGGGGCGCCTTCCGGCGTGACTACGAGCGGCTCCTTGCCGGGCTGCCGCCGACGGTGCGGCGGATCGTGATCCTCGGCGTCCCCGACATGGGGGCCCCGCCACGCCTGGCCCAGCCGCTGCGAGCCGTCGCCGGCTGGCGCGGGCGATCCTTGGACACCGACGTCCGCAACCTCGCCGCCCGGACCCCCAGGGCCCTCTACGTCGACATCGCCGGGAAGACGGGGCCGGCGTTCCGGGCACACCCCGTCACGTACTTCGCTCGGGACCGCTTCCACCCCAACGACGCCGGGTACGCGTTATGGGCCACGGCGGTCGCGAAGGCCGCAACGTCGAGTTGAACACTGGATAACGGGGCCAACCGAAGAACGGACCGGACTCAGCCTATCGGTGCGAAGTTCCCGGTCTTGTGATTTCGTTCGACTGGTACTAAGCTGGGTTTTGTTCCCAGCCGGAACGTAGGTCCAGGAACAGGTTCGGCTGCGGACAAGACGCTCGAGCGTCCAAGGGGAAGGTGGCCGGTTGACTCTCTGTTTCGTACGTGGTGCACAGCGGGTCATGCGGGGCTCCGGCCTGAGTCGGATCGGCGGCGGGGACTGAGCGGCCGGCAGCCAGAGGCTCCCCTTCGGATCCGGATCGAGCGTTCACCCGATCGGGAGTTCGTTGCCGTGGCCGGGGAGCTCGACATCTATACGGCACCGTCGTTGGAGCGCGCGCTGCTCCAGGTCGAGGATGCCAGGCCGCTGCTCATGGTCGATCTGACGGGCCTGAGCTTCATCGACTCGACGGGTCTCTCCGTGCTCCTCGCGGCGTCCGAGCGTGCCCACAGGCAGGGCCGCCGTCTGATCGTCGTACGCCCTCCGCTCCCGGCCCGCAGGGTCTTCACCCTCACCAGGGTCGACGCCGGCATGGAGTGCGTCGACGATCCGCTGGACTTGACGGATCAGCGGGACAACGGGGGCGCCGCGCGCGTCACCGTGCTCAAGCTCTGGCCACGCCTGGACGAGCCGAAGCCGGCACAGCGTTCCTGATCCCCTTTGGGGACGCCTGGGCGCCGTCTCGGGGCGGCCTGCGGAACGTCTCGGGGAGGTCGAGTCACCCCGGCGGCATGCGGCCCTCGATCGACGCCGCCAGTAGCTCGACGGGATGGTAGACCGGAAGTGGCCGTCCCGCCGCCTCCAGGTGGGCGGCGATCTGGAGGGCACACCCGGGGTTCGCGGCCGCGATGACCTCGGCCCCCGTGGCCAGGAGGTTCCCCGCCTTTCGGCGGCCGAGCTCGGCGGCGGGCTCGGGCTGGAGCAGGTTGTAGATCCCGGCCGACCCGCAGCAGATCTCCCACTCGGCCGGCTCGACCAGTGCCAGCTCCGGAATGGCCGCCAGCAGCGCCCGGGGTTGCGCCCGGATGCCCTGCGCGTGGGCGAGGTGGCAGGCGTCGTGGTAGGCGACCCTGAGCGGTAGGGGATGCCTCGGCACCCGGGGCTCGACGGTGGCGAGGAACTCGGCGATGTCGCGGACCTTCCCGGAGAACTCCCCCGCCCGCCGGGCCTCCTCCTCCCCGCAGTCGTCGAGGAGGTGCCCGTAGTCCTTCATCGAAGAGCCGCAGCCCGCCGCGTTGACCACGACGACGTCGCAGCCCTCGAAGGCCCCGATCAGCTTCCGGGCGAGCCCGAGCGCCTCCGGCTCCGCGCCCGAGTGCAGCATCAGCGCCCCGCAGCAGCGGGGCAACCGGGGGGCGAGGACGTCGAAGCCCTCGGCGGCGAGGACGTCGACCGTAGCCTCGTTGACCCGGGGGAACAGGACCCGCTGCACACACCCCTGCAGGAGTCCCACCCGGCCCCGGCGCACGCCCCTTGCCGGCGTCAGCTCGGGAAGCCGGCGGGCCGGCCCGAGCGCCACCCGGGGAGCCAGCCGGTCCAGGGCGGCAAGGCGAGGGAAGCGCTCCAGCAGGCCCCGGCGGCGGACGAGGCGCTGCAGGCCCGACGCCTGCGCCACCGCGAGCGGGGCGACGAGGGCCCGGAGGCGCCCCGGGTGGGTGAAGACCTCGAACACCAGCCTGCGGAACAGCCGCTCGCTCAGGGGGCGACGGAAGTTGCGCTCGACCTGGGGCCGGGTCGCCTCGATGAGCTGGTCGTACCGGACGCCCGACGGGCAGGCGGTGACACAGGCCATGCACCCGAGGCAGGCGTCGAAGTGGCCGACCATCTCCCCGGACATCTCGCTGCCCTCCTCGAGGCCCGCCCGCATCAGCACGATCCTGCCCCTGGGCGAATCCATCTCCTCGTTCCACAGCAGGTAGGTGGGGCAGGTCGGCAGGCAGAAGCCGCAGTGCACGCAGTCGTCGATCAGGCCCAGATCCGGAGGGCGCCGGGGGTCGAAGGCGGCGGGCCCCATGCTCAGATGCCTCCGACGAACCGGCCCGGGTTGCAGACGCCGGCGGGGTCGAAGCGCTCCTTCAGCCGCCGCATCAGCGCCAGCCCGGAACGGTCGGGCCCCCAGACGTCCACCCGCTCGCGGACCTCGTCCGGGGCGTCGAGCACGGTGCAGGCCCACGGCGCGAGGTCCCGGCGAACCTCCTCGATCCGGCCCGCAAGCTCCTCCGCCCCTGCGACGGAGGGCAGCTCGATCCACGAGAGCCCGAGCCCGGCCCGGCCGGCCAGCGTTCCGCCCGCCCGCCCGGCCGCCCGGATCACGCGGGCCAGCTCCGCGGGGAGGCCGGACACCCGCACGATCGCCCCCGGCACGCCGAGGGCGCCACCAAAGGGGCCGGACACCGATCGTTGCCGGCTGCGCTGCCGTTCCCAGAGCCCGGTGTCGTCCCCCTCGACGATGCCCGCATCGAGCCCGCAGCCCTTCATCAGGGCGGCTGCGGACGCGGCGCGGCCCTCGCAGGCGGCGCCGCCGAAGCGGGCGAGCAGCTCCCCCCGGCCCTGGCCCCAGGCAGCGTCGAGGCACTCCAGCTGCGCCGGCGCATGGGCGAGTGCCGCCGCGGCCCGGCCCAGCGCGGCGGCATCGTCCGTGCGGCCGACGAGGGTCGCGGTCCGGGGTGGGCGGGGATGCAGGCGCACCACGACCTCGACGATCAGGCCCAACGTCCCGAACGATCCTGCATACAGCTTTGCCAGGTCGTAGCCGGCGACGTTCTTGATCACCCTGCCGCCGGCCCGGGCGAGGGTGCCGTCGGACAGCGCCACGGTGATGCCGAGCAGGAGATCCCGGGCCGCTCCGTAGCGGTGCCGCAGGGGGCCGGAATCGGCGGTGGCGGCGATCCCGCCGATGGTGGCGGCCGCGCCGCCCGCCGGGTCGGGCCCCCGCAACGGAGGGTCGAGCGCCAGCATCTGCCCGGCGGCGGCGAAGGTCTCCTGGGCTGCCGCCAGCGGGACCCCTGCCTGCAGGACCGCCGTGAGGTCACCGGCGTTGTGCTCGATCACGCGGTCCAGATTCCCGGTCAGCACGTCGACGTCGGCGTCGGGAGCCGGGCGGCCCCAGCCCAGCTTCGTGCCCCCGCCCCGTGGGCGGAAGCGGAGCCCCTCGTCCGCGCACGCACGAAGCAGCTCCGCCGCCTCTTCGGGGGATGCGGGCAGCTCCTGACGGCTTCCCATCTCAGGCAGGTGCGAGCGACCGACGCCCCGGGTTCCCGGCGGGCCCGAGGCGCCCCTCAAGGCGCCGGATGGCCCGAGGCGCCCCTCAAGGCGCCGGATGGGAGGAGGCTGGGTGCGGCGGTGCCCCCGACCGGGCGCCCGTCAGAGCGCCGGGGCCTTCGCCCGCAGGATGCCGATGAACTCCCGCATCCACGCCGGGTGGTCGGGCCATGCCCGCGCCGAGACCATGAGTCCGTCGACCACGCCCCCGCCGTCCACGAACTCGGCACCCGCCGCCCGGACGTCGGGCTCGAGGGCCGGATAGGCGGCGGTGCGCCGCCCCTCGAGCACACCGGCCGCGGCGAGCGCCAGCGGCGCGTGGCAGATGTGGGCCACCGGTCGTTCCCCGCTGAAGAAGTGCCGGATGATGCGCTGGCAGTCGGGGTTGTTGCGGATGTACTCGGGCGCCCGCCCGCCCGGGATCACGAGGGCCACGTAGTCCTCGGGATTGACGTCGGCGAAGGCGAGGTCGGCGGGCCAGGTGTAGCCGGGCTTCTCCGTGTAGGTGTCGAACCCCTCCACGAAGTCGTGCACCACGAACTGGAGCTTCTTCTTCGTGGGGGCGGCGATGTCCACCTCGTAGCCTTCCTCCAGCAACCGCTGGTACGGATACATCACCTCCAACGACTCGGCCGCGTCGCCCGTCAGGATCAGGATCTTCGCCACCGCGATCACCTCCCCGCTTCGTTGTCGGGAACTCGTGTTCCCCTAGCTTGACTGTAGTTTTGGCCCGGCAGGGAGTCAATGTGAGACGCCCGGGGACCGGCCCGCTCAGAGCCTCGACGCCAGGCCCGCCGCCTCGATCGGGTGCTGCCGGTAGGGACCCGGCACCTCGCCGCACAGCCTGGACGCGGGCATGACCTTGCCGGGATTGGCGAGCTGGTCGGGGTCGAAGGCGCAGCGCAGCCGCTGGAAGGCGTCGAGGTCGGCCTCGGAGAACATCTTGGTCATCGACGCCTTCTTGTCGACGCCGACCCCGTGCTCCCCGGTGATCGAGCCGCCCACGCCGAGGCATGCGTCGATGATGAGCGTCGCCAGCTCCTCGGCGCGCTGCGCCTCCCCCGGATTCCGGGCGTCGTAGCAGACCAGGGGGTGCAGGTTGCCGTCCCCGGCGTGGAAGACGTTTGCCACCGGAAGGCCGAAGCGCTCCGAGAGCCCGTCGATGTGGCGCAACACCTCGGAGAGCCGGGTACGGGGGATGACGCCGTCCTGGACGTAGTAGTTGGGCGAGATGCGGCCCATGGCGGCGAAGGCGGCCTTGCGCGCCTTCCAGATGAGCTGGCGCTCCGCCTCGCCGGCGGCGATCCGGATCCCCGTCGCGCTCCTCGCCTCGCAGATCGCCACGACGTCGTCCCGCCACGCCCGGCATTCCGCCTCGGGCCCGTCGAGCTCGACGATCAGGGCGGCCCCGGCGTCGAGCGGGTACCCGGCGTGGGTGGCCTCCTCGCACGCCCGGATCGTGAGCCGGTCCATCATCTCGATGGCGCCGGGCACGATCCCGGCGGCCACGACGTCCGAGACGGCGGCCCCGGCATGGTCGGTGGTCTCGAAGTAGGCGACGAGGGCAAGGGTCGCCTCGGGCACCGGCACCACCCGCAGGACGATCTTCGTGGCGATCCCCAGGGTTCCTTCCGAGCCGACGAAGGCGCCCACCAGGTCGTAGCCGGGCTGGTCGAGCTCCTTGCCGCCCAGCATGACCACCTCGCCGTCGGGGAGGACGACCTCCAGGCCCGTCACGTAGTTGGTGGTGAAGCCGTACTTGAAGCAGTGGGCCCCGCCGGAGTTCTCGGCGACGTTGCCCCCGATCGAGCACACGATCTGGCTCGAGGGGTCCGGGGGGAAGAAATGCGTCGGCCCCACCGCCCGGGAGATCTCCAGGTTGGTCACGCCGGGCTCGGTGATGACCCGCTGGTTCGCGAGGTCGACCTCGAGGACGCGCCGTAGGCGGGTGAGGACGATCAGCACGCCGTCGGAGACAGGGAGGGCGCCCCCAGAGAGCCC
>DASXNO010000168.1:0-10106 GCA_036495025.1 Actinomycetota bacterium | reverse complement strand
AGGAGCTCGGGCACGCCCTCCATCACGTCGTCGCGGCCGAGCACCGCCCGGCCCGCCGACATGAGGTCCGCGACGGTCCGGCCGTCCCTGGCTCCCTCGAGCACGAAGGAGGAGAGCAGGGCGGTCGCCTCGGGGACGTTGAGCCTGACCCCCCTCGCCCGTCGGTCCCGGGCGACCATCGCCGCCACGGACAGGAGGAGCTTGTCGACGTCGGTCGGCGACAGCCTCATGGCAGCGCGACCCGGTGGGGGCCGCGGCTCGCACCGAACGACGGCGGGAGCAGGCCCCAGACCTCGGCATCGTGGCCGGGGATCATGAGGGCCCCGACCGCAGCCGCCGCCTCCTTGAACCGGTCGATCGAGGCGAGGGCCTGTTCCCGACCGGCCAGGAGGATGCCCGGGGCGATCCGCTCCGTCAGGTTTGTCTGGGTGTCGGCGGCGTCGGCGGCGAGGGCGATCCATCCGTCGGGCAGGGCCACCAGCATCGACATGTGCCCGGGGGAGTGGCCCGGCGTCGCCAGCAGCCGGACGCCCGGCCACGGCTCGGCGTCGCCGCCGAGGAGGTTCACGGCGAGCCTACCGTCCCTGAGCGGCGCAAGGTCGGCCGGCCGGTAGGCGAGCGGGTCGGGCGACGGACCCTGCGCGTAGTCCCATTCGGCCCGCTGGATCCACACCCGGGTGCCCGCCGCCAGGCAGCCAAGGCCGCCGGCATGATCGACCATCAGGTGGCTGACGACGCAGTCGGTCACCGCCTCGACACCGAACCCGGCGGCGGCGAGGGCATCGGGCAGGGCGACGACCTCGGGCGGCGGGAAGCCCGGGAAGGCGAGCTCCGACCCTCCGGCGGTGGGGTCGTAGCCGGTGTCGTAGAGGATGAGGCCGCCGCGGTCGCGCTCGATGACCCAGCCGGGGATCGGGATGCGGTCCCCGACGCCGGGCGGGTAGCCGTCGAGGGCGATGCAGCGGTCCAGTTCCTGCCACCCGAGGGTGAGCGGCACGAGGCGCTCGATGGTCATGCGGCCCGCAACCGGGGATCGGCGACGACCTGGGCGAGGTCGACGAGGGCGTTGATCACGACGTACAGCGCCCCCAGCACGAGGGTGACGCCGGCGACGGCCGGGAAGTCGGTCGAGGCGATCGACTGGACGGTGTAGAGGCCGACGCCCGGCCAGGCGAAGACGGACTCGATGACGACGACGCCGGCGAGGAGCAGCCCCACCTGGAGGCCGCCCATCGTCAGCGGGGCGTTCAGGGCCGAGCGCAAGGCGTGGCGCAGCAGCACGGTGCGCTCGTTGAGGCCCTTGGCGCGGGCGGTGCGGATGTGGTCCTGGGTGAGGACCGTCCGAAGCGACGACCGCAGCGTCCGTCCGAGCGCCACCGCGGGGCCGAGCGCCAGGCAGAAGGCCGGCAGGGCGAGGTGCCACAACGCGTCGGCCACGACGTCGAGTCGCCCGTGCACCAGGCCGTCGACGACCAGCAGCCCCGTCGGCCCGCTCGGCGCGGTGATGCCGGGGGAGAGGCGGCCCGAGCTGGGCAGGACGTGCCAGCGGGCGTAGAACAGCATCAGGAGCGCGAGGGCCAGGAGGAACGGCGGCGCCGAGGCCCCCGCCAGCATCAGCAGGCGCGGCGCGGTCGCCTTGCCCCGGGCGGTGGCGATCCCCAGGAGCCCACCGAGCACGGCGGCGAGGAACGCCGCCGCTCCGGCGAGCTCGAGGGTGGCGGGCAGGAAGGCGCGCAGGTCCGTCATCACGGGCCGGCGGGTGTGCAGCGAGTCGGAGAGGTTGCCCGTCGCCGCCCGGCCCAGGAACCGCAGGTACTGCACGGGCAGTGGCTTGTCGAAGCCCAGCTCGTGGCGCTTGGCGGCGACCGCCTCCTTCGTGGCCGAGGCCCCCACCATCGCCCGGACGGGGTCGGCGGGGATCATTGCCTCGAGGGCGAACACGATCGCCGAGAGCGCCAGCAGGATGACGGCCAGCGCCGCAAGCCGGGACAGGATCACTCTGGCCATCTATCTCTCCCCCGAGGAGACTTCGGCCATCAGGACCTCGCCAGCGTTCCGAGCCGGAGGGCCCAGGGATAGTTGGGGACGTGTTCCACGTTGGTGAGATTCTTTCGCATGACCATAACGTCGCGCGTGTCGGCAAGGAAGAGGATGCCGTAATCCGCGACCAGGAGCTGCCCGGCCTTGCCGTACGCCTGGGCCGAGGCGCTGGCGTCGGTCGTCGACGCCCCCTGGTTGAGCAGCGCGTCGACCTGGGGGTTGGAGTAACCGAGGAAGTTGAGTCCCCCGCCCGTGCCCCACAGGATGCGGGACCAGGTGTCGGGGTGGGCGGCGTCGGGCGTGTTGGTCATCAGGAGCAGGTCGGGGGCCTGTGCCAGGGTCTGGGGCGACGTCGCATACCCGTAGACCTGCGGGTTGGTCACCTCCTTGACCGTCACCTGGAAGCCCTGGCCCTGCAGCTTCTGCTGGATGAGCCCCGCGAGCCGGCTCTGGATGCCCGACTCGTCGGACGTGTAGGCGAAGGTGATCGCTGGCGTGCCCGGCGGGGCCTTGACCGTCGCCGTCGGGTAGCCGATCGGCGCCAGCGACTGGTCGAGGATGCCCGGCGCATACGGGGAACCGGCCGGGTGCCCGTACGAGCCGTAGATCTGGGAAACGAGCGAGTCCCGGTCGATGTCGGCGGCGACCGCCTTGCGCAGGGCGAGGTTGTTGAACGGCGCCTTGTTGGTGTTGATGTAGAGCATCGACTGCAGGTACGAGGAGAAGTCCTTGACCGCGAGGTTGGGGTCGCTGCGGGCGGTTGGCAGCTCCGCCACCGGGAACGAGTGGAGGATGACGTCGAGGCCCCCCGAGCGGAGCTGGAGGATCTGGCTGTTCATGTCCGGGATGATCCGGATGTTGACCGTGGCGAAGTTGGCCTTGGGCCCCCAGTAGCTGTCGTTGCGGGTGAGGGTGTAGCTCTGGCCTCGGTTGAAGGCGGTCAGCTTGTACGGGCCGGTCCCGTCCGCGTTGGTCTTGGCCCAGGTCTGGGCGAAGTCGTTGCCGGCGTTGTCGGTCAGGGCCTTGGGGCTGATGATCTTCGGCCCCCAGCTCGAGGCCATGTAGTCCATGAACGGCGTCACCACGCTCTTGAGCTTCACGACGAAGGTCATGGGGTCGGGGGTCTGCATGTCGGCGACCTGGGCGAGCATGTAGGCGGGGGCCGAGTTGACGTTGATCCGGCGCTGGAACGAGGCCTTGACCGCTGCCGAGTTGAAGGGCGTCCCGTCCTGGAAGGTGACCCCGTTGCGGAGGTGGAAGGTGTAGGTGAGGCCGTCGGGGCTGGTATCCCACGAGGTCGCCAGCACGGGCTCGATCGTCGTGGTGTCCGGCTTGTAGTCGACGAGGCCCTGGTAGACGGACAGGATCACCGTGTTGCCCTCGATGTCGTAGAAGACGTCGGGGTCGGGGACCGACATGTCGGCGAGATAGGCAAGGTTGAGGGTGCCGTTGACGCTCGGCGTCGAGGGGGCACTGCTGGTCGACGACGTGCTCGAGCAGGCGGCGAGGACGAGGCCGACCGCGGCCAGCAGGCTGAACACACGGCGCATTGATCCGGTTCTCACGAGCCCCCCTTTTTCGGTTGTGCTTCGGTTGTGCTGCTTTTTGATGCTTCGCTCTCCTATGGAGCTCCGCTATGTGTGGTGCAACAGATCCCGGATCCCGTCTCCTGCGAGGTTGGCGGCAAAGGCGAGCACGAAGATCGCCACGGCCGGCGCGAGGCACACCCACGGCTGCCCGAAGAAGTAGGGGAGGCCCTGGGCGACCATCGAGCCGAGCTCCGGCGCCGGCGGCGGTGCGCCGAGCCCGATGAACGCGAGGCCGGCGAGGGTGAGGACGAGGTTGCCCACGTCGAGGCTGGCGGTGACGAGGACGGCCGGCAACGCCCCCGGCAGGGCGTGGCGGAAGGAGAGCCGGATCCTCCCGATCCTGGCGAGGCGGGCGGCGTCGATGTGAGGACGGACCATGAGGGCCCGGACCTCCCCGCGGACGATGCGGGCGTACCAGGGCCACCAGACGATGCCCACCGCCAGGAGCGTATGCGGCAGCGACGGGCCGAGGGCGGCGACGATGGCGATGGCGAGGATGGGGCCGGGGAGAGCGAGGAAGAGATCGGTGACGCGCATGAGCACGGTGTCGACCCATCCCCCCGTGAAGCCGGCGACCAGGCCGATCAGCCCGCCGACCAGGACCCCGCTCGCGATGACGGCGATCGCGGAGAACCACGAGGAGCGGATGCCGTAGAGGACCCGGGAGAGGATGTCGCGGCTCAGGTCGTCGGTCCCGAGGAGGTGCGCCGCCGAGGGCTTGAGCAGCGGGCCGGCGGCGACCGGCAGGGTCGGGGCGTGCGGGGCGAGGAGCGGCACCGCCAGGGCGCCGATCGTGGTGAGGGCGAGGACGGCGAGGCCGATCTTCTCCAGGCGGCCGACGCTGAGGCTCGGGATCGCGCGCCGGCGGAGCGGGAACGCCCCCCCGAGCGTGACGGGCTCCGCGACCCCCATCAGGCGTGCGCCTCGAACGTCGGGATCGCTGCGACGAGGGCGGCGGTGTGCGGGTGCTGCGGGTGGGTCAGGATCTCCTCGGACGCTGCCTCCTCGACGATGCGGCCGCCCGCCATCACGGCGACGCGGTCGCCGATGAAGCGGGCAGCGGCGAGGTCGTGGGTGACGAACAGCATCGCCATGCCGAGCTCGGCGCGCAGCGTCGTCAGCAGGTTGAGGACCGTGGCGGCGAGGGAGACGTCGAGCGCAGAGATCGGCTCGTCGCAGGCGAGCAGCGCGGGTGGCACCGCCACTGCCCGGGCGAGGGCGACGCGCTGGCGCTGGCCCCCCGAGAGCTCCCGGGGACGGCGGGTCGCCACGCCCGCAGGGAGCCCCACCATCTGCAGGACCTCGAGGGATCGGGTCCTGCGGGCGGGGCCGTCGAGGCCGGCGGTCCGCAGCCGCTCCTCCAGCATCTCGCCGATGCTCAGCCACGGTGTCAGCGATGCCCCGGCGTCCTGGAAGACCAGCTGCGGGGAACCGCCGGGGCCGACGTGGACCTCACCGCCGTCCGGGTCCTCCAGGCCGACCGCCATGCGCAGCGTCGTGGTCTTGCCGCAGCCGCTTTCGCCGACGAGGGCGAGCGAGCCCCCGGCGGGGACTTCGAGGCAGAGCCCGTCGACGACGACCCTGCGGTGGTCTCCCTTGCCGAAGGCCTTGGTGACCTCGGTGAGGAGGAGCGCGGGGCCCGGCTTCGGTCGGGGGTCCCCCGAGGCCCCGGCCCCGCTGCCGGGGTCCCCGTTGGGACCGCTCGCCTCGCGGACTCGCAGCCGCGCACCGGCGCCCTCCCCGGCGTGCAGGCAGGCGACGAGGCCCTCGTGGGTCGGGGCGGGCTCGGGCTCGGGCGGCGCGGCGTCGCAGGCCGGCTCGGCCAGCGGGCAACGAGGCGAGAAGGGGCACCCTGGCGGATGCGCCCGCGGGTCCGGGGGCTCACCCTCCAGGGTGGGCAGCAGCGCAGCGCGGGGTGAGTCGCCGCGCAGGCGGGCAGCCATGAGGGCCACGGTGTACGGGTGGCACGGGCGGTGCAGCACCTCGCTGGCCGGGCCCACCTCGGCGAGCCTTCCCCCGTAGAGCACGGCGATGCGGTCGGCGAGCTCGGCGGCGACCGCCAGGTCGTGGGTGACGAACAGGATGGAGGAGCCGGTCTCGTCGCGGATCGCCGTGAGCAGCGCCAGGATCTCCGCCTGGACGGTGACGTCGAGGGCAGTGGTCGGTTCGTCGGCGACGACGAGGTCGGGGCCGCCGGCGATCGCCATGGCGATCATCACCCGCTGGCGCAGGCCCCCGGAGAGCTCATGGGGGTACTGGCCGGCCCGCCGGCGCGGCTCGGGCACCCTCGCTCGCTCCAGCGCCTCGATGGCGGCCTCCCTCGATCCGGCAGCCTCGGCGACCTGCTTGCCGACCTTCATCGTCGGGTTCAGTGAGGTCATCGGGTCCTGGAAGACCGCCCCCGCACAGCGGCGGCGGGCGATGCGTCGCTCGCCGTCGCTGGTGCCGACCATTTCCCGCCCGCCGAGCAGGACGCTGCCGGTGACGGTCGCTGCCGGAGCCAGCAGCCCGAGGGCGGCGAGACCGAGGACGCTCTTGCCGGACCCCGACTCGCCCACGAGGCCGACGATCTCGCCGGGGGCGATGTCGAGCGTCACGCCCCGCAGCGCGCGGACGGGGTTGGCCTCGGGCGAGGAGCGGCCGGCGCCGGGGAAGGTGACCGCCAGGTCCCGCACCGACAGGACCGGCGCCGTGGGGGTGCGGGGCCGTACCGCGTCGATGGCTTCCGCTGCGGTGCTCACGCCGCCACGAGCTCCCGGATGGCGGCCAGCACCTCCTGGCTCGTGCGTCGGGCTCCCGTCTGCAGGTACTCCATCGCTTCGAGGGCGGCGGTGTGGGCACGGACGTCGGATCCGCCGACGCAGTCCTCCAGCACCCGGACGTGGTAGTCGCGCTGGTGGGCGTCGGCGAAGGTGTAGTGCACGCAGACGTTCGTGAGGTTGCCGGCGAGCAGGAGCGTCCGGACCCCCAGGCCCCGCAGCAGGATGTCGAGGTCGGTGTGGATGAAGCAGGAGTAGCGGCGCTTCTGGATGAAGTAGTCGCCGGGGCCGGGCCGCAGCTCGTCGACGAGGTCGGTGCCGGGGTCGTCTTCCAGGCAATGGACGCTCTCGGCGCCGTCCAGCTCACGACCGAAGTCCACGAGGTCCCGGCGGTGGATCTCCTGGAAGAAGATCACCGGGATGCCGGCGCCCCGGCACGCCTCGGCGACGGCCACGACCCGGTCGATGCGGTCCCGGTACCCGGCCATGTGGGAGATGCCGGAGACCTCGTAGGGCTCGAGGCCGCCCTTCTGCATGTCGATGACGACGAGGGCCGCCTTGCCGGCGATCAGTTCCCGCACGCTTTCCTCCTTAACCCGCTCCTTGAGGCCTCGGGTTCGTCCCCACGTTCATCTCGATGGAGGCGGAAAAGCGTGGAGGCCCGGGGCGCACATGCGTGGGCCTCCCGGGCTTTTATCCCTCCGTGTAGCGGTGCCGTCGTTCGCACGGACCGCTGGCACCTCTCGGACCAGGCCTCCCGGCGGTCACGATGACCGTGGTCGGGAGCGGAACCCTAGGTGCTCTCCTGGCGTAATGTACGTGCCGTTTGTTTCAGCGGTATTACATGTCCGTAACGATACTGTTGCACTATGGACCGACACGCACCAGGCTCTCGACCCGCTCCCAGCCGGTAACCTCTCCACCCGTGCAACCTTTGCAGGCCGCGAAGCCCGCCGTCGTCCTCCTCGATTTCTACGGGACACTGGCGCGAGCCGTCTCCCGGGGCCCGCTGGCGTCGGAGCTCTTCGCGCGCCGGGGGCTCGCCTTCGACCAGCCGACGTGGGACCGGCATCGGTGGGATGCGCTCGACGGGCTCGACCACCAGGAGTTCTCGGGATCCCGGGAGGACTACGAGGCCTGGGAGGTGGACCGCCTGCGGCGGGCTGCGCAGGCCTGTGGCGTCGACCTCGACCAGGCCGAGGAGCTCGTGGCCGAGCTCTACGCGGCCTCGAAGGACTTCACGGTCCTGCCGTACGAGGAGGTCGCGGCGGTGCTCGAGGAGCTGCGGCGCCGTGGCATGGTCCTTGGGGTGTGCTCGAACTGGGACTGGGACCTGGACCGGGTCCTCGACGAGGCCGGGCTCGGCGCGCTGGTCGACTTCGCCGTGACGTCGGCCCGGGCCGGCGTCCGCAAGCCGCATCCGCTGATCTTCCGTCGTGCCCTCGACCTCGCCGGGGCCAGTCCCGCCGAGGCGGTGTTCGTGGGGGACTCGTGGGAGGCGGACGTCGGAGGGGCGAGGTCGGCCGGCATCGCCCCGGTGCACGTGTGGCGGGAGCCGTCCGAGCCGCCGCCGCTCGTCGACGGGGTCCGGCGCATCCCCGACCTGCGGGGGCTCCTGGACATCGCCTGACGGCGCCGTTGTTCACCTCGGGGATTCGCTGTATGCTCATGCACCATGTCGCATAAATATTCCACCTGCCGCGTGGCGGTCCTAGGGGCGTCCGGATTCGCCGGCGGCGAGCTGCTGCGCATCCTGGAGCGGCATCCCGGCATGGAGCTCGTTGCCGCGGGGGCGGCATCGAAGGTGGGGACGCCGCTCCGGTCCCTCTATCCCTGGACCTCGTTCGAGGGCTCCTTCGTCGCCGCCGACGCGGCGCTGGTGGCGAGCCCGGACCTCGTGTTCGCTTCGCTGCCCCACACGCAGAGCATGCAGCTGCTCGGCTCGTGGGAGGGGCGCTACGCCGTCGACCTCGGCGGCGACTTCCGCCTCCGGGACCCGGGCGTGTACCGGGAGTGGTTCGGCACCGAGCACACGCACCCGGAGGCCCTGGGTGGCTGGGTCTACGGGCTCACCGAGTGGCGCCGTCCCGAGATCGCCGCCGCCACCCGGGTGGCGAACCCCGGGTGCTATCCGACCGCCGCCATCCTGGCGCTGGCGCCGCTGGTTGCGGCCGGAGCCATCGCGGCAGAGGGGATCCACATCGATGCCCAGTCCGGCGTGTCCGGGGCGGGCCGTGCGACCGGGGAGGGCTTCGACTTCGTCTCGGTCAACGAGAACCTGCGCCCCTATGCCGTGACGGGCCACAAGCACATCGCCGAGATGGAGCAGGAGCTGTCGGCGGCCGCCGGGTCGCCGGTGCGGGTGAGCTTCGTGCCCCATCTGGCGCCGGTGACCCGTGGGCTGCTCGCAACCTGCAGCGCACCGCTGGCCGGTGCTGCCAGCACCGAGGAGCTCCTCGAGATCTTCCACCACCGCTACAAGGAGGAGCCCTTCGTCCGGGTGCTGGGGGCCGGCGAGCTGCCGGCCACCAGGGCAGTGACCGGCACCAACGTCGCCGAGGTGACGGTCAGGGCCGACGTGAGGACGGGGAGGGCGGTCGCGATCTGTGCCATCGACAACCTCGGCAAGGGTGCTGCGGGGCAGGCGGTCCAGAACGCCAACCTGATGCTCGGGCTCGACGAGGCCACGGCACTCGACACCGCCGGCCTGGCGCCATGAGGGGTTTTTCCGACATCCCCGGGGCGGTCTGCGCTGCGAGCGGATTCCGGGCCGCGGGGGTTGCCGCCGGGCTCAAGCGCTCCGGCGGCCTCGACCTTGCCCTGATCGTGTCCGGCGTACCTGCCGCCGCCGCCGGCGTGTTCACGTCGCACCGGGCCGCGGCGGCGCCGGTGCACCTCTGCCGGGAGCGGATCGCCGGGGGCACGGCGCAGGTCATCATCGTGAACGCCGGGTGCGCCAATGCGGTGACTGGCCCCCGCGGCCGCCGGGATGCCGAGGCGATGGCGGCCGAGGCCGCAGCCGCCACCGGCGTCGATCCCGCGCTGGCGCTGGTCTGCTCCACCGGCAAGATCGGCAACTTCCTGGCCATGGACGCAGTGTCGAGGGGCATCGCCGAGGCTGCAGGCGCGCTGGGCACCGACGACAGCGCCGCGGCGGACGCCATCCTCACGACCGACACCCGCCGCAAGACGGCAGCGGTGTCCCACGCGGACGGCTGGCGCCTCGGCGGGATGGCCAAGGGAGCTGGGATGATCGCGCCCGACATGGCGACGATGCTCGCCTTCATCACCACGGATGCGGTCGTTGCCCCGGACCTGCTCCAGAAGGCGCTGGCTGCTGCGGTCAACGACTCGTTCAATGCCATCACCGTCGACGGCGAACCGAGCACGAACGACACCGTGCTCGTGCTGGCGAACGGCGCCTCGGGGGTCACGCCGCCGGCGGACGACGTGGCGGCGGCGCTCGCTTCTGTCTGTGGCAGCCTCGCTCGGGCGATCGTGGCGGACGGCGAGGGGGCCACGAAGTTCGTCCGCGTCGTGGTCAGGGGTGCCCGGACACCGGAGGAGGCAAGGCGAGCCGCCCGGTCGGTGGCCGAGTCGCCGCTGCTCAAGTGCGCGCTGTTCGGCGAGGACGCGAACTGGGGCCGGGTGGCGGCGGCCCTCGGCAAGGCCGATGCCGGCCTCGACCTCGGCACGCTCTGTATCGCCATGGGCGGCG
>DASXNO010000167.1:0-6956 GCA_036495025.1 Actinomycetota bacterium | reverse complement strand
AGGCCCCGGCTTCTTCGGTTTCCGTTCCCGGGCCGGAGGTTGTCTTGGGCGGGCCGTGCCTCTGATGAGGAGGGCCACCGCCTCGGTCCCGCTGCCAGCCATGCGTCGATGGCGGCGGCGGCCGTTGTCCGGCTTGGATGTGGCGGACTCGGGTGCCAGCGTCGAGTCCCCGTTTGACCTGGGACCAGCGCGTGGCGTGCGGGCCTGGTTCGGCCGCGGCCAGCTCGGTCCTGCGCTCGGTGCTGAGGAGTGCCGGGAGACCGGCGCCCGCTGCTGAGGGCCTGGTTCCGGCCGGGTTCCGGGCTCGCCGACGATGGGGCTCCTGTTGAAGTTGTGAACCCTGAAGGATTTTCGTCCCCCCTCGACACTAACCGCGCACACTTCCGCAGCCCCGTCCGGGACGGCCTCAGGGCTATACTCGCCTTCTCCGGTCGTCCCCAAAGGCGGCGAAGGGCGCATAGCTCAGGGGGAGAGCGCTTCCTTGACACGGAAGAGGTCCGAGGTTCAAATCCTCGTGCGCCCACGGATATAACCGCAGGTCAGGCCCCACTTTCTTCTGTACGCCTCTCCAGCTTGGTGGTCTGTTGGCCGTCATTTGGCCGTCTCGCAGAACGGTAGACCCGCTCCAGGGCATCGGTGAGGTGCTCGTCCCGGGCCGCAAACAGGTGTCCGTAGCGCATCGACATCGCCACCGCCGTCGACGGAGCCCAGCCCATTACAGCCGCCAGCTCCACGATCGATGCCCCTTCGGCGATAAGGATCGACACCGCCGTGTGGCGGAGCCCATGAAATGTCAACTGCTGATCGAGACCCGCTCGGGCAACCGCCGGCCCCCAGATCCGCCGCTCGAAATTCGAATGTCGCAGCCGGGCACCGTCTTGACTCGTGAACACCAGATCCGCCTGCGGCGGGAACGCCTCGATGTGCGCCCGAAGCACTTCCACGAGGAACGGCGGCAGAGAAACCGTTCGCACCTTGTCGTGCTTCGGCAACCCGAAGTAGAGGTGCCCTCCCGTCTCCTTCAGCGCCTCGGCCACCTCCAGCTTTCCCAAGAGGAGATTCAGCCGACGTGGCCGCAGTCCAGCCAGCTCACCGAACCGCAGGCCACGGTAACCGGCAACCAGCACCATCGGTCCGAACTGGGGCCCGATCTCGTCGGCCAGGGCGTTCAGCTGCTCGGGACGAAGGAAGACTCTCTCGTCTACGGGCTTGTCCCCCGGTCCCACGACGCCATCGCAGGGGTTGCGCGGGATAAGCTGGTTCCTCGTCGCCGCCTGAAGGATCTGCGATAGCACCCCCAGAACCTTGCTCACGGTCGACGGAGCACGACCCTTGCTGAGCAGCTCGGCCACGAAGGCCTGTATCTGCATCTCCGTGATGGAGGATAGTGGTCGGTCACCAAAGGTCGGGAGGATGTGCGTCCGCATGAGCGCAGCATGCTGGTCCCTGGTGGTCTCCTCCAGATGCACGCGCGACCCCTCGAACTCCTGAGCCCAGTCGGCAAGGGTCCGTCGCCCAAGTCGAGGATCGATCCATTCCCCTCGAGCCTTATCCGCCTCTGCAGCTGCGAGGAAGCGTTCAGCGTCCACCTTGCGGGCGAACGACTGGCTGTGCTCCCTCCCATCCGGCCCGACGTAGCGTGCCCGCGAACTCTTGCCGCGGCGCTGCACGTGCGCCACTTCAGCCCACCTCGTATCGGCTCACCGATGCCGCCTTCCTTGTCTCAAGCCATCGAGCCACGTCCACAGGGTCGAACCGAAGATGACGCCCCAAGCGGATAGGCCGAGGGCCTTCGCCCCGGTGTCGCCACTGGTACACCGTGTTCACTGGTACTTGCAGCATTTCGGCAAGTTCCCCGACGGACAGGAGGCGAGGCATCCCGCTTGCGGTCTCCTCTCGGATCCTCACTTTGACCTCACCATCCTCTCCCGTCCGCTTCTTAGGCAACCTGCGCCAGCTCCTCACGGCCGATCCGCCGCCGCTCCCGCGCTCTCGCCGCCGCCGCCGACGCCATCCACGCCTCGCCGTGGCTCAGGTAGCCCCACCCCGCATAGCGCCACGACGCCTTGACCTCCACGAGACTCTCGTCCTCCGGCCGCCCCCATGCGTCGAGGACCTCGCCCTGGTCGCCGGCGACCTGGCATCGCTGGTACTCTCGCCGGACCCGGCGCAGCTCGCCCATCGTCGTGGAGTAGGCCCTGCTCTTGGTCAGGAATTGACCTCCGAATCCGAGCCCGTGGGCGTGCTCCCTGAGCTTCAGCCCTGCCATTTCCTCCTTGGCTCCCAGCACCACCGCCGCCCAAACGAGCCGCTTCACGTGCTCCGGCGCCTTAAGGTCGTCCACGTTGTCCTCGTCGGAGAGAGCACGCTGTGGCAGCCCCAGCGCCTCGGAGAACTTCGTGGCGTACTTCGCCACGTAGGCAGCCACCACCTCGTTGGACAGCTCGCCCGGCCCACCGCCCCGTATCGCCCGGACGTCGATCTCATGCCCCCACCGGATCGAGGTGTCCGTCCTCCCCAGCGCCGCCAGTTCGGGGCAGTCCACGACCGCCGAGGCCCTGGCCGCCCGCACGGCCTTCTCGAGCTCCGCCACCGTGAACTCCGCCGGGGGTGGGGCCACCGCGTTCGGCTCCCCCTCCGGTGGAGCGGCGTCGATGCGGATGACAGCGTGGAAGTGGATCGCCCCCCGCCGCTGGTACTCGCCCACCTTCACCATCCGCAGCTTCACCACCCGTCCCAGCTCCGCCTGGCTCAAGCCCATGACGGCGGCGAGCTCCCGGGGGAGGTAGGTCCGGAACCGGCCCCAGAGCTTGGGCGCCATCGCGTTCCAGATGACCTGGCCCTCGTAGTCGAAGCACTCGAGACAGATCGGAGAGCCCAGAGCGGCGTCCTTCTCCCCGTGGCGCTCCCGGCAGCCGATCGGGACACCGTGCACACAGCGCTTCTCCGGATCCCGGGGACGGCAGGGCAGCACCTTCGAGCCCTTCACCCTCCGCACGTGCACAGCCCCGCACGACGGAGCCGTGAGCGTCACGAACAGCTTCGGGTGCTCCACCACCGTCTCCGAGAGGCCCTTGCCACCCTGAAGTCCTGCACGGACCAGGTGGAAGGCGTCCCACTGGTACCAGGTGGAGCACGACCGGCACACCGAGGCACGACGGCTCCCGCAGGCAACGAGCAGCGTGTCGTCGGGTTCTCCCTCGGTCGTGTAGACCCGCCGCACTTCCCCCGTCGCCCGGTCCACCTGGTCGACGTGGCCCTTCATGAGTTTGACAGTCTGATCTGGCCCCACTCGGAGCCATTTCGATGATCTGAAGTGGCCCCACCCCCAACCCGCCGTTCCCTACGCTCCGTGGTTGTCCAGACCGCTGAGCAGGGAGAAGGAGATGTCGAGGGTGGAGCTGTTCGAGCGTATCCGTCGTGACAACCGCAAGGAGGGCCTGGGGGTCCGGGCTCTGGCCCGTCGCCACCGTGTGCACCGCCGCGTCGTGCGCCAGGCACTGGCGTCGGCCACCCCGCCGGAGCGCAAGCCGGCCGAGCGCAGCGCACCGGCACTCGGTCCCTACCAGGGGCTCATCCGGGAGTGGCTGACCGCCGATCTGGAAGCTCCCCGCAAGCAGCGCCACACGGCACACCGGATCTGGATGCGCCTGCGGGACGAGCACCGGGCAGCCGTCGCCGAGTCCACGGTGCGCGCCTACGTCGCCCAGGTGCGCTTCGAGCTCGCCAACCACGCCGAGCGGGTGACCGTGCCGCAGACCCACGGCCCGGGTGAGGAGGCGGAGGTGGACTTCGGTCGCTTCGCGGCGTGGATCGACGGTGTCCTCACCGACGTGTGGATGTTCTGCATGCGCCTCAGCTTCTCGGGGCGGGCCTTCCACATGGCCTTCGCCAACCAGTCCACCCAATCGTTCCTCGAGGGCCACGTCGAGGCCTTCGCCCACCTGGGCGGGGTGCCGACCGGCCAGATCCGCTTCGACAACTTGAAGCCGGCGGTGATCAAGGTGCTGCTCGGCCGGGAGCGCCTCGAGAACCCCCGGTTCGTTGCCCTGCGCTCGCACTACGGCTTCGACAGCTTCTACTGCGAGCCGGGGCTCGACGGCGCCCACGAGAAGGGAGGCGTCGAGGGGGAGATCGGCTGGTTCCGCCGCAACCACCTGACCCCGATGCCGGTGGTGGGGAGCCTGGCGGCGCTCAACGCCTTCATGGCGAAGGCCGACGCCGGCGACGACACCCGCCGCATCGGCCGACGCAGCGCCACCGTCGGGGAGGCCGCCGCGGCCGAGGCGCCGCACCTGGCGCCGTTGCCCGACGATGCCTTCGACGTCACCACCACCCTGTGGTGCATCGTGGACGCCAAGGCCCGGATCGTCGTCCGCCAGTGCCACTACTCGGTGCCGGCGGGCTTGTCCCGCCGCAGGGTGGCCGTGCGCCTGGGTGGCCACCAGCTCACCGTCTACGACGGCGCCAGGGTCGTCGCCACCCACGAGCGGCAGCTGCACCGGGGCTCCGAGGAGCTGGTGCTCGATCACTACCTGGAGATCCTGGCCCACAAGCCCGGGGCGCTGCCGGGATCCACGGCGCTGGCGGCTGCCCGGGCCTGCGGAGCCTTCGGGGCCACCCACGAGGCGTTCTGGGCGGAGGCCCGACGCCGCCTGGGTGACCGCCTCGGCACCAAGGCGCTCATCGGGGTGCTGCTGGCGCAGCGCGTCCTGCCGGCGGACGCCGTCGTGGCCGGCATGGCCGCCGCCCTTGCGGCGGGCTCGGTGGATCCCGAGGTGGTCGCCGTCGAAGCTCGCCGGCACATCGGGCAGGCAGCGCCGGCACCGGTCGTCCCCATCGGTGTGCGTCTGTCGCCCCGGCCGGTCCCGACGCTGGAGGGCTACGACGCCCTCCTCGAGGGAGCCGGCCGGTGACCGTCACGGAGGAGGCCGCCGAGGCGGCGATCGGATCGGCCTGCCGGGCGCTGCACCTGCCCACGGTGCGCTCGGAGGCCGCCCGCCTCGCCGAGGCCGCAACCCGGGAGCGGCTCACCCACCGGGGCTACCTGGCCGAGATCCTCACCGCCGAGGTCGACGAGCGCGACGGACGCCGTCGTGCCCGCCGCCTGGTCGAGGCACGTTTTCCCCGGATGAAGCGCCTCGGTGAGTTCGACTGCTCGTTCTCGTCGGCGGTGACCCCGGCCATAGTCGCCCACCTGGCGACGGGGTCGTTCATCGACGCCGGGGAGCCGTTGTGCCTGATCGGCGACTCGGGCACCGGCAAGAGCCATCTGCTGATCGGTACCGGCGTGGCCGCCTGCGAGGCGGGACGGCGCGTGCGCTACGTCACCTGCGCCGGCCTCGTCAACGAGCTCGTCGAGGCCGCCGACGACCACGTGCTGTCGAGGGTCGTGGGTCGCTACGGCCGCATCGACCTGCTGTGCCTCGATGAGCTCGGCTACGTGCACCTCGATCCCAGAGGTGCCGAGCTGCTCTTCCAGGTGATCACCGAGCGGGAGGAGAAGGCCTCGGTCGCGGTCGCCTCCAACGCCTCGTTCAGCGAGTGGGGAGCGACGTTCAGCGATCCCCGACTCGCCGCAGCCGTCGTCGACCGGCTCACCTTCAGGGCCCTCATCATCGAGACCGGCACGCAGAGCTACCGGCTGCAGGCCACCAGAGCGCAGGTTCGCCCAGTGGGGAAGTCTCGGGCACCGAAGGATCTTCCCGGGAAGGAGGCTGCCGCTGGCTGATGACCCCACACCGACGATCACAGCCAACTGAACATCGAGCCGCCAGTCGCCGCCCTCGTCCCACCAACCCCACGCCCGCGCCCATCAACGAAGGAGTGCCTATCACCGACATCTGCTGATCAACCCGGTCACCCGTCACTCAGGGCGTTCGACCCTGAGGCAGCTACTGCAACGCGCCCATGGGTGGGGCCACCTCTGATCATCGCGGTGGGGCCAGATGTAGTTGACAAACCCACCCTTCAAGCGGATCGGCCGGCAGCAGTACCCGGTCCGACCCACCATCTGGTCCCACCGAGGGAACTGGTTGCCTGCCCGCTCGAAGGCCTCCAGGAGGATGGGCGGGTACGGCCCGTCGCCCAAGGCGGCAAAGTCCGGCAGCTCGTAGGAGCCCGGGTCCTCGGCCACGATGCAGCCCGCCGCCGGCGCCCTCCCGCTTCCCCTCCTTGCCCTCGGCTCCCGAAGGGGGCGCCGTGGACGCCTCCTCGCCTGCTCCCCGCGCTGAGCACGAACCGCTCTCCCCGCGGGCCGGCACTCGTGGCCCCGTGCATTGGCGTGCACGCCGACCCCGCAGACCTCGCAGACAACGAACGGCATGCCGCCTCTCGACGAAGGCCCCTCGCCCTCCAGCTCCACTCAGTGCCCCTCCTCTCGCTCGTGCTCGGCCAGGTGCTCGATGCCCCCGGCCTCGAATTCGACTCGCTGCAGCCGCCGCTCACCGCTACGGCCGGCAGTGCTCGCACTCACATGCCGTGGCCCGCCGTGTCCTCCACTCCGACAGGCGGGTCACGTTCGGCGCGTCCGCCTCCCAGTCGGCGCCCGGCTGCGGCTGCTCCCGGACCTCGTAGTCACAGCTGGCGCCCGGATCTCCCACCGGCCCGCCGATGCCGACCAGGGCGACAACTCCCCAGGCGACCCCCAGGGCCAGCCCCCCGGCCAGCACCGGCCACGCAGTGAGCACCAGGAGCCAGACCACCAGCACACCCATGGCGCCCCCTCTCCTCTCGACCGGGCCTAGCAGACCGAGAAGGAGTCCTCCATCAGCACCGCCCGCCACATCCCGAGCCACGTCGGCTGCGTCGCCGCGACCTCCAGCGACGCCCGGGGGCAGATCGGCTTTCCCTCCTCCGTCCTCCCGGACACGTCGTAGCGGTAGTGACAGGCGGTGGCATGGCTGCACTCCCGGGCATCGACGACCGAGGGCCACAACGGGCCGTGGTTCGCGGTC
>DASXNO010000166.1:0-9486 GCA_036495025.1 Actinomycetota bacterium | reverse complement strand
CCGTGCGTCATCCACCCGTCGAACTCCGTGCCGACGCCCGGATCGGGCCAGGCGTAATCCAATCTCCGCCACCGCTTGCCATCCCACACCGGGAACTGGCGGACGCCCGGAGGCAGGTCGGACCCCTCGACCAGGGCGTAGAACAGGGCCTCCCCGTCGCTCTCCGGGGGAGCGTAGCCGGACCCTCGCTCCGCGAGCAGGGTTCGCAGGACAGAGGTGCCTCGGTGCCGGTCGCGTCCGAAGGTGGCCAGGGCCCATCGCATCTGGGTCAGGCTGACGATCCCAAGGTGCAGTGCCTGGTCGAGGGCGCTCCTGACCTCCCCGGCGGCAGCCACGGAGCCCAGGTCGACAAGGGTGATCCAGGGAGGGGTCGTGGGGACGCCGCTGATGGGCCTTGTCCCCGGCCGGCATGTGGGGAGCTGGTGGAGGTGCAGCCACTCGGGTGACCTGCGGGGGTCCTTCGGGGTGACGGCATGCAAGTCGGCGAGCGTGAAGCCCTTGAGGCCAACGAGAGCCGCGGCGGAGGTGTGGGAAGCAGCAGTTCCCTCGCCGCCCCAGAGGCAGGCGGCTCTGATCCTCTGGCGGGGACTCTCGGGCGCTCCCGACAGCCGGTAGACCCCTGGGAGGATGCGCTCGATGTCACCCTTGGCCACGTGGCCCTTGAACGAGCCGGAGCTGCAGCCAAGACCGAGGGCCTGGTCGAGGGTGATCAGACCTTCCTGACGGAGGGCCAGGCGCACACATGCTTGCCACATACCGCTATTGAACACACCGGTACCGACAAAAACTGGCCAGTTTCGGCAGCTAGTAAGCTAGGGCGATGATTCGGTATCTCACCGCCGGGGAGTCGCACGGGCCGGCCCTCACGGTCATCGTCGAGGGGCTGCCCGCGGGCATCCCCGTCTCGACCAAGCGCATCGCCGACGAGTTGGCCCGGCGGCGGCTCGGGTTCGGCCGCGGCCCCCGAATGAAGATCGAGCGGGACGCGCTCGAGCTGCTCGGCGGGGTGCGGTTCGGGCGGACGCTCGGCAGCCCGGTGTCCCTCGTCATCCGCAACTCCGAGTGGGCCAAGTGGGAGCGGGTGATGTCGCCGGAGGGCCAGCCCGCCGGCAACGTGCTCACCGAGCCCCGGCCCGGCCACGCCGACCTGGCGGGGATGATGAAGTACGACTTCACCGACGCCCGCAACGTCCTGGAACGGGCGAGCGCCCGGGAGACCGCGGCCCGGACCGCGGCGGGTGCCCTCGCGAAGGCGCTGCTGGGCGAGATCGGCATCCAGGTCGTGAGCCACGTCACGTCGATCGGGACCGCCGAGGCTCGCAGCGACCTCCGCCCGACCCCCGGCCACCTGGAGGCCATCGACGCCTCGCCCGTGCGCTGCCTCGACCCGGAGGCGGCAGCCGAGATGGCACGGCAGATCGAGGCGGCCCAGGCCGACGGCGACAGCCTCGGCGGGGTGTTCGAGGTGATCGCCTACGGCGTGCCCACCGGCCTCGGCTCCCACGTCCAGTGGGACCGCAAGATCGACGCCCGCCTCGCCTACCACCTGATGTCGATCCAGGCGATCAAGGGGGTCCAGATCGGCGACGGCTTTGCCCAGTCCCACATGCGCGGGACGCAGGCCCACGACGAGATCTTTTTCGAGGACGGCGAGCTTCGCCGGTACAGCGACCGGGCCGGGGGCACCGAGGGCGGGATGACCATCGGCGGGACGCTGCGGGTGCACGCGGCAATGAAGCCGCTCGCGACGCTGAAGAAGGCGTTGCGCACCGTCGACCTCGCCACCGGCGAGCCGGCGGCGGCCTTCCGGGAGCGGACGGACGCCTGCTCCGTGCCGGCGGCGGCGGTCGTGGGCGAGGCGGTCGTCGCCTGGGTGCTGGCGGAGGCGGTGCTGGAGAAGTTCGGCGGGGACACCCTCGGCGACCTCCAGGGCGCGATCGAGGCCTACCGGCAGCGGATCCGGCCCCGGGCCCGGTGAGCCCGGCCGGAGGCCCGGTGAGCCCCGCTGCAGGCCCGGTGAGCCCGGCCGAACCGCCACGAGGGCCGAGGGCGATCGTGCTGATCGGCATGATGGGCTCGGGCAAGAGCGCCGTCGGCGTTGCCCTCGCGTGCCGGCTCGGGCGCAACTTCGTCGACGTCGACGCCGCCATCGAGGCGGATGCGGGAAGACCGGTTGCCGCCATCTTCAGCGAGGAGGGCGAAGCCGGCTTCCGGGAGCGGGAGCGGGAGGCGATCGCAGAGGCGGCGAAGACCCGCAACGCCGTCATCGCCTGCGGCGGGGGAGCCGTCCTCGACCCCGCCAACGTCGCGCACCTGAAGACCCACGGCACGATCGTCTGGCTGCGGGTCACCCCACAGACCGCAGCCAAGCGGCTGGGCACCGACCAGGGCAGGCCGGTGCTGGAACGCATGCAGGGGAGCCTCGAAGAGCGCCTCGACCGGTTGATCGCCGCCCGGGCCATCGCCTACGAGACGGCGGCCGACTTCACGGTGCAGGCCGATGGCCCCGTCGAGCAGGTGGCCGAGGCCATCCTCCGGAACAAGCTGTGAGGACCGTTCCCGTTGCGCTCGGGGCCCGCTCCTACGACGTCCACGTCGGGGCGGGGGCGCTCCCGAAGGCCGCCGGCCTCGTACCGGACCTCAACGGATGCGAGCGTGTCGCCATCGTCTCCGACGCCAACGTCGATCGGGCATGGGGCGACACGGGCGCCGAAGCCTTCGCTCCTCTGGGGTCCACGGGCGACGTCGAGCGGCTCGTCGTCGATGCCGGCGAGACCTCGAAGAGCATGCAGCGTGTCGGGGCGCTGCTCGAGGAGCTGGCGAGCCGGAAGGTCCGGAGGAGCGACCTCCTCGTCGCCCTCGGAGGCGGGATGGTGGGCGACCTCGCCGGCTTCGCCGCCTCGATCTACCAGCGCGGCATGGCCCTGGTGCAGGCCCCGACGAGCCTCCTTGCCCAGGTGGACGCCGCCGTCGGCGGCAAGACCGCCGTGAACCTGGCCGCCGGCAAGAACCTCGCCGGCACCTTCTACCAGCCCCGGGCGGTCATCGCCGACACCGCGACGCTGCGAAGCCTGCCGGAGCGCGAGTACCTGTCCGGCCTGGCCGAGGTCGCCAAGTACGGTTTCAGCCTCGACCCCGCCCTCCTGGACAGCATCGAGGCCGCCACGGCGTCCCTTCGGCGGCGGGATCCGGAGGTCCTCGAGGACATCGTCGCCCGGTCGGTTGCCATCAAGGCGTCGATCGTCGCCGCCGACGAGCGGGACCTCGACGACCGGCGCATCGTCCTGAACTACGGCCACACGCTCGCCCACGCCCTCGAGGCGCTGGGGGGCTACGAGCAGTGGCTGCACGGCGAGGCGGTCTCGGTGGGGCTGGTCTTCGCCTCGGCCCTCGCCCGGGAGCTCGGCTACCTGGACGCCGCCGATGCCGATCGCCACCGAGAGGTGCTGGAGGCGCTGGGCCTGCCGGTGACGGCGGCGTTCGACCCGGCGGCGATCGAATCCGCGTGGATGATGGACAAGAAATATCGAGGAGGAGTTCGATGGGTGCTGCTCAAAGGTATCGGCGACCCGTTCGTGACACGAGACGTGCCCTCCCGGGAGCTCTCCCGGGCGATGCGCTCGGTCCTGCCGGGATGAAGATCTTCGTCCTGAACGGCCCCAATCTCAATCTGCTCGGCGAGCGGGAGCCCGACGTCTACGGGGAGCGGACCCTGGACGACCTCGAGGACATGTGCCGGGCGCGGGGCAAGGACCTGGGGCTCGAGATCGACTTCCGCCAGAGCAACTACGAGGGCGAGATCGTCGACTGGCTGCAGGACGCCCGCAACGCCGCCGACGGCGTCATCCTCAACGCCGGGGCGCTCAGCCACTACTCGCTGGCCCTCCACGACGCGGTGGTCGTCGCCCGGGTCCCGGTGGTCGAGGTCCATATCTCGAACGTCTTCGCCAGGGAAGAATGGCGGGAGACCTCGGTGATCTCGAGCGTGGCCCGGGGCGTGATCGTCGGTCTCGGTCTCGAGGGATACCTGCTGGCGCTGGACGCCCTGGCCATGATCCTGGCGACGGCCACCCACGGAGAGGAGGACCAGTAATGGATTACCTCGGTCGCATCAAGCACCTGCAGGAGGAGTTCGAGGCGCCCCTCACGGCGCCGGATCAGGGTCAGTCCGTGGATGCTGTCTACATCTCGAACCTGCCGAACGTGCGGTACCTGTGCGGCTTCACCGGGTCGAACGGTGCCCTGCTCGTCGGCCCCCACGCCGCCTGGTTCCTCACGGACGGCCGCTACCGCACCCAGGCGGCCGACGAGGTCGTGGGGGCCGAGGTCGAGGTCTACGGCCTCCCGGACCAGCTCGGCGACGCCCTCCGGCGCATCGCCGGGGAGCTCGGCGCCACCCGGGTCGGCTTCGAGGCCGACCACGTGGCCGTTGCCGCCGCCGACCGCCTCAAGGACTATTTCCCCGGTGCCGATCTCGTCCCCACGAGCGGTCTCGTCGAGGGCCTCCGCCGGGTGAAGGAGCCCGACGAGCTCGACCGGATGCGGGTCGCGGCCCGGCTTGCCGACGAGGGGCTCGCCTACATCCTCGGCCAGCTCCGGCCCGGCATCACCGAGCGGGAGCTGGCCATCCTGCTGGAGAGCCACATGCGCCTCGAAGGTGCCGAGGCGGTGTCCTTCCCGGCCATCGTGGCCGCGGCGGAGCGGAGTGCCCTGCCGCATGCCCACCCGTCGGACCGGGTGGTCGAGGACGGCAGGTTCCTGCTCTTCGACCTCGGTTGCATCGTGGACGGGTACTGCTCGGACCTCACCCGCACCGTCGTGCTCGGCCACGCCGACGACCGCCACCGGGAGATCTACGAGCTGGTCGCCCTGGCGCAGCAGGCGGGCCTCGACGCCCTGCAGGCCGGCAGGACGGGGGCCGAGGTCGACAAGGCGGCCCGGGACGTCATCGCCGGGGCGGGGTACGGCGAGGCCTTCGGCCACAGCCTCGGCCACGGGGTCGGCATCGAGATCCATGAGGCCCCGACGCTGCGCTCGACCAGCACCGACATCCTTCAGGCTGGCCACGTCGTGACGGTCGAACCGGGTATCTACCTCCCGGGGTGGGGCGGCGTCCGCATCGAGGACCTGACCGTGGTTACCGAGGACGGGCAGGAGACGCTCAGCCGCTCCCCCAGGGAACTGATCGTGCTCTAATGGCTGGGGCACCCGTGAACGGCCATGCACGGCCCCATGAACGGCCATGAACGGCCCATGAAAGGAAAGCTGCACCGATGATCTCAACGAACGACATGCGCCCGGGCATGACCCTCGACCTCGACGGAGAGCTGTGGTCGATCCTCGAGTACCAGCACCACAAGCCGGGCAAGGGCCACGCGATGGTCCGGACGAAGGTCCGCAGCCTCAAGAGCGGGGCGGTGGTGGACAAGACCTTCCGCGCGGACGAGAAGGTGGAGATCGCCCGCCTCGACAAACGAGAGATGCAGTACCTCTACGCCGACGACACGGGGTTCGTCTTCATGGATACCGAGACCTACGAGCAGACGACCGTTCCCCGGGACGTCATGGGCGACTCGGCGCGCTTCCTCAAGGAGAGCCAGATGGTGAGCGTCCTCCAGCATGCGGGCACGTCGCTCGGCGTGGACCTTCCCACCACGGTCGACCTGGAGATCACGGAGACCGAGCCCGGGCTTCAGGGGGACCGCAGCTCCGCCGGCACCAAGCCGGCGACGCTGGAAACCGGGGCCATCGTCCAGGTGCCGCTGTTCGTGACGACGGGTGAGACCGTCCGGATCGACACCCGCACCGGCGCCTACGTGACCCGCGTCCGCTCATGACGCCACCACCCGGGTAGATGGCCAAGCGCCGGGGCTCCCGCAAGATCGCGCTGGAGACCCTGTACGAGCACGATGTTTCGGGCAGGCCGTCGAGTGAGATCCTCGACCGCCATGCAGACGATGCCGCCTTCACCTACGCCGCCACCCTCGTCGAGGGGGTCGGTGCGCACCAGACCGAGATCGACGAGCTGATCGCCCGCTACGCCGAGGACTGGACGCTGGCCCGGATGCCCCCCATCGACCGAACGCTGCTGCGCCTCGGCGTGCTGGAGCTCGTCTACCTCGACGTGCCGGCGGCGGTGACGATCAACGAGGCGGTGGACCTCGCCAAGCAGTACTCGACCGCCGACTCGGGCCGTTTCGTCAACGGCATCCTCGGCCGGATCGCTCGGGAGGCCGCCGCACAGGTCTGACGGGGCCGGCGGGCGAGATCCGAGAGGCGCCGGAGCCGGGGTGGTAGAGTGGCAGCGAAGTTGCAGCTCACCCTTTAAAGACTGGTCCTGAGAGGCCAGAAAGGAGAGCGAAGTGTCAGGGTGCGCCGTGTCCGCGGCTCGATCGAGCCGAATCGGGGACGGCGTTTTTCGTTGATGGACTCGATCTTCAGCTCCGGAGCCCGATCGGGCGCCCCCGCCGCCACCTCTCCCGTCAAAGCCGTCGTCCTGGAGTCGTCCGACATCGCCCGGGCGCTGAAGCGGATGGCCCACGAGATCCTCGAGCGCAATCACGGCGCCGACGGCGTGGTGCTCGCCGGGATCCGGCGCCGTGGCGTCCCGCTCGCCGAGCGCCTGGGCGACGAGATCGAGCGCATCGAAGGCGTCCGGCCTCCCGTGGGGACCCTCGACGTGTCCTTCTACCGGGACGACATCGAGATCCGCCAGCCCGCGGACGTCGGCCAGACGGCCCTGCCCTTCGACGTGACCGGCAAGATCGTCGTCCTCGTCGACGACGTCCTCTACACCGGCCGGACGGTCCGTGCGGCCATCGACGCCCTCGTCGACTTCGGGCGCCCCCGCGCGGTGCAGCTTGCCGTGCTCATCGACCGGGGGCACCGGGAACTCCCGATCCGGGCCGACTACATCGGCAAGAACCTCCCGACCTCGAGCCGGGAGGCAGTGGAGGTTCGGCTCGCCGAGATCGACGGGGCCGACTCGGTCGTCATCACGGAGGAGCCATCCTGATGGTCAAGCATCTGCTGTCGATCGATCAGCTTTCGCCCAGCGAGATCGAGCTCGTGCTGAAGACCGCCGACTCCTTCCGGGAGGTGGGCACCCGCACGATCAAGAAGGTTCCCATCCTGCGGGGCAGGACCGTCTGCAACCTCTTCTTCGAGTCCTCGACGCGCACCCGGATCTCCTTCGAGCTCGCCGCCAAGCGCCTCTCGGCCGACGTGATCAACTTCACCGGCGACGCCAGGTCCTCGCTGGCCAAGGGCGAGTCCTTCAAGGACACGGCGCAGACGCTGCAGGCGATGGGGGTCGACGCCATCGTCGTTCGGCACTCGTCGGCGGGGGCGCCGCACCGGCTCTCCCGGTGGGTGGAGGCCAGCGTCATCAACGCCGGCGACGGAGCCCATGAGCACCCGACCCAGGCCCTGCTCGACCTGTATTCGATCCGGGAGCACTTCCCGAGCTTCGACGGGCTGCGGGTGGGCATCATCGGCGACATCCTCCACTCCCGGGTTGCTCGCTCCGGTGTGGCGGCCCTGACCAAGATGGGGTCGCAGGTCACCCTGGTCGCCCCGCCGACGCTCATCCCGCCCGCCATCGAGGGCTGGGGGGCCGAGGTGAGCTACGACCTGGAGGGGGTCCTGCCGAAACTCGATGTCGTCTACCTGCTGCGGGTCCAGAAGGAGCGCCAGAACGAGCAGCTCGTGCCGACGCTCCGGGAGTACGCCACCTTCTGGGGGCTCGACCGCCGCCGGGTGGAGCTCATGAAGCCCGAGGCGATCATCATGCATCCCGGCCCGATGAACCGGGGCGTCGAGATCGCCGCCGACGTGGCGGACCTCGAGCGCTCGATCATCATCGACCAGGTCACCAACGGGGTCGCCGTGCGGATGTCCCTGCTGTACCTCATGCTCGGTGCCGCCGACCGGGCGGTCGAGGAGGTCCCCGTTGGCTGATCTCCTGCTGCGCGGCGGCCGCCTGGTCGACCCGGCCGGGGAGGCCGACGGCACCTGCGACGTCTTGATCGCCGGCGGCCGCATCGAGGCGGTCGGGACCGGGCTCGACCCCGGGGGAGCCGAGGTCATCGACGTCGACGGGGCCATCGTGGCGCCGGGCTTCGTCGACACCCATGTGCACCTGCGGGAGCCAGGCCGGGAGGACGAGGAGACCATCGCCTCCGGCTCCGCGGCGGCGGTGCTCGGCGGGTACACGGCCGTCTGCGCCATGCCCAATACCGACCCCGTCTGCGACAACGCCGCCGTCGCCGAGAAGGTGGCGGCGACGGGCAGCTTCCTCGGGCTGACCCAGGTGGTCCCGGCGGGGTCGCTGACTCATGGCCTCGAGGGCAGGCACCTTGCCGCGATCGGCGAGATGGCCACGTGCAACGCCCGTGTCCGGCTCTTCACCGACGACGGCCACGGCGTCCAGGACGCCCGGCTGCTGCGCCGGGCCATGGAGTACCTGAAGGGATTCGGGGCCATCTGCGCCGAGCACTGCGACGACGAGTCCCTGTCCCAGGGCGGTCACATGCACGAGGGCGAGTACTCCTCCCGCCTCGGTCTCCGGGGCCAGCCGGCCGAGGCCGAGGAATTGGCGCTGGCGAGGGACATCGTGCTGGCGAGGCTGACGGGGGCACGCTTCCATGCCCTGCACGTGTCGACCGCGGGGTCGGTGGAGATCATCCGGCGGGCCAAGGCCGACGGCCTACCGGTCACCGCCGAGGCGACGCCCCACCACCTCACCCTGACCGACGCCAGCCTTGTCGACTACGACACCAACTTCAAGGTCAACCCTCCGCTCCGCTCGGCGACCGACGTCGAGGCACTCCGGGCGGCGCTGGCGGACGGGACGATCGACAACATCGCCACCGACCACGCCCCGCACGCCGCCCACGAGAAGGAGGCGGAGTTCGAGGCGGCCCCGCCCGGGTTGATCGGCCTGGAGACCGCGCTCGGCGTGATCATGGACGGCCTCGTTGCGACGGGCCGGCTGACCCTGGGCGACATGGTCCGCCGGATGTCGACCGCGCCGGCCCGCATCCTCGGCCTGGAGGGCCAGGGGGGCCCGGTCGTGGCGGGAGCGTGGGCGAATCTGGTGGTCTTCGACCCGGGGGCGCGGTGGACGGTGGATCCCCAGAAGTTTGCGAGCCGCTCCCGCAACTGCCCCTGGGAGGGCAGGGAGCTGCTGGGGCGCGTGCTCCTCACGGTCTTCCGGGGCCGGGTGGTCGCGCGTGACGGCCACGTCGGTTCGCCCCTGGGCGCCCTCACGTGAGCGACGCCCTGCTGGTGCTGGAGGACGGGACGACCCTCGAGGGCGCCGGCTTCGGTGCCGAGCTGCCGCTGGCCGCCGGGGAGGTGGTCTTCAACACCGGGATGACCGGGTACCAGGAGGTGCTCACCGACCCGTCGTACCGCGGCCAGATCGTCACCATGACCTACCCCCACGTCGGCAACTACGGGCTCAACCGCATCGACACCGAGGGA
>DASXNO010000165.1:0-2304 GCA_036495025.1 Actinomycetota bacterium | reverse complement strand
CACCAGGGCGGCGAGCTGCTGGACCGTGTCGCCGACGTAGGCCGCAGGGATCATGATCCACGCTGCCCGCGGCGGCACCAGCTTGGTGACGAACTCGTCCAGCGATCGTGCCCCCGTTGCCCCCTCGTCCTCGAGAGGCTGCACGTGGGCGGGGGTGTGGTCGTAGACCACGCACTCATGGCCGTGGCGCATGAGCCGCCGCACCAGGTTGGCCCCCATGCGGCCGAGTCCGATCATCCCGAGCTGCACAAGCGCTCCTTTCTTTTCCTCTCATGGTCCGCTCCTTCGGAGCGTTCCACGAGCCAGGGGCTCGCGGGTGCGTCTTGACGCTGCATACCCTAGCCCGTCCGGGTCGAACGGGACCAACGAGGCGGGAACCGGGCGGTCCTTGCCGGCGTAGGGAATGATGGACGGACCATATGAACCCCGTGGGCAGCGACCAGAGCGCGCCGCCGGTCGCACGCCGGGGACGGCGATGGCTCGGCCAGGGCCTTCGGTGGGGGATCGGGCTCGGGGCCGCCGCCGTGGCGTTCAACGCCCTGTTCGGCAGGCGCGACGAGCTCGCCGGCGCCCTGACCTCGCTGGAGCACGTCCGGTACCAGTGGGTCTTCTTCGCCGTCGTCGCCGAGCTGGCCTCGATCGGCGCCTACGCAGCGCTGACGCGCCAGCTTCTGCGGGCCGGTGGCGTCAACATCGGTCTGGCCGAGATCAGCGGCATCACCCTCGCCGCCAACGCCATCCAGAACTCGCTGCCGGTCGGCCCCGCCTGGTCGACGGTCTACGCCTACCGCCAGTTCCACCGGCGGGGCGCCGACGGGGTGCTGGTGGGATGGACACTCGCCATCTCGGTCCTGATCGCCATCGCAACGCTGGGCGCTATCGCCCTCGTCGGCCTGATCGTCTCCGAGGATCAGGCGGCCTCGCTCGACCTCGTCCGGGTGATCGTGGCGGTGGCCCTCGCGATCGTGCTGCTGGTCGTCGCCGCGCGGCGCGGGCTCGTCAGCCTGCCGGGCCGGCGGATGGCCGTGCTCATCGTCGCGGCCTGCCAGCGGCTGGTCCACCGGCCGCGGGGCGATGCCGCAGAGCTCGTCGACACCGTCTTCCGCCGTCTCCAGGCCGTGCATCTCACCAAGTCCACACTTGCCGCCGCCGTCGGGTGGTCGCTTGCGAACTGGTGGCTCGACCTCACCGCCCTCGCCCTGTCCTTCGCCGCCGTCGGGAGCAAGGTCCCCTGGCGGGGACTGTTGCTGGCCTACGGAGCGGGTCAGCTCGCCGCCAACCTGCCGGTGACGCTCGGCGGGCTCGGGGTGGTCGAGGGCAGCCTCACCGTCGCCCTCGTGTTCTACGGGGGCGACCAGGAGGCGACGGTGGCGGCCGTCCTGCTCTACCGGATCATCAGCTTCTGGATGATGCTGGCGATCGGCTGGACCGCAGCGCTGGTGATCCGGCTCCGGACACCCCGCCACGGGGAGGCGAAGGCTCGATGAGGCGCACGATCGTCACGGTGCTCCTCGCCGCCGCGCTGTCCTCGCTGGCGGCGTGCATGCCCCGCAACTCGCTCGGGACGGGCAGCACGGCGTGCATCAAGGCGATCCCGGTGGCGGCGGCGGAGGTCCATCACAAGGGCAAGCCCGAGGGTGTGCGAACGGTGCGCGCCGCCAGCCTGGCCAAACGGATCCCGGAGGTCGCCCCGCTCGGCAGGCAGGAGGTCTGCCTCGTCGCCTTCAGCAACGACTTCCAGCCCGGCGATGTCACCCATGCCAAGGTTCAGCGGGCCGGACGCTACGCCCTCGTCGTCGTCGACAGCCACCAGCGGGTCGTCGTGTCCTTCGTCCTCGACCGGCTGCCCCTGCGGTTCCGCCACCAGGTCTAGAGGGCCGACCAGCCTGCCGTCAGGCAGAGACCGCCCTTGCATGGCCGGCGAGGTGGTGGACGACGACCTTCAGGTCGGCGACGAAGTCGGCCCGGGCCTTGAGGCGGGCCTTGTCGTCGGGGGCCCGCAGCAACGACGAGGGGTGCACCGTGGCCAGGACGAGGCCGTAGGGGCTCGCCATCAGCCTGCCGCGGTCCTGCGAGACCTTGAAGTCCTTGTCGATCAGGGTCTGGGCGGCGACGGCGCCGAGGCAGACGACGACGTCGGGATGCAGCCGCTCCAGCTCGGCATCGAGCCAGGGCCGGCAGGCACGCATCTGCTCGACGGTCGGTGTGTGGTGGATCCGCCGCTTGCCTTTTGGTTTCCACCGGAAGTGCTTCACGACATTCGTCATCCACACCTGGTCCTCGGCCAGCCCGGCCTCCGCCATG
>DASXNO010000164.1:0-14745 GCA_036495025.1 Actinomycetota bacterium | reverse complement strand
CCCGGTGCCGATCGGACCGATGTCGTTCGTCGTGCGCCTGGTCGGTGACCCCCGCGAGGTCGGGACAGAGCAGCCGGTCGAGTTCACGGTCGTGGACGCCGACGGACGCCCCACCGGCGTCTCGGGCACGGGCAGCATCGCCGTGTCACCCCACGCGATCGACCGCACTCGCAGCGGGGCCGCCCTCCTGCATTTCCGCCTGGCCTTCTCGGTCCCCGCCCCGGGGGCGTACTTCTTCGAGCTGGTCTCGAAGGGCCAGCGCCTCTGCCAGGTGCCCTTCTGGGTCCAGGTGGCCGACGAGCCGGCAGCCCCTGCCTGACGCGGCGGCCCGCCAGAATGAACGCGCAATTCGTGGGGACCTCTCCGGGAGCGGGAGCCTGAGGGGCCAGATTGGGCCAAAAAGTGTGGATACCGCACCTTTTGGCCCAAACATCGGCAGGACCTTATGGCGACGAGGTCTGCCTGCTACTCCCTGACTTCGGCCCCCAACCGCGACCTGAGGGCTGCGGCGATCGCATCCCGGGCCGCGACCGCCTCGTCCTGGGTGAGGGTGCGGTCGGGCCGGAGGAACGTCAGCGACAGCGCGAGGCTCTTGCGGCCCGCCCCCGCCTGCTCGCCCCGGTAGACGTCGAAGATCCGGACCTCGGCCAGGGCGGAGCCGCCCGCCGCCCGGGCGAGCTCGGTGACCTCGGTCGCCTCGGTCGCCTCCGGGACGACGACCGCCAGGTCGAGCAGGACCGGCGGGAACTTCGGCGGCTCCTTCGCCTCGCCGGGATCGCGGGCCAGCTCCAGGAGCCTGCCGAGCTCGAGCTCGGCGGCGACGACCCGGTTGGTGAAGCCGTACCGGTCGGCGGTCGCAGCCTTCAGCTCGCCGATGGTGCCGAAGGCGCCGCCCGGAGCGACGAGCGCCGCCGTCCGGCCCGGGGTGAAGGGGTCCCGGGTGGTGGGCCCGAAGGTGTAGTCGATGCGGAGACCCTCCATCAGCAGCTCGACGATGCCCTTCAGGTCGAAGAAGTCGAGCTCGCGCGAAGGGGTGTGCCACTCCTGGGGCGTCGGGCCGTGCAGGACGATGCCGAGGCGCAGCGGTTCCTCGGGGAGCAGGTTGGTCTCCCGGGGGACGAAGCACCGGCCCACCTCGAACAGCCGCACGGAGAGGTTCCGCCGGGCGACGTTGCGAGCCGCCGAGGCGACCAGGCCGGGCAGCAGCGACGGCCGCAGGATGGACTCGTCCACCGTCAGCGGGTTCGTGACGCGGAGGGCCGCCCGGTCCGGGTGCTCCGGCGGGTAGCCCATCCGATCGAGGTCGGCCGGGCCGATCATCGCGGTGGTGACCGCCTCGAAGAGCCCGGCGCCGGCCAGCAGGTTGCGCACCCGGCGCTGCAGGCGCTGGGGCCGGTTCAGGCCGCCGACCCTCGCCCCCGAGGGGATCCGGGACGGGATCCGGTCGTAGCCGGTCAGGCGGGCGATCTCCTCGATGAGGTCCCACTCGGCCCGCAGGTCGGGCCGGCGAGTGGGCACGGTCACCCGGATCAAGCCGTCCTCGACCAGCGGGTTGAGGCCGAGGCGCCGGAGGTCGTCGACCATCTCCTCGACGCTCAGGTCGGTCCCGAGCACCTCGTTGACCCGCTGGGGGCGCAGGATGAGGCTCCAGGGCTCCACCGGGTCGGGGTAGACGTCGATGGCGCCGGGGACCGACTCCCCGCCTGCCCATTCCTGGATCAGGGCGCTGGCGAGCTCGGCGGCGTAGGGGACGTTGTTCGGGTCGGCGCCCCGCTCGAACCGGGCGGAGGCCTCGGACCGCAGCCCGTGGCGCTTCGAGCTCCGCAGCACCGAGGCAGGGTCGAAGTACGCCGACTCGAGGAGGATCCGGGTCGTCGAATCGGACACCTCGGTGTCCCTGCCGCCCATGATGCCGGCGAGGGCCACCGGCGCCTCGGCGTCGGCGATGACGAGGTCGTCGGCGACGAGCTCCCGGGTGACGCCGTCGATGGTGACGAGCGTCTCGGCCTCGGCCGCCCGCCGCACAACGATCTTCGACCCCGACAGCGTGTCGAGGTCGAAGGCGTGCATGGGGTGGCCGGTGACGAGCAGGGCGTAGTTGGTGGCGTCGACGACGTTGGAGATCGGCCGGACCCCGGCCGCCGTCAGGCGCTTGGCGACCCACTCCGGCGACGGGCCGGGCGTCACCCCGGTGATCACGCGGGCAAGGTAGCGGGGGGAGCCGGCAGGGTCCTGGACGGTGACCTGAGCGAGCTCCTCGACCGGAGGGCTGCCGGGCGTCGGCCGGTTCATCCGCAGGGCGGGGAAGGTGACGTGGCCACCGGTGATGGCGGCGACCTCCCGGGCGATGCCGAGCAGGCTCATGGCGTCCGGGCGGTTCGTGGTGACCTCGATGTCGAGGATGACGTCGTCGAGGCCGAGGACCTTGGTGACCTCGGCCCCCAGCTCGGCGTCCGGCGGCAGCACGAGGATGCCCGAGTGGTCGTCGGCGACCCCCAGCTCCCGGGCCGAGCACAGCATCCCCTCCGAGACCTCGCCCCGGATGATGGCCCGGCCGATCGTGACGTCGCCCGGCAGGCGGGCGCCCGGCAGGGCCACCGGCACCTTGTCGCCGACCTTGAAGTTGTGGGCCCCGCACACGATGCGCCGGGCCGACACGCCGGTGGTGACCTCGACGACCAGCAGCTTGTCGGCGTTGGGGTGGGGCATGATCGCCGTGACCTCGCCGACGACGACCCCCTCGATGTCGGCCCCGGGCCGGTGGATGGCCTCGACCTTCAGCCCGGCCGAGGTGAGCGCGGCCGCGAGCGAGTCGGCATCGCGGTCGATGACGACGTAGTCTGCGAGCCACGACAGCGGCACCAGCATCGAGAACCCTTCCCTCCTAGAACCCCGAAAGCAGCCGGATGTCGTTCTCGACGAGCCACCGGATGTCGCCGATCGACCACCGCAGCAGGGCGATGCGCTCGATGCCCATACCGAAGGCGAAGCCCGTGACGTCCGGCTCGTACCCCACCGCCTTGAAGACGTTGGGATGGACCATCCCCGCCCCCATGATCTCGATCCACCCCTCCCTGCCGCAGACCCGGCAGCCGCTGCCGTCGCAGTTGAAGCAGGAGACGTAGACCTCGGCGGAGGGCTCCGTGAAGGGGAAGTAGTGCGGGATCATCCGGATACGCTGCTGGGGGCCGAAGAGCGCCTTGGCGAAGACCTCGACGCTGCCCTTCAGGTCGGCGAAGGAGATGCCCTTGTCGACGGCCAGCCCGTCGATCTGGTGGAAGCCCGCGAGGTGCGTGGGGTCCGCCACGTCGCGGCGGTACGCCCTGCCCGGCATCGTCACGTAGAGCGGGGGGGCGGCCTCCTCCATCGCGCGCACCCACATCGGGGAGGTGTGGGTCCGCAGCACCGGCTGGCCGTAGTCGTTGGGCTCGACGTAGAGCGTGTCGAACATCGACCGGGCCGGGTGGTCCCGGGGCATGTTGAGGGCCTCGAAGTTGTAGTAGTCGCTCTCGACCTCCGGACCGTCGGCGACCTTGAACCCGAGGCCGACGAAGACGTCGACGATCTCGTCGATCACCTGGGTGATCGGGTGCAGGTGCCCGAGCGGCGGTTTGCGGCCCGGCAGCGTGACGTCGACGCGCTCCGACTCGAGGCGGCGGGCGGCCTCGTCCGAGTCGAGCGAGCCACGCCGCCCGGCGACCGCCGACTCCAGGGCCGTGCGGGCCGCGTTGGCGACCATCCCGATCTCCTTGCGCTCCTGGGGCTCCATCCCGCCGAGGGTGGAGAGAACAGCGGCGAGCGGGCCCTTGCGGCCGAGGTAGCGGATCTCGGTGTCGCGCAGCGCGGCGGCATCCGGCGCGGCCTCGATGGCCGCGAGGGCCTCGGCCCGGAGGGCCTCGAGCTTGGTGATCGCTTCGTCAATGGGCATGCGCACCGAGGATAGCAGCGCGTGCCCTCAGGCCTTGGGGCCTCCCGCCGCGTTGGGGGAGTCGGGGAGGGGACCGACCTCGAGCTCGCTGAGCAGGGCAACCGGCAGCGTGAACGTGAACACGGCCCCGCCGCCGTCGCTGCCCTCGACCCAGATGCGGCCCCCGTGGGCCTCGACGAGGCCCTTCGAGATGAACAGGCCCAGGCCGGTCCCCGAGGGCGAGCCCGGGCGACCACCGTGGCGGCGGAAGAACTTGCCGAAGACCGCGAGGCGGTGCTCCCTGGGGATGCCCTCGCCCTGGTCGGCGACGCTGATGCGGACCTTGGAGTCCTCGACGACGCCGGTGATGTGAACCTGACCGGCGTCGGTGTGCTTCGTCGCGTTCTCGACGAGGTTGGTGAGCACCTGCTCCAGCTTGTCGGGGTCGCCGAAGACCGGGGGGAAATCCGACGGGAAGGCCATCGACAGCTCGTGGTGGGTCGCCGTCGGCGCCAGGCGGCCGGTCACCTTCTCCGCGATCTCCGTGATGTCGATCGGGTACCGGCGCAGCTCGAGGCGACCGGCCTCGATGCGGCTCACGTCGAGGAGCTCTCCGATCAGCCGCGTGACCCGGTCGGCATCGCTCTCGATCGTGACGAGCAGGTGCTTCTTCGTCTCGTCGTCGAAGCGGTCCCAGCGGTGCAGCAGCGTCGAGGTGAAGCCCTTCACCGAGGTGAGCGGGGACCGCAGCTCGTGGGCGACCGCCGAGATCACCTCGGACTTCGCCATGTCGATCCGCTTGCGCCGGGTGATGTCCCGGGCGACGACGGTGATGCGATCGATCGAGCCGCCGCCGTCCCGCTCGAAGCTGCAGCAGGCCCCGAGCCAGAGCTCGGGGCGCCCGTTGGTCTCGACGAGGAACTCCTGCTCGGGCGTCCCCGTCGTGATGCCGAGCACGAGCGTTGGATCGGCGGGACCGATGCAGGTGGGGTTGCCGTTGGCATCCTTCGGCTGGAGGAGATCGTCGACGGGCTTCCCGAGGACCTCGTCCTCGGACCAGCCGAGCATCCGCGGGGCGGCCCCATACCAGCCCGTGATGTGGCGCTGGGCATCGAGGACGATCACCGCGTCGCGCAGCCGGGCAACGATCTCCTCCAGCGAGCTCAACGCCTTCTCCTCTGCCGCACCGCCTCGAAGAGGAACACCGCCGCGGCGACGCCGACATTCAGCGACTCCGCCGAGGCCCTCATCGGGATCGACGCCCGTTCGTCCACCACCGCCACTGCCTCCCCGGGCAGCCCCCAGGCCTCATTGCCGAAGACGAGAGCGCTCGGACCCCGCATGTCCACCTCGTCGTAGCTTGCCGTGGCGGATGGGTCGGCGGCAACCCGCCGGATGTGCCTGCCCCCCAACTCGGCCAAAACCCAGGGTACAGCAACCTCCCTGGCGACGGGCAGGTGGAAGAGTGCCCCCGCCGACGCCCTGACGACCTTGGGGTTGTAGACGTCCACGGTCCCCTCGGTGAGAAAGACGCCGCCGGCTCCCGCCGCCCGGGCGGTGCGCAGGATCGTACCGAGATTGCCGGGATCGCGCACCTCGGCGAGGACCACGAACAGGTCGGAGCCCGAGTCGAGGAGCTGGGTGGGGTCGACGTCCACAAAGGGAGCGATCGCCACCGCTCCCGGCGGCGTCTCGGCGTCGGAGATCGCCTGCATGACCTCCGGCGACACCTCGAAGATCGGCACGCGTGCCGAGCGGGCCGTCTCGACCAGGCCGTCGAACTGGCCTTCCCCTCCCGGCGACGCCGCGCCCTGGGATGTCGCGCCCCGGGATGTTGCGCCCTGGGATGTCGCCCCTGTGGGACGAGACACGAAGAGGACCTCCAACCTGCGTCCTGATTCCAGCGCTCCCTCGATGCCGTTGCTGCCCTCGACCAGGAACTCCCGCGCCCGGTCGCGCATCCCTCGCCTGCGCAGTTTGCGTGCCCGCTGCACCAGCCCGTTGCGAACGCTCGTGATCACCCGGGGAGCCGCCGGATTGGCGCTACGCTGGCTCCTCGACCGACTCCGACCTGGACGGCCCGGCGGGGGTGTGGGCGTGCTCACGGGCCACCTCGACCAGGGCGGCGAAGCCCTGGCGGTCCTCGACCGCCATCTCGGCGAGCACCTTGCGGTCGACCTCGACCCCTGCCCGGTGCAGGCCCTCCATGAACCGGCTGTAGGACATGCCGTGGGAGCGTGCCCCGGCGTTGATCTTGGCGATCCACAGGCGGCGGAACTGGCCCTTGCGGTCACGGCGGTCCCGGTAGGCGTAGGTGAGGGAGTGCAGCATCTGCTCCTTGGCTGCCCGGAAATGGCGGCTCCGGACGCCGCGGTAGCCCGCTGCCGCCTCAAGGACCTTGCGGCGGTGCTTGCGCTTGTGAACGCCCCGCTTCACTCGTGCCATGGCTCTAGTCTCCCAGCAGCTTCCGGGCCCGGCGCGCATCGCCGGGCGAGAGGACGGCCTCGCGCTGCAGGCGGCGCTTCCGCTTCCCCGACTTGTGCTCGAGGAGGTGGCGGACTCCCGCCTGTGCCCGCACGAACTTGCCCGTGCCCGTCCGCTTCAGCCGCTTGGCGGCACCGCGGTGCGTCTTCATCTTCGGCATCGCTTTCCTCTCCCCTACGCTCCTGCCTTCTCCACCTTGCCGGCACCGTTGCCGGCTGCCTCCCCGGCCACCGACCCGGCGACGGGAACGTTGCCCGGTCCCCCTGAGGACCCGGCCGTGCTCCCTACGTCGGCGGGCACCGCCGGCGGCGCCGGCCGCTCCCCCGAGGAGCCCCGCTGCTGGCCCTCCTTCGGGGCCGGCTTGACGACCCGCTTCACCGGCGACAGCACCATCGTCATGTTGCGTCCGTCCTGCTTCGGAGCGGCCTCGACCTGCGAGATCTCACCCAGTTCCCTGGCCAGGCGGTCGAGAAGCTTGGCACCCAGTTCGGTGTGGGCCATCTCACGGCCCCGGAACATGATGGTGACCTTGACCTTGTCGCCCTCGTCGAGGAACCGCTCGACGTGGCCCTTCTTGATGCTGAAGTCGTGGTCGGAGATCTTCGGCCGGAACTTCATCTCCTTGACGATGACCTGGGACTGCTTCTTGCGCGACTCCTTGGCCCGGACGTCCTGCTCGTATTTCCACTTGCCGAAATCCATGATCCGGACCACAGGGGGGTCTGCCTGAGGGGCGACCTCCACCAGATCGAGGTCCAGTTCTTTCGCCCGAGCCAGGGCCGTCGCAGTCGGCATGATTCCGACCTGCTGGCCGTCGTGCCCGACAACTCGCACTTGGGGGGACCGAATACGGTCGTTGATCCGGTACTCAGCTACGATCGAAATCCACTCCCTCCGCGAGAGGGCTCAATTCCCGCCATAGACCTCCCTAACGTCCACCACGTACCCGGCGCCTCGAGGCTGCGCCCGGGGGCGCCGGCACCGGATTCACCATCGGATGAAGGTAGCACCTGTGCACGCCCCGCACAACAGCCTTCAGGGCTGGACGTATCGTACCGGGCATCCTGGCCGGTGTCAGCAGCGCTGTCAATGCGACGCTGGCCTACTCGACGATCTTGGTGATCGACAGCTCGAGAATGTCCGTCGCGCCGATGCTCTTCAGCCTGGGGATCAGGACGTTCACCACGCTCTTCTCGACGACGCTCTCGACCGCGTAGTAGGCCTGGTCGGCCAGCTGGGAGACCGTGGGAGCGCGCATCGACGGAAGGGTGTCCAGGACGGCCTGGAGGTACTGGCCCGGCACGTTCAGCTTCATGAGGACCTTGCCCCGGGCGTTGATGGCCCCCATGATCAGGATCTTCAGCTCCTCGATGGCCTGGCGCTTGGCCGGGTCCGCATACGCCGCCGGATTGGCAATCAGCAGTGTCGGCGACTCCAGGATGGTGTGGATCACCTTGAGGCCGTGGCGGCGCAGCGTGCTCCCCGTGTCGGTCACCTCCACGACCGCGTCGACGATCGTGGGCACCTTCGCCTCGGTGGCGCCGTAGGAGAGGAAGATCTTGACCGGGATGCCGAGCTCCTCGAAGTAGCGCCGGGTCAGCTCCACGTACTCGGTCGAGATCCGGGAGTCCGGCTTGATCTGGTGTGGCTCGTCGATCCCGGAGGCCTCGGACACCGCCACGACGATGCGGACCCGCCCCCCCACGTAGGCCTTGGAGTACGGGAGCTCGGCCACGGTAGCCACGGTGGCCCCCGTCTCGAGCACCCAGTCGAGGCCCGTCAGGCCGAGGTCGAAGAACCCGTCCTCGACGTAGCGAGGGATCTCCTGGGGCCGCAGCAACGAGAACTGCCCGATGCGCGGGTCGTCGACCCTCCCGTGGTAGTCGCGGTCGCTGCCGCGCACGAGCCGGATGTCGGCGGCCTCGAAGAGGGCCAGCGTCTGGGCCTCGAGGCTTCCCTTGGGGATGACGAGCTTCAGCATGACGCTCGATCGTACCGGATATCCGGCCCCGGCCTCGGGCGGACCCCCTCCCGGACCCGACCCTACGTGGCAGGGTCCTGTAGATCCCCGGGGGGCTCCAGGCTGCGGTACAGGTTCGCCATCTCGACCGCGTCGAGGGCCGCCTCGTACCCCTTGTTGCCGGCCGCACCTCCGGCACGGTCCTCCGCCTGCTCGTAGTCGTCCGTCGTGAGCACGCCGAAGATGATCGGGATACCGGTGTCGATGCTCACCCGGAGGATGCCCTCCTGGGCGGCTGCGGCGACAAACGTGAAGTGATCGGTCTGGCCCCGGATCACTGCCCCGATGCAGACGACGGCGTCGACCGTCCCGCCGGCGGCGAGCCTGCTCGCGGCGCCGGCCAGCTCGAAGGCCCCCGGCACCGAGGCGATCGTCACCCCGTCCGGCGGCACCTTCGCCTCGGTGAGGCCCTCCAGCGCCCCCTTGAGCAGCGCCTCGGTCACCGACTCGTTGAACCGGCTGACCACCACGCCGATGCGGAGGGTGCTGCCGTCGTGGTCGCCCTGGAGGTGCCTCACGTGTCCAGCCCCTCGAGCAGGTGGCCGAGGCGGTCCCGCTTGGTGCGGAGGTAGGCGATGTTCTGGGGCGTCGGGTGGGTCTCGAGCGGCACGCGCTCGGAGATCGACAGGCCGTAGCCCTCGAGGCCGGCATACTTGGCGGGGTTGTTGGTCATGAGGCGCATCGACGTGACGCCGAGGTCGGCGAGCACCTGCGCCCCGAGGCCGTAGTCCCGCAGGTCGGGCTTGAAGCCGAGCTCCCGGTTGGCCTCAACGGTGTCCCGGCCCTGCTCCTGGAGGCTGTAGGCCCGGATCTTGTGCATCAGGCCGATGCCCCGGCCCTCGTGGGCCATGATGTAGAGCAGGACGCCCTCCCCCGCCTCCTCGATGCGCAGCATCGCCTCCCGGAGCTGGGCGCCGCAGTCGCAGCGGGCGGACTGGAAGACGTCCCCCGTCAGGCACTGCGAGTGGACCCGCACGAGGAGGTCCGGCTTGCCGTCGACCTCGCCTTTCACGAAGGCGACGTACTCCTGGCCGTCCGTGAGGCAGCGGTACACGTGGCAGGTGAACTCCCCGAAGGCGGTGGGCATCCGGGCGCTCGACACCGGCTCGACGAGGCGCTCCCGCTGGTGGCGGTAGGCGATGAGGTCCTTGATGGTGACGATCTTCAATCCGTGGCGCAGCGCCACCTCCTGGAGATAGGGCACCCGGGCCATCGTCCCGTCGGGGTGGACGATCTCGGCGAGGACCCCGGCGGGCTGCAGGCCCGCGAGGCGGGCGAGGTCGACCGCAGCCTCCGTGTGGCCGGACCGCCGCAGCACCCCGCCGTCCACCGCCCGGAGCGGGAAGACGTGGCCCGGCCGGACGAGGTCGTTGGGCCTGGTGTCGGGGTGGGCCAGCGCCCGGATGGCGGCCGCCCGGTCGAAGGCGCTGGACCCGGTGTGCTGGGGCACCTTCAGGTCAACGGAGACCCCGAAGGCCGTCTGATGGGGGGCGGTGTTGTCCGCCACCATCATCGGGATCGAGAGCTGCTCGAACCGGTCCCGGGTGAGGCCCACGCAGAGCTGGATCCCGGCCTCCCGGGCGATGAAGTTGACCTGCTCGGGGGTGACCGTCTCGGCGGCGGTGATGAAGTCCCCCTCGTTCTCCCGCTCCTCGTCGTCGACGACGATGATCATCTTGCCGGCGGCGATGTCGGCGAGCGCGTCCTCGATGGTGGCAAAGCTCATTGCTCTCCGCTCCCCCTGTCCGGCGCCTTGAGGGGCGCCTCGGGCCCCTTATCCGGCGCCTCGGGCCCGCGCTCCCGAAGGAGCGATTCCACATACTTGGCGAGGATATCGACCTCGAGGTTGACGACGTCGCCGGGCGCCTTGGCGTGGAGCGTCGTCGCGGTGAGCGTGTGCGGGATGAGCGCCACACTGAAGGCACCCTCCTGCAGACCCGCCACCGTGAGACTCACGCCCTCCACCGCCACCGATCCCTTTTCCACAAGATAGCGCCGGAGTCCGTGGGGAGCCTGGATCCACATGACGACCGAGCCCTCCTGAGGGTCGAGGGCGCTGACGAGGCCCGTCCCGTCGACGTGGCCCTGGACGACGTGGCCCCCGAGGCGGCCTCCCGCCGGGACGGGGCGCTCGAGGTTGACGGGGCTCCCGCCCTTCAGCGTGCCGAGGGAGGTCCGGGCCAGGGTCTCCTCCGAGAGCTCGGCGGCGAAGGTGATCTCGTCGCCCAGGTCGGCAAGCTCCATGACGGTGAGGCAGACGCCGTTGACCGCGATCGAGTCGCCGATGCCGAGGTCGCCGAACCCGCAGGCCACCTCGAGCCGCAGCGGCGCCGCAGCGACGACCCGCCCGACCTCCTCGACGATGCCGGTGAACACCTAGGGCGCCTCCGCCGGGAGGCCAGGAGCAGATCGCGCGCATACGCGCGAACAACGACTAACTTCCGCCGATCCGGTCACCGGTTGTATCCCCTCACGACCATCTGGTTCTGGTCGCTGAGCGCGGCCCTGTTGCGTCCCGCGTTGGGGCACGAAGGCGTGCAGCTCCACCAGAACAGGTCCCAGGACCCCGCAGGCGCCGTGTAGACGACGTAGTAGGTGGCGCCGGGCGTGACGGCGACGTCACCGATGTCGGCGGCGCTGGTCCCGTAGTTCACGACCGGGGCTGCCACGTCGGCTAGCTGGCCGTTGCAGGCGACGTCCGAGGCTCCGGGCGCCCCGATCCCGCTGCAGACCCGGATACGGGTCGTGGCGCCGCCGACCGGCGCTCCCGGCTGGTAGTTCGCACTCCCCCACGTCACGCCCACATACGTCAGCGTATTCGACTGCGCCGTGAACGACTGGTAGCCGTACGGGGAGCTTCCCCAGTACGGCGCGCCGGGGGCCGTCCGGTCGTAGCTGGTGACGGCCGTCCGGTTCGGGGGCGGTGGAGGAGGCGGCGGTGGGCCGCCCCGGCCCGACGAGCCCGGCAGTGGCGTCGGGCTCGGCAGGGGCGTTGGGTTTCCGGTCGCCGGCGGGGACCGGCCGGCCGTCGGACCCGGCGGAGCCGGGGTCGGGCTCGCCGCAGGCGGACGCGGCACGCCACCCCCCGGGGACCCGGAGGGCGAGGGCGCGGTCGCGCCGGTGACCGTGATCGTCGACGAGGCGGCGTAGGCGCCGACCAGTGCCCGGACGGTCGCCGTGCCCTGGGCGAGGGCGTGCACCGTGCCGGAGGTGACCGCCGCGATGTCGGGCCGCGACGAGGTCCAGGACGCGCCCAGGGCGGCCGGCGGGGCCGCCGACCCGTCATTCATGGTCCCCGACAGCACGAGGTCCTGGGAAGCACCGACGGCGATCGCAACGCTGGCAGGGCTGAGGTCGAGGGCGGTGAGCTGCCGGACGGCAAGGTTCGTCCGGGCCAGGTAGGCGCTCTCCGCCCTCACCTGGTCGGCGACCAACCGGCCCAGGCGCCCGGCTGGCGGTCCGGAGCCCGGGACCGTCGCCTGGTACGACAGGCTCCGGCTCTGCCCGGGGGCGACGTCGGTGAACGTGAATCGCAGGACGGGGTCGTTCTCGACGACCTCGGAGGCCGGAGGTTGCACGTGACGCAGGGCGCTCGCCGAGTGGGCGACGGACGTGGGGATGACCTCGTCGTAGACGACCGTCTGCGTGCTCGACCCGGCGTTGGCCAGGGTGACCTGGCCGGTCAGGACGGCACCCTCGAGCCTCCAGGTGCGGCCCGCAGCCACGGTGCCGCCGAGGACGGTGAGCGGGAACGCCACGCTGCTGGCAGGCGTGGCCCGCGTGAGGGCCACCGCCACCACCGACCCGGCGACTGCCACCACCGCGGCGAGCGCCACGACGATCGCACGCCGGCGCCGGGGGAGGTGCCGGCCAGCGCCTCCCGGGGACTCCTCTCCGGGGCCGGCACCGGGGTGTGGAGCCGTGCGGGCACGGGCGGGGGAGGTCAGCGTTGCCCGTTGCGGCTCGGGCACCGCAGGGTCGGGCGGGCGCTCGAGCCTCGGCAGGGCCGGCAGGCCCCGGAGCCCGGCTGCCACCGCCCCGAGCGCCCTGGCCGCCCCGGCGGCGTCCGGCCGGTCGCCGGGGGCTCGGGCGATCATGGAGACGAACACCTCCCACAGAGGGTCCGGAAAGCCGGGGACGCGCCCCGGCACCTTCTCCCGGGCCGCGAGCAGGACCGCCACCGGGTCCACGCCGGTGGCAAACGGCGTCGTGCCCGTCACGAGCTCGTAGAGCACCATCCCGGCGCTGTACACGTCGGCGGCGGGCGTGGCGTGCTCCCGCTCGCTCAGCTCCGGAGCCAGGTACCCGGGCGTACCGATCAGGCCGGTCAGGCGGGTGAGCGACGGGCCGCGGGTGAGCCTGGCGATGCCGAAGTCGCTCAGCCGGGCCTGCGGCGGGGTCGCCGTCGTATCGACGAGGACATTCTCCGGCTTCACGTCCCGATGGACCACCCCCGCAGCGTGCACCGCCGTCAGGCCCTCCAGGACCTGGACGATCAGGCGAACGGCCTCGGCCGGGGGCAGCGTCGCACCGGCGAGGTAGCCCCGCAGGTTCGGCCCGGCCACGAAGTCGGTGACGATCGCGAGGGTCCCGGGTTCCTCGATGAGGTCCCGGACCTTGACGACCCGGGGATCGTCGATCGCGGCCAGGATGCTCCGCTCCCGCAGGAAGCGACCGACCACCTCCGGGTCGTGCGTCAGCTCGGGGCGGAGAATCTTGACCGCCACCTGACCGCCCCCGGGATCCGTCGCGCGGTGCACCTGGCCCACCGCGCCCCAGCCGAGGACCTCGTGCAGGACGTAGCCGCCCAGCACCCGCTCGGTCATGCGTCCAGCTTGCCGGAAGGGCCGGGACAGGCGCAAGGGCGACCGCCCGCGCACCAACCGGGCGCCGAGGACCCGAACTAGGTAGTACCAGCGGCGCGAAATAGGGCGTTCCCCCGATGCGCTGCCTAGTCCAATTTGAAATGTTTCTTTCATGGAAAGCGACGAAGCGGGACGGGTTGCAGGACTGGTCGCAGCGGCGGCCACCGGCGACGAGACAGCGTGGTCGAGACTCGTCGACCACTTCGCTGGCCTCGTCTGGTCGGTGATCCGCGGCTACCGCATCAGCAACGCCGACAGCGCCGACGTGAGCCAGACGACGTGGATGCGCCTCGCAGAGCACATCCACAAGGTCCGTGAGCCCGAGCGCATCGGGGCCTGGCTCGCGACGACCGCGGGGCGGGAGTGCCTGCGGATGATCCGCCAGAACCAGCGGGCCGTCCCGAGCGACGACGTCTTCCTCACCGAGGTCCCCGACACCGATCCGGCAGTGGCTCCCGACCACCGGGTCCTCGCCCTCGAACGGGACGGCGAGCTCTGGGAGGCGTTCTCCGAGCTGCCGGCCAAGGCCCAGACGCTGCTCCGGCTCCTCTTCGCCGACCCGCCGCCCAGCTACGAGGAGATCTCGGCGGCGACCGGCATGCCGATCGGCAGCATCGGCCCGACCCGGGGTCGCTACCTTGCCCAGCTCAGGGCGCGGATGGAGCTGCGGATCCTCGAGGCTGCGGAGGCCTCGGCTCCCTGAAGGAGCCCGGGCGCCCCGAAGCGGGACCCCGGCTGGACAGCCACGCCTGCAACGGGTAGAAGTCACCCATGGGACCGGGGGGACGTCGCAGGGGATGCCTGAGCCCACTCGGGGCCATCGTGCGCGGCGCGCTCGCCGGGGCCGCCGGGACGGCCGCCATGGACAGCGCCCAGTACGCCCAGTACCGCCGCGGGGGCGGCACCCAGCCGTTCCTGGCCTGGGAGACCTCGGAGGGCCTGGACAACTGGGACTCGGCCCCCGTCCCCGCCAAGCTGGCCAAGCGCCTGTTCGACGGTGTGGCGCAACGGGAGCTGAAGCCGGACAAGGCCAGGTTGGCCAACAACGCAGCGCACTGGGCCACCGGGATCGGCTGGGGGGCCGCCTACGGCGTGCTCGCCGGGTCGCTCGGCGCGCGGCGGATCCGCGACGGCCTGCTCTGGGGCACCATCGTGTGGGCCTCGGGCTATGTGGTGCTCCCGGCCCTCGGCCTTTACAAGCCGATCTGGGAGTACGACGCTCCGACGCTCGCCAAGGACCTGAGCATCCACCTCGCCTACGGGGTCACGACCGCCGCCGCCTTCCGGGTGCTCGCCGGCCCCACGGCCGGCCCCACGGAGGACGTGGGTCAGGACGTCCACTGAAAGGTCTGGAGCAGCCGGTCGTAATTCGGGTGGGGATCCTCCGTTTTCGACGTACCGCCGAACAGCACGTAGAACTTGTTGTCACGGAAGAACGCCCGTGACCGGAAGGATGCCCCGGAGCGGCT
>DASXNO010000163.1:0-6121 GCA_036495025.1 Actinomycetota bacterium | reverse complement strand
GCAGCCGGCGCAGTCGTCGCGCGCGACGTCGCCCCGCACGCCCTCGTCGCCGGCAACCCCGCCCGGTTCCTGGGCTGGGTCTGCACGTGCGGCGAGCGACTGCCCCAGGGCCCTGCGGAGGCTCTGGTCTGTGCCTGCGGGCTCCGGTGGCGCGTCGGCCCCGGCGGAGGCCTGTCTGCCGCCTGAGCAAGGACGCTGAACCCAGGAAACAGGAGGGGCCGGGAAACTCCCGGCCCCTCCGTTGTCGATGGGAGCTCCGTTAGAGCAGCGAGAGCAGCACCAGGGTGCTGACCGAGGAGCTGTTGTTGCTGGGCTTCGGGTCCGTGCCGTTCCCCTTCACCGTGGCGGTGTTGTTCACGGTCCCCAGCAGGATCGGGTCGACCGTTATCGTCACCGTGACCTTTGCTCCCACCGCCAAGGAGCCCAGCGAGCACGTGACCGTTCCGGCGGCCTGAGCGCAGCTGCCCTGGCTGGCGACCGCGGAGACGAACCTCACCCGGCTCGACAGGGGATCGCTCACGGTCACGCCCGTGGCGCCCGTGGGTCCCGCGTTGGAGACCCTGATCGAATAGGTCAGGCGGTCGCTGAGGAGCAGCAGTCCGGGCGCACTCTTCACGATCGACAGGTCTGCATTCTCCGGCTGGAACACGAGGTCGACCCAGTAGTTGGCATTGTTCAGTGAGGTCGTACTGGGGAACTGCCCCGGAGGAGTGGCGGGGTCGGCGAAGGCCCCGCCGGTGCCGTGCAACGGGGGATTGTTGGTCGAGTAGGGCCAGAACGTCGTGGCGATGTACTGACCGTTCGGGACGAAGAGCGAGGTCGCGTACGTTGTGTTCGGCGTGATCGCCACGGGCGTGGAGAGGTTCACCTGCTGCCATCCGGAGGCGGTCTCGGAGTAGGTCGCCTCTGCCAGCTTGTTTCCGCTCGGGTCCCAGAGGTGACCGATGTGGGTGCCCGACATCGAGGGGTCCTTGTAGAAGCGGAGTGCCGTCACGAAGCCGGGTACATCGGTGGTGAATGTGAGCCCCAGCTCGACCCCGCGGGGTTCAAAGAAGGAGGACTGCCCGGTCGGTTGCGTGGCAGGATTCCAAATGGTGCACGAACTGCAGCTGGCAGCAGCCGGAAGCGCGGACAGGATCAGTCCGAACATCGCCATGACCAAAGCCGGCACCACCACAAGGCGGCTCAAAACCCGGAACATTCGGTCGCGTGTCGCGCGCCGCTTACCCGGACCATTCTGGTTCCCAATCACAGATCCCCCTCCTTCGAACTCGTTGAACAACGGCCGCCTGGGGGGTGGGGCGGGATTTTCCTCGGCCAGGAAGTGCTTGACGCCGGGTGTTGTTTCAGGCCGCTCCTTCGCCCCCGCCTTTACCGACGCCCAAGCGCGATGGCTCGAGCTTCATGTCGAAGCGGAGGGCAAACGAGACTGCCTCGAAGCGGGAGTGCACCTGCAGTTTGGTCAGGATGTTCTGGATGTGCGTCCGCACGGTGTGGGAGCTCAGCGAGAGCGCGTGCGAGATCGACTGGCTGCTTTCGCCCTCGACGAGGAGGCCAAGTACCTCCCGCTCTCGGCGGGTGAGGTGCTGGGCGAGCAGGGCGGCGTCGCGCTCCGCCGGGGAATGCAGCCGGTTCGGACGCTGCGTGGTGCCCCGCACCGGCTGTTCGATCCTGCCCTCGAGCGCCCCCCGGATCGATCTGACGAGTTGCGACACCGATGCATCCTTCAAGACCCAACCGTGGAACCCGGCCTGGGAGGCGGCGGTGAGCACGCCGGTGTCCTCCTGGGCTGTCAACGCCAGGACCTTGGCCATGGGGTGGTCCCGGATGATCCGCCTGCCCGCCTCGATCCCCCCGGAGTCGGGTACCCGGATATCGACCAGGGCAACGTCAGGGCGCGTATGGCCCGGAATGCCTGGCTGCTCAGCTCGAGTTTGCAGTGCATATGCGCACAAAGACACCTCGAAGTCATGCGACTCGAGAATCGCCCGCATGGCCTGCGAGACGAGCGCGTTCTCGTTGACGATGAGAACCTTCAAAAATTTCCCCCAAGAGAAGACTCGAATCTCCTGGTTACTTTGGCACATCCAATCCAGAATGTGGGGAACAATCGTCCCAAACCCCTATTAGAGTCCTCTCACGTCCAGCGGACCTCAAATGGCGACAATTCGGTCCAGCTAGGGGTGCGCAAACAGGTTGGCTCCGGGCCCTGGCTTCGAGCAGGCGATCGTCGCCTTCCCGGGCACGACCTTGACGCCCGTGACGCATTGCGAGAAGGGATATCCCGAGAAGGTGAGCACCGGGGGGGTCTGGAGTCCCGGAAGGATGAAGATGACCTGCGCCGGCGCACGGACCTCGAAGCGCCCGGTCAGGGTGGTCCCGGGACCCTTCATGATCACCCGGTCGGCCTGAAAGACGTAGGCGTAGCCGGCGGGCAGGGTCCGTGACGCTTCCGCCTGACTGATGTCTGCCGAGAAGTCGACCTTGTCGACCGACGTCACCTCGGCCCTGCGGGCCGTGAGCGACGAGAGCATCTTGACGTGCACCCCCGTCCCCCGCGCGACGAGCGCGTCCGCCTTCACCGACCCGAGGGGAACCTGGTGTTCCGTCACGGTGACCCGGGCGGTGCGGTGGAGCGCCAGACCGGGCGTCAGCGGGAACCCGATGCTCGCCGACACGTTCTGCGCTTGGGGATCCCTGGCCGCCGCCGCAGCGACGAATTCCGTCTGGAGCAGGAGGCGATAGGCCACCTCGCCGAGGAGAGCGACGATCAGGACGAGGACGAGGGCGAGCCGGAGCAGTCTCACCGCGCAAGGCTCGCGGATCCGGGCGCGCCTGTCGAGCATGTGGGCGTCGCTCCGGCAGGGATGGCGGGATCTTGCTCGCTGAGCGAGCAAGATCCGACCAGGCCTCGGGAACTTCGTGCCGGCCGGAGCCCGTCTAAGCCGTCGTCCATTGACGACAACGGAAAGCGAGGCGGCGCATGCGACGGAGTGTCCCGGCAGTGGTCGGCGCAGTGGTGTGGCTGGTCCTGGTGCTCATGGTTGCGGGTCCGGCCCTCGCCTGCGGTGGGCTGATCGGGCCGAACGGCGGGGTCAGTCTCGTGAAGACCACGACCCTGGCCGGCTACCACGACGGCATCGAGCACTACGTGACGGCCTTCAGCTTCACCGGCGGCACCGGCAACTTCGGCTCGATCATCCCCCTGCCCGGCGTTCCCACCAAGGTTGAGAAGGGCGGGAACTGGACCCTGCAGCGCCTCGTGAAGGAGGTCACCCCGCCGACGCCGACCGCCGGCCTCTTCCAGAAGGATGCCGCCGGAGCCGCCGCTGCCCCAGCCGAAGTCCTCCAGCAGGTGCGGGTCGACGCCCTCGACCTGACGGTGCTGAAGGGTGCGGGCGCCTCGGTCGGCACCTGGGCACGGGACAACGGCTTCTCGTTGCCACCGGATGCTCCCGCCCTGCTCGACTTCTACGCCAGCCGCTCGCCGATCTTCCTCGCCGCCAAGTTCGATGCCGCGGCTGCGAAGGCGCAGGGCCTGGGGCAGGGGGGCGCGACCCCTATCCACATCTCCATCCCGACCTCCAATCCCTGGGTTCCCCTGGCGATCCTCGGCCTCGGCAAGCAGCCCTCCGAATTCATCCAGGCCGACGTCTTCCTGCTGACCGACCAGCGGCCCTCGATGCTGCCCGCCCCGGCAGCCGCCGGCTCCGGCAGCACGTCCACGACCGGGCTGACGCTGTCCCGCAGCGAGCCCGGCTCGGCGAGCCTGATCAGCGACCTCCGGTCCGACCAGGGCATGGGCTGGATCCCGCAGACCGGCATGTACCTGAGCTACCTGCAGGTCAACACCCCGGCGGTCAACCTGCACTACGACCTGGCCGTCGATGCCACCGGCCGGGCAGCTCCGTCGCCCGCCGCCGCGGGGCTGCCGGACGGCGTCGCCCCCGCTCCCCTGCCCGCCGGCTCCAGGGTCGCCTGGATCTGGGCGGCCGCGGCGCTGGGTGCGCTGCTCGTCGTCGGGTCGTGGGCCTGGACGTTGCGACCCGGCGCTCGGGCGTGACGATGCGCCGGTCCGCCGTCCTCCTGGTGGCGCTCCTGGCAACCGGGACCTTGCCCGCCTGCTCGGCTGCCACGGGAGCCCCGGCCGTCCACACGGTCGCCGTCACGATCCACTACTCGCACTTCTCCCCGGCCCGCCTCACGGTGGCGGCCGGGGAGACCGTGCGGTTCACCGTCACGAACACCGACCCGATCGACCACGAGTTCATCCTCGGCGACCAGGCGGTCCAGGACCGGGAGGAGGCGGGGACGGACCTCGTCCACGACGGGTCGGTGCCCGGCATGGTGTCGGCCCCGGCGGGCAGGACGGTGTCCACGGTCGTGTCCTTCCCCCGCCATCCGGCAGAGCGATCGCTCGTCTATGCCTGCCACCTGCCGGGCCACTACGCCTACGGGATGCGGGGCGTGCTCACGATCACCAACTGAGCGCCTACGTCCGGCCGGTCTTCTCCGCGAGAGCCTCCGCCTCGGCGAGCAACTGGTCCACCGCATCGAGGCCCTCGGCCCAGAATCCCGGGTCGGCGAGGTCGAGCCCCACGATCTTGGCCAGCACCTCCGGGGTATCGGAACCTCCGGCCCGTAGCAGATCGAGGTAGGGTCCCACGATCGCCGGCCCCTCCCGCTCGTAGCGGCGGAAGATGGCGAGCGAGAACAGGTAGCCGAACGCGTAGGCGTAGACGTAGCCCGGTGCCCCGATGAAATGGGGGATGTAGCTCCACCAGATCTTGTACCCGTCGGTGATGTCGACGGCGTCGCCGAGCATCGCCTGCTGCACGCCCAGCCACAGCTCGTTGAAGCGGTCGGGGGCGAGCTCGCCGCCGGTGCGGCGGGTGGTGTGGATGCCGTCCTCGAAGCGGTTCATCGCCACCTGGCGGAACGTCGTCGCGATGGCGTCCTCCAGCCGGCCGACGAGCAACTCGAGCCGGCGGCCCGCTTCCGGCTCGGCGGCGAGCAGGCGCTGGAAGGTGAGGGCCTCGCCGAAGACCGACGCCGTCTCGGCCAGCGTCAGCGGCGTCTGGGCGTTGAAGAGGCCCTGGTCGCCCGCCAGCACGCCATGGACCCCGTGGCCCAGCTCGTGGGCGAGGGTGAGCACCGACCGCCGCTCACCCGTGAAGCTCAGCAGCACGTACGGGTGGATCCCGGGGATCGTCGTGGCGCAGAAGGCTCCGGACTGCTTGTTCGGCCGCACGGCGGCATCGATCCAGCGCCGCTCGAAGAAGTCGGACACGATGGCACCGGTGACGGGTGAGAACGACGAGTAGGCGTCGAGCACGATGGACCTGGCCTCGTCCCAGGACGTGGGGGTGGACGTCGCCAGGATCGGCGCCATGCGGTCGTAGTCGGCGAGACGGTCGAGCCCGAGCAGCTTGGCCTTCAGGCGGTAGTACCGCTGCGGGATGTCGTAGCGGGCGATGACGGCATCGACCAGCGCCTGGACCGAGGCATCCGAAGCCTCGTTGGAGAGGTTCCGGGCGGCGATCCAGCTCGGGTAGCCGCGGCGGCGGTCCTCGGTGGCCTTGTCGAGGAGCAGCGTGTTGAAGATGAAGGCACGGGTCCGCAGCTCCGATTGGAGCGCCTCGGTCAGGGCCTCGGCGGTGCGGCGGCGGATCTCCCGGTCGGGCTGCTGGAGCTTCGAGAGCGCTTCCTCCAGGCCGACCGGCTCGGCGTCGGGGTCGATGCGGACCTTGAGGGCCGAGGTGAGCTCGGTGAACAGCCGGCTCCACGCAGACGACGACGTCATCGCCTTCTCGGCCATGAGCGTCTCCTCGGGCTCGGAGAGGAGGTGGGGCCGGTACCGGCGGGAGGACGCCAGGAAGTGGCGGTGGGGGCCGATCGCCGGGTCGGCGAGGAGGGCCTCGGCCCGGGTGTCGTCGACCGCCACCCACTCGAGCCCGAAGAAGAGCACCTCGGTGGACAGCGCGGTCGACTGCTCCTCCACCCGCTGCAGCAACGCCCCGCGGGCGGGATCGGCGGTGTCGGTCGAGAACAGCAGGAAGGCGAACGACTCGGCGCGCACGAACACGGACTGGATGCGCTCCAGCTCGACAACCGCCTCCGC
>DASXNO010000162.1:0-42963 GCA_036495025.1 Actinomycetota bacterium | reverse complement strand
GTCACGCTCACCGACAACGCCTACCTGCCGTCGTCGGTGACGATCCAGGTGAACGACACCGTCACCTGGAGGGTCCCCCCCTCGGTCGTGGGCTCCTGCCACAGCGTCAGCTCCGATGATGGCCTCTTCGACTCGGGAACGCTCTCGGCGGGCCTCCTCTGCCTCGGCGGGGGCGCCCAGAGCTGGTCGAACACCTTCACGAGAGCGGGGACCTTCCGCTACCACTGCAAGTTCGTCACCGGGATGGCCGGCGTGGTCACCGTCGTGGCCCCCAGCCCCTCGCCGACCCCGACGCCGACGCCCTCCCCCACCCCGTCGCCGACACCGTCCCCGACTCCGTCGCCGTCGGCCTCGGTCTCCCCGTCCGCCTCCCCCTCACCTTCCGTCACCACCACCGCCTCGGCCAGCCAGTCCGTCGTACCGACCTCGACGACCTCGGGGCTGGCATCGGGCTCGGGCGGGCAGGGCGGCTCCTCGTCCGGGACGGCGGTGGCGATCATTGCCGGCCTGATCGCCCTCGTCTGCGCCGCGGCGCTGATCGCGCTCAGAAGGTTCGGCGCCTGGTGAACCTCGTCACGCCGACGGTCACCACCACCGTGATCGCCCGGAATCCCCTCACCGCCCCGCTGGCGATCCTCGCCATCGTGATCGTCGCGCTGGCGGGCTTCTTCCTCTACGGCGTGATCCGGAAGGGCCTGTGAGGCCGCCGGATCTCCCCGGCGTCGGGGCTAGGAGCCGGAGGCCTCCTGGACCGTGAGCAGGCGGGCGACCTGGCGGGCACTGGAGGCGGCGACCGCCTCCTCCATCACCTGAGCGAACACCACCTGCACCGACGTCGATGCGGCGGGGCGCAACCGCTGCAGCGCCTCCGTCACCGCAGGGAGCTCCTCGATCGGCCAGCCGCTCTGCACGAAGGGCTCCCAGACGAACTCCTCGAACATCGAGACGAAGCGCTCGGCAACGGTCGTGAGATCGCTGGTCAGCCGCTCGTATTCGTCCATCGCAAGCGACAGCGGCATCCCGACGGCGACCAGCTCGGCACCGTTGCGGATCATCCGTGGGCTCGGAGCGATGAAGCCCTCACCGTCGCGCTGCAGCAGGCCGAGGCTGCAGGCCCGGGTGACGAGCGCCTCGTCATGGACGATCTCGGGGAACATGCCCTCGAGCTGCTCACGGGTGAAGCGATCGGGCACCTCGTCGCTCCAGGGGGCCGTCAGCGCCTCCTCGAACCCGAGGACGTCCTGAAGGCTCCGCCCCTCCTCCCAGGCGCTGAGCAGGCAGCCAATCGCGGCCAGGGAGAACCCCCGCTCCTGCAGCCCCGCCGTGTACTTGAGGCGGGCCAGATGGCCTTCGCTGTAGTAGCCGACCCGGCCGACCATACGGGGTGGCGGGAGGATGCCCTTGGTCTGGTAGGAACGGATGTTGCGGGTGGTGGTACCGGCCCTGCGAGCCAGCTCGTCGATGGTCCACTCGTTCTTCGTCGGCGTCATGGCGACCTCCCGGTCACTCCCCGTAACTCGTACATGAGTGAACGTAACATCGCCCTATGTTACCGTCCCCGGCTAGTTACGTGGTGGGATTTTATCGTGTTCCTCCATTTGAGCGGGCAACTCGCTCGAGCTCCTCGAAGGTCACCCGAGCCACCCTCCGCCTGCGGGCTCGGAGCGCCTGCAGGTCACCGAGGGCCTGGGCATCGATCAGCGTGCCGAAGGTGTACGGTTTGCCGGGGATCGGCAGGTCGATGTCCCGCCCCTCATCCGTCACCTGCAGGAACACGCCCGTGGGGGGGCCTCCCTTGTGGAGCTGGCCGGTGGAGTGCAGGAACCGCGGGCCGAAGCCGACGGTCGTGGCGGCCCGGTGGGCATTCCGCAGGGCCAACCGGTCCAGCTGCAGCGCCGCCGCGGTCTCGGGGGTGCGGTCGAGGTAGGCCTGGATGGCGATGTAGTCGCCGGGGGCCACGCCCTGCAGTTCGCCCGCGGCGTCGCCCGGATCCGGCTCCTCCAGTTGGGAACCCTCCTGCAGCGAGGCCAGGATCGCCCGGGTGGCCTGCTTGGCCTCCTCGACGTTGGGCTGGTCGAAGGCGTTGATCCCCAGCACGTGGCCGGCGACCGCAGTGGCGAACTCGAAACGGAAGATCTCGGCTCCGAGGGTCTTCGGGCCGCCGAACTCCAGCGTCACGACCGGGTGCCCCGCCGCGCGGAGCGGCTCCAGGCCCGGGTAGTCGCCGAGGGACACGAAGAGACGGTCCTCCCCGTAGACGTCCGGAGGGCCGATGTCCTCGCCGGGGACCGGGACGATGCCCCTGCCCTCCTTGCCGGTCGACTCGGCGACGAGCTGCTCGACCCAGTCGCCGAAGGACGCCACCGAGGCCGGGAGCACGAAGGTCAGCTTGTCCTGGCCGGCGAGCGTCGCCTCGCCCATGAGGGCGCCCAGCCACGCACCGGGGTTCTCGAACGCCGGCACCGCCTTGCAACCGTCCGCCATCTCCTCGGCCGAGAAGAGCAGATCCTCGAGGTCCGCCCCGATCAGGGCGGCCGGGACGAGCCCGAACAGGGACAGCGCCGAATACCGCCCGCCCAGATCGGGCGGGTTCTGGAACACGTGTCGGAACCCCCTGGCCCGGGCCAGCTCCTCCAGAGGTGTGCCGGGGTCGGTGATCGCGATGAAGCTCGAGCCGCGGCCCCCTGTCCTCTCCGAGAAGTACTCGAACTGCGACAGCGTCTCCAGCGTGGTGCCCGACTTGCTCGCGACGATGAACAGCGTGTGGTCGAGGTCGAGCGATGCCTCCACCCGGGCGATCGTCGACGGGTGCGTGGTGTCGAGGACCGTGAGCTCCAGGGCCCCCTTCGCGGTGGCTCCCTGAAGCTCCGCCCTCCTGTGGGGCTCCGCGAAGGTGCGGGCGAACATCTCCGGCGCCAGGCTCGACCCCCCCATCCCGAGCAGGACCGCGTGGGTGAACCCGTCCGCCGCCACGCGTTTGGCGAACGCCTGCAGCTCGGGAATCCTCGGCCGCATGTCGGTGGCGAGGGTGAGCCAGCCGAGCCGGTTCGTGATCTCGGTCGGGTCCGGCTTCCACACCGTGTGGTCGTGGTTCCAGATCCGGGACACGACGTCCTCGGCGTCGAACTCCTTCAGCCGCCGCCGCACGGCAGTGGCCAGCGGGCCGAGGAACTTCTGTTCCTCAAAGTGCTGCAGCGATGTCATGGTGGTCCTCCTCGTCGGCGTTGATCGGCGTTTCGTTCCAGTGGGCCAGGACCGCCCAGGTGTGCTCGTAGCCGAGGACAGAGACCCCGGCAGGGTCCAGCGCAAACAGCTGGCCACCCTTGGGCGCCAGGTCGATCCAGCGTGCGGCAAGGATCCGGAGGATATGGCCGTGGGCAAAGATCGCCACGTCGCCGTCCGTCGCCCGGACCTCGGCGATCACCCGGTCCGCCCGGCGACCGACGTCCTCGACCGTCTCGCCGCCCGGCACGCCGTCGTCCCAGAGCGTCCACCCGGGCCGCTCGGCCAGGATCTCGGGCGTCGTCCTGCCCTCGTACCCGCCGTAGTCCCACTCGGCCAGGTCCTCACGGACCTCCGCGACGTCACCGAAGCCGGCGAGCCGGCAGGTCTCGAGGGCACGCTGCAGCGGGCTCACCAGCACGCGGGCGAACTTCCTGCCCTGGAGGAGGCGGGCCAGCGACACCGCCTGCTGGCGGCCCCGCTCCGTCAGCGGCACGTCCGTCCGGCCGGTGTGACGGCCCTGGACCGCCCACTCGGTATCGCCGTGACGGACGAGGACAACCTGTTGGCGGTAAAAGGAGCTTTCGTCCATGCCCTGAGGCTATCGCGGAGCCCCACAGGAGGGCGGAGCTTCAATGAGTGGAGCCCCACAGGAGGGCGGAGCTTCAAGAGGAGTAGCCTCTTGGCGTGGCCGCCGAACCACCCCAATCCCGTCCCCCGATCGTGGCGATCACGCCCGTCCGGTACCCGCAGATCCTCGAGGCGGTGACCCGGGCCGGCGGGATCCTCGGGAGCCCCGCGGAGGCCGAGGGCCTGATCTGGACCGATCCCATGGCCCCCGACCACCTTGCGTCGGTGCTGGCCGGCTCGCCGGCCGCCTGGGTGCAGCTCCCGTTCGCCGGCGTCGAGTCCTTCGCCGACCAACTCGAGCCCGGCCGCACCTGGACCTCGGCGAAGGGGATCTACGGGCCCGCCGTGGCCGAGCACGCCGTCGCCCTGATGCTCGCCGCCGCCCGCGGGCTGCACCACTATGTGAAGTCGACGTCGTGGGCCTCGCCCGAGGTCGCTCCGGCTCGCCGCCTCAAGGGATCCCGGGTGCTGATCGTCGGCACCGGTGGCATCGGGCGGTCGCTGGCCCGGCTGCTGGAGCCCCTCGAGCCCGAGATCATCGCCGTGAACCGCAGCGGCACCCCGATGGCCGGGGCCTCCTCGACGGTGCCGGCGGCACTGCTCGGCGAGGTGGTCGGCCAGGCAGACTGGGTCGTGCTCGCGGCCCCCCTGACCCAGGAGACCAGGCACCTGTTCGACCGGAGGATGCTCGGGGCGATGAGCCGGCAGGCCTGGCTGGTCAACGTCGCCCGGGGCGGCCTCATCGACACCACCGAGCTCGTCCAGGCCCTGGAGCACGGCAGCATCGGCGGGGCCGCCCTCGACGTCACCGACCCCGAGCCCCTCCCGGACGGCCATCCGCTGTGGAGCTTCTCCAACGTGATCATCACGCCGCACATCGCCAACACCTGGGACATGGCCCTGCCGGAGCTTGCCGCGAGGGTGGAGCGCAACGTCCTGGCCTTCGGCGGCGGCACGCCGCTCGAGGGCCAGGTGGATATCGCACTGCGGTACTGAGGGCGAGCCCTATTTGATGCTTCGCTCTCCTATGGAGCTACGCGGCTGGGCGAGCCCGCTCAGAAGGCCGGCGACTCCCGGTAGACGCCGAAGACCCGCTTCAGGGCGTTGACCATCTCGCCGAGCGTGCACTCGGCCCGGGCGCACTCGACGAGCAGCGGCATCAGGTTTGCATCGGTGCTGGCCGCCGCCTCGAGTGCCAGCAGGCTGTTCTCGACCGCCTTCGGCTCCCGGCCAGCCTTACGGCGCGCGAGGGCCTCGACCTGCTGGGGCTCGGTCCCCGGCGGGATGGCGAGGACGCTGACCTCGCCCTCCCGCGGCGGCCGCTGGAAGCGGTTCACGCCCACGACCACCTTGCGGCCCTCCTCGAAGAGGCGCTGGGCCCGGTAGGCGGCGTCGGCGATCTCGGCCTGGAAGTACCCGTCCTCGATGCCCTGCAGCATCCCGTCGAGGATCGACCCGTCCCCCATCTCGTCGATGCGGGCGAAGTAGCGTTCCGCCTCGGACTCCATGCGGTCGGTGAGCGCCTCGACGAAGTACGAGCCCCCGAGGGGATCGATGACGTTGGCGGCGCCGGTCTCGTAGGCAAGGATCTGCTGGGTCCGGAGGGCAAGCTCCGCGGCCTGCTCGGTGGGCAGGGCGAGCACCTCGTCGAGCGAGTTCGTGTGGAGCGACTGGGTGCCGCCGAGCACGGCCGCCAGGGCCTCGTAGGCCGTCCGGACCACGTTGTTGTAGGGCTGCGGCGCGGTGAGCGAGCACCCGGCCGTCTGGGTGTGGAAGCGCAGCCGGAGCGAGCGCTCGTCCGCGGCACCGTAGCGGGTGCGCATCCAGCGAGCCCAGACCCGCCGCGCCGCCCGGAACTTGGCGACCTCCTCGAAGAAGTCGATGTGGGAGTTGAAGAAGAACGAGAGCCGGATGGCGACCTCGTCGGCGGTCATGCCGTGGCGGACGCCGAGCTCGACATGGGCGAACCCGGAGGCAAGCGTGAAGGCCAGCTCCTGCGCCGCGGTCGAGCCCGCCTCCCGGATGTGGTAGCCGGAGATCGAGACCGGGTGGTAGCGGGGGGCCTGATCCCGGCAGAAGGCCATGAGGTCGGCGGTCAGGCGAAGGTGGGGCTGTGGCGGATACACCCACTCCTTCTGGGCGATGTACTCCTTCAGGATGTCCGTCTGCAGCGTCCCCTGGAGATCGTGCCAGGCGACGCCCTGGCGCTCGGCAACGACCAGCCACATCGCGAAGATCATCGCCGCCGGCCCCGAGATCGTCATCGACGTGGTGATCCCCGAGAGCGGGATGCCCTCGAAGAGGGTCTCCATGTCCGCCACCGAGTCGATGGCGACGCCGCAGCGACCGACCTCACCCTCGGACTGGAGGTCGTCGGAGTCCCGGCCCATGAGCGTCGGCATGTCGAACGCGACGGACAGGCCGGTCTGGCCCCGCTCGAGGAGGAACTTGTAGCGGCGGTTGGTCTCGGTGGCGTTCCCGTACCCGGAGAACTGCCGGAAGGTCCAGAGCCTGCCCCGGTACATCGTCGGGTAGACGCCCCGCGTGTAGGGATACGAACCGGGGTAGCCGAGGTCCCGGTCGTAGTCGTGGTCCTTCAGGTCCGCCGGCGTGTAGAGCGGCTCCAGAGGCTCTGACGACAGGGTGTCGAAGTCGGCGTCGCGCACCCGGCCCTCTTCCGAGGCCCGGCGCCACTGCTCGAACGCCTCAAGGTCCATCCAGTTCCAGTGTAAGAGGGCCCCGCAATCGGTCGATCTTTCTGGTTGCTCAGGCGCCGGTGAGGCCGAGCTCGGCGAGCAGCTCGGCCGCCGCCGCCCCCGGGTCGATCTCCCCGCGCTCGGCTCTCGCGACGAGCTCGCCGAGGACGGGCGCCGCCTCGCCCTCGACGTGGTAGCGGACCCGCTCCGCCACCAGATTGGCGATCTCCCGGGACAGGCGGCCCCGCCGCCGCTCGCCGAGCTCGCCCGAGGACTCGAGGTGGGCGCGGTGCGCCTTGAGGGCAGACCAGAGCTGCACCACGCCGGTCCCGGCCGTGGCAACGGCCTCCAGCACGGGCGGGCGCCAGGGCAGGTGAGCCCCGAAGTCGATCATCTGGTTGAGCTCCCGCACGGTGTCCCGGGCCCCGTCCCGGTCCGCCTTGTTGACGACGAAGACGTCGCCGATCTCGAGCAGCCCCGCCTTGCCCGCCTGGATGCCGTCGCCCCACCGGGGCGTCACGACCACCACGGTGCTGTCGGCGGCGTGCATGACCTCGACCTCGGACTGCCCCACGCCGACGGTCTCCACGAGGATGTAGGCGGCACCGGCTGCGTCGAGGATCCGGATGGCCTCCGGTGCCGCCAGGGCGAGGCCCCCGAGGTGGCCACGGGCGGCCATCGAGCGGATGAAGACGCCGCCGTCGGTGGCGTGGCCCTGCATCCTCACCCGATCGCCGAGCAGGGCGCCGCCGCTGAAGGGGGACGTCGGATCGACCGCCAGCACCGCGACACGGTGACCCTCGCCCCGGATCTGCGTGATGAGGGCCTGCACCAAGGTCGACTTGCCGGCGCCGGGGGCTCCCGTCACGCCGATGGTGAAGGCATGCCCGGTGTGCGGGAAGACCTCGTGCATCACCGCGGGGAGCTCGGGGCCGCCCTTCTCGACGAGGGAGATCAGCCGGGCGACCGCCGTGCGGTCACCCGCGAGCGCACGCTGGACGAGCGACACCGCTCCTTTGTGCCCCAGGGGGACCCCGATCTTCGTGTTCAGCCGACCGCTACGACGCGCCGGACTTCGGGGACCTCCTCACGGATGATCCGCTCCACGCCGGCCCGCAGGGTGACCGGCGACATGGGGCAGCCGTCACAGGCTCCGAAGAGCCGGATCGTCACAACACCGTCGGCGATCCCGACGAGCTCGATGTCGCCCCCGTCGAGCCGGACCGCCGGCCGGATCTTCTCAAGGGCGCGGCGTACCTCATTCTCCACGATGCTCAATCCTAACTCGCCGTGGCGGGTTCCGGACAGGTCAGCGCTCGTCGACGAACACGGTGGGGACCTCACGGGCGATACGAACGAGCTCGTCGGCGGCCTTGACGTGGCGGACGATGAGCGCCAGGTCCCCCCGCACCTTGAGCTTGCCCTGCATCATGCCCCGGACCGGTTCGAGCTCGCCGCGGATCACCTGCTTCCAGCGGGAGTAGGGCGCCCGGATGACGAACTTCGCCAGGTCACCCTCCTCCTGCGGCACGTCATAGCGGACCGCCCGGCACGTGCCGTGCCACAGGTCGAGCCAGGAGTAGATGGGGTCGGGCACGCCCAGGAGAGGCTCGGCCTCGAAGAGCAACGTGACGTCGCCCTCCCAGGTGGCTGCGCACTCGGCGTAGACCTTCGACGAGTTGATCCGGGCGGCGTACGCCTCCAGCCACTCCTTGCCAGGGAACTTAGGGCACACGCGTGACCTCAGCTCAGGTTGTGGGCCGGACGCCCTCGCTCATCCTATGGTCGCCCCGAGGCGCCCCTCAAGGCGCCGGATAGAAAAAGAGGGTCCCGCTGCCAGAGCCAGAGGTAGGGCTAGAGCGCGTCGTACGAAGGGTGCTCGGCTTCGGACCAGACCTCGACCTCGACCTCGGCCCCCAGCCGGCGGAGCTTGTCGGGCAGGTCCTCGTAGCCCCGCTCGAGATGATGGAGGTCGTGGACGACGGTCTCCCCGTCGGCTCCCAGGGCGGCGATGACGAGCGCGACGCCTCCCCGCAGGTCGTGGGCGGTCACCGGCGCCCCCTCGAGCGTGGGCACGCCCCGGACGACCGCCTGGTGGCCTTCGATCCGGATGTCCGCCCCCATGCGCCCGAGCTCGGCCACGTGGGCGAAGCGTGACTCGAAGACGTTCTCGGTGACGATGCTCGTCCCCTCGGCCGTGCACAGGTAGGCGATCATCTGGGCCTGCAGATCCGTCGGGAACCCCGGGTACGGGAGGGTGGCGAAGTCGACGGCGTTGGGGCGGCGGTCGATGCCGACCTCCACCCCCGCAACGGTGGACCGCCATCGAGCGCCGCTGTCGGCGAGCTTGGAGAGGAAGACGTCCATCTCCACCGCCCGTGCCCCCACGAGCTCGACCTCGCCCCGCGTGGCGAGGGCCGCCAGAGCAAGCGAGCCCGCCTCGATGGGATCGGTGGGGACCCGGTACCTTGCCGGTTCCATCGCCTCGACCCCCTCGATCTCGATGGTGGAGGAGCCGGCGCCGCTCACCTTGCCTCCCATCTGGCAGAGGAACCGGGCGAGGTCGACGATGTCGGGCTCCCGGGCGGCGTTGTCGATGACCGTCCGTCCCCGGGCGAGGGTTGCGGCCGTCAGCACGTTCTCCGTCGCTCCCCGGCTCGGGAACTCCAGCACGATGCGCCTGCCCGTCAGGCCGGACGTCACGCCCTCGAGGTAGCCGTGGTCGAAGTGGAAGCTCGTGCCCATGCTGGCGAGGGCCTCCTCGTGGAGGTCGAGCGGGCGGCTGCCGATGTTACAGCCGCCCGGCATCGCCACCCGGGCGTGGCCCTGGCGGGCAAGCAGGGGGCCGAGCACGTTGACCGAGGCCCGCATGCGGTGCACGAGCTCGTAGGGTGCCTCGGAATGGAGCTGGCCGGGCACGTCGATCTCCATGACGTCGCCGACGAAACCCACGGAGGCCCCGACGTGTCGGAGCACCTCCGTCATCGTGAAGACGTCGGCGATGCGGGGGACGTTCGTGAGCACCGTCCGGCCCTCGGCCAGCAGCGAGGCTGCCATGAGCTTGAGGGCGGAGTTCTTCGCGCCGGAGACCACGACCGAACCCGCGAGCTGGTGACCGCCCTCTACATACAGAGACCCCATGGAGCGGCGATTCTACTCCTGTGCCGCCCGCGCCCCGCGGACCGCCACTCGGAGCTCCAGCTTCTTTGCATGATTAGTGGTCATATTTACCACTCAGCATACAAAGAAGCTTGGGAACCATCCTCAGCGGGCCGGGGTGCTAGTCGGCGGGCGGGCGCAGGCCCACGACGCGGGCGAGGGTGATGCGGCCCTGTGACAGGTAGGCGCTCTCGGCGTAGGTGGGCACCTTGACGTTGATGACGGTCTCCATCGTCGACGCGACGTTGGTGCCCCGGAAGGTCCCGTGCGTCGGGGCCGCCTCGGACGGACCGGCCGCGGCGGCGACCGCAACGTGGCGATCGGCCACGGCGAGGCCCTGGGAGGGGTCGTAGCCCCGCCAACCGGCGCCGTTGATGTACACCTCGGCCCAGGCATGCAGGTCACGCTCGTTGCTGCCCGGGTCACTCATCTCGTAGCCGGTAACGAAGCGCGCCGCGATCCCGACGGCCCGGCACGCCTCGATGAAGAGCACCGCCATGTCCCGGCAGGCTCCCCGCCGGAGGGCGAGCGTCTGCCCGGCAGGCATGGGATCCCCGGTCGGGCGGACCTCCTGGGTCATCGAGGAGATCCGCTGGCACAGCTCGCCCAGGAACGAGGTGGCCCCCCCGGCATTGGCCGCGAGGACGTCCTTGGCGAAGGCCTGGACCTCGGGGTCGCCCGGCGGGTCGAGGTAGTGGGCGAGCGCCCGCCGGTCCGCCGCGTTGTAGCTCATCGGCACCCGGAGGGAGTCCGGGTCGAGCACGATGTAGTCGAATGGGTTCGTCCGCAAGGTGTCGACCGCGAAGGTCGTCCTCACGGCCAGCATGGAGGCGCCGCCGATGAACCAGATCTGGGAGAGCGCGTTGCCCTCTGCGTCGAGCATCTCGGACATGCCCTCGGGCTGGGGGTCGACGGCCAGGTCGAAGGAGACGAGGCGCTGGAAGATGTCGGATCGGGGACGGAGGCGAACGACGAGCGGTTCGAGCAGCACTGGGCGTTCATAGGTGTACCGGGTCAGGTGGCTCACCTCGAAGCGCAAGAGTCATCCCTCCTCGATCGTCGATTTGAGGAGCGGCGTCACGTTCGATGGAGTCGTATCACGGAATGCCGCATTTGCCCAGTCCGACGGCATAGCCTCGATCAGGCCGCGGAGGCTCTCCGTCCACCAGCGGGAGGTCTCCGCCAGCTCCGCCGCCTCGTACCGGCGTTGCACGATGTGGAACGACCCCCGGTGGTAAATCACGACGTCCATCGGGAAGTCCGTTGCCGTCGTGGACGTCCGGGTGGCCTCGAAGGCGAGATACCCGATTTTGAGCGCCAGCGGCAGGGGGGTTTCGTAGCGCAAACTGCGGTCAAGCAGGGGCTTCGCATACCCCGATTCGCCGATAACGAAATAGGGTGTCTCACGACTTACTTCTACCCAGTTGGCCTGGGGGTAGAGCAGATACAGGCGGGGCTCACGGTCGTTGGCGAATTGGCCCCCGATCAGGGCGTGGAGGTTGAAGCTGAGGTTGGACGCGTGCAGGGCCTCCCGGTCCTCGGCGTCGACGAGGCGGACCTGGGCGGCGAAGGCGTTCACCGCCTTGTAGAGCTTGTCGAAGGTGGCGTGCGTCTGCTCGAGGGTGTCCTCGAAGTAGGTGAGCGCCTTGTCCCGGGCCGAGCGCAGCCCCGAGGTCATGACGAACATCGATTGGCGCTCCTCCTCGTTGACGGCGACCTTGCTCGCCGTCGACGTCTCTCCCCCCGACGTGATGCGAGAGTCCGAGATGGCGAGCAGGCCCTCGCGGACCTTCATCGCCAGGCAGAACGTCATGACTGACTTTGGGCGGCAGCAACCTGCATCTGCCACAGCCGCCCGCCGGGGTCGACGTCGGGCCGGCGGGCGAAGAACGTTGCGAAGATGGCGTCGCCAACCTCGTTCAGCTCCCGCTGGAAGTTGTCGAGGAACTGGTGCAGGCCCGCCGCGATGATCTCGGAGACCGCCGCGTAGTTGAAATCGGACGTCAGGCGCCCGAGGCGCTGCTCGGCGCCGTTGGCGAAGCACCCCGCGGAGGAGTCCGAGAGGATCCGGAGCGACTCCTGCGCGTCGAGCAGGCAGTGGCGGATGGAGCGGGGGAAGTAACGGTCGAGGAGCAGGAACTCCGCAACCCGCTTCGGAGAGATGCGGCCGTACCGCTTCCGGAACGCCTCGAGGGCGCTCGCCGAGCGCAGGAGGGCCGACCATTGCAGGTCGTCGAGCGGGGTGCCCACGTCCGAGATGGCGGGCAGGAGCAGGAAGTACTTGACGTCGAGCATCCGGGACGTCTTGTCCGCCCGCTCCAGCTGCCGGCCGAGGCGGGCGAAGTGCCAGCCCTCGTCGTGGGACATCGTCGCGTCGACGATGCCGGCGAAGAGCAGGGACTCCTGGCGGATCCGGCTGAAGAACGTGTAGGGGTCGGTGGCGACCAGCGAACGGAACCGGGCCGTCCGGAACAGGTGGTAGAAGCGGTTGAGCTGCTCCCAGACCTCCGAGGAGATCGCCTCCCGCACCGAGCGGGCGTTGTCCCGGGCCGCGGCCAGGCACCGGCTGACCGAGTTCGGGTTGTCGTCGTCGAAGGTGAGGAACTCGATGATGTTGGCCTGGTTCGGGACGGCGTAATGCTGGTTGAACAGCGGCAGGTCTGCCGTGATCAGCACCAGGGGCTCCCATTGCTCGCCCGTGCCGGGCGACAGGTCGAGGGCGAGGCGCAGGTTGACGTCGATGAAGCGGGCCAGGTTCTCCGCCCGCTCGACGTAGCGGCTCATCCAGTAGATGGAGTCCGCGACCCGGCTCAGCACGTCATCACTCTGCGAGGACCCACGTGTCCTTACTTCCCCCTCCCTGCGAGGAGCTCACCACCAGCGAGCCGCGCTGGAGGGCAACCCGGGTGAGCCCGCCCGGCAGCACGTAGGGCTCCTCGCCGAGGAGCACGAAGGGCCGCAGGTCGACGTGGCGGGGCTCGAAGTGGTCCCCCACGATCACGGGGGCCCGGGAAAGGGCGAGCATCGGCTGGGCGATGTAGTTGCGGGGGTTGGCACAGATCCGGCGTGCGAACTCCTCCCGCATGTCGGGCGTCGCGTGGGGGCCGATGAGGATGCCGTTGCCGCCCGACTCGTTGGCGGGCTTCACCACGAGCTGGTCGAGGCGGTCGAGCACCATCGTCCGTTCCTTCTCGTTCCAGCAGAGGTGCGTCGGCACGTTCGGCAGGATGATGTCCTCGCCGAGGTAGTACCGCACGATCTTGGGGACGAAGGCGTAGATGACCTTGTCGTCGGCGACGCCGGTGCCGGGGGCATTGGCGATGCCCAGGTGCCCCGCCCGGTAGACGTCGAGCAGCCCGGGAACCCCGAGCAGTGACTCGGGCCGGAACGCCAGCGGGTCGAGGAAGTCGTCGGCGACACGGCGGTAGAGCACGTCGACCCGCTGGAACCCTCGCGTCGTGCGCATGCAGAGGAAGCCGTTGTTGACGAGCAGGTCCCGGCCCTCGACCAGCTCGACACCCATCTGCTGGGCCAGGAACGAGTGCTCGAAGTAGGCCGAGTTGTAGACCCCCGGCGTGAGGACCGCCACGGTCGGCGACGTGACGCCCGGCGGCGCGATCCAGTTGAGCGTCTCGAGCAGGCGGCTCGGGTAGTCCTCGACCGGGCGCACGCCGGAGGCCTCGAAGACGTGGGGGAAGGTGCGCTTGAGGATCTGGCGGTTCTCGAGCACGTAGGAGACGCCCGACGGGCACCGCAGGTTGTCCTCGAGGACGTAGAACTGGCCGTCGGCGTCCCGCACGAGGTCGGACCCGGTGATGTGGCACCACACCCCCCGGGGTGGGTTGAGGCCCTCGCACTCGGGGAGGTACCCGCTGGCGCTGCGGACGATCTCCTCGGGCACCACACCGTCGGCCACGATCTTCTGGTCGTGGTAGATGTCGTCGCAGAAGGCGTTGAGCGCGGTCACCCGCTGTTCCAGGCCGCGCTCGACACCCCTCCAGTCGTCCGGCTCGATGATGCGCGGCATGAGGTCGAAGGGGAAGATGCGCTCGGTGGCACCCTCGGCCCCGTAGACGTTGAAGGTGATCCCGAGGTTGAGCAGCGCCGCCTCGGCGGCCTGCTGCCGGCGCAGCAACTCGCCCTCGGAGAGATCCTCGATCCGCTTGACCAGGAGCTTGGATCCCCGCCGGGCAGCACCGCCCGACTCGAAGATCTCGTCGTAGAAGCCCTCGGTCTCGTACTCACCGAATTGGTTGAGCGTTGCGGTCCACTCGGCTCGCGCCCTCACCCGCTCCACCTCCCTGAGCTCTTCCGGCTGGGCCCCGGCTTCCCTCAGAGGATAGAGCGAGGAAGGTTTTGCCCGTGTTGCTTCGACGTTACGTTCTGGTAAAGCCCCGCCGCCGGTGCTCGGGACGGAGCCAGATGTTCTCGAAGCCGAGGTCGGCCTTGTTGAGCGTCTCGCCCGGCGGCACGATCTCGTCGATGGCGTCGAGGGTCGCGTCCGAGATATCCAGGTCCGCGGCCGGCAGGAGGGCCTCGAGGTGCTCCATCGTCCGCGGGCCGATGATGGCGGAGGTCACGGACGGGTGGACGAGCGTCCACGCCACGGCCAGCACCGCGAGGGGGACCCCTTCCTTCTCGGCAAGTGGGATCAACGCCTCCACGACCTCGAACTTGGCCTGGTTCTCGGGCTTGGCCGGGTCGAAGCGCTCGGGGATCCGGGCGGCCCGGCCGGTGGCCCCGACCGGCTCGCCCTTGCGGTACTTGCCCGAGAGCCAGCCACCGGCGAGCGGGCTCCAGACGATGACCCCCATCCCGCACTGGGTGCAGGTGGGCAGCACCTCCAGCTCCGCGTTGCGGACGAGGATCGAATAGGGAGGCTGCTCGCAGACGAAGCGTTCCCGCTGCCGCCGCTCCGCGGCCCACTGCGCCTCGACGATCTGTCCTGCCGGGAAGGTCGAGGATCCGATCCAGCGGACCTTGCCCTGGTGGACGAGGTCGCTCAGGGCCCCGAGCGTGTCGGCGACGTCGGTGTCCGGGTCGGGCCGGTGAGCCTGGTAGAGGTCGATGTAGTCGGTTCCAAGGCGCCGGAGCGAGTCCTCGACCGCCCTGAAGATGTGCTTGCGGTTGTTGCCCCGGTCGTTCGGCCCCGGCCCCACCGGGGCGTGGAACTTCGTTGCGACCACAACGTCGTCGCGCCGTGCCCCGGACGCCTTCAGGGCCTCGCCGACGATCTGCTCCGACTCCCCCGCCGAGTACACGTCGGCGGTGTCGAGGAAGTTGATGCCCACGTCCAGCGCCCGGTGAATGATCCGCACACACGCTTCGTGGTCGGGGTTGCCCCAGGCGCCGAACATCATCGTCCCGAGGCAGAGGGGCGAGACCTTCAGGCCGGTGGTGCCGAGGGAGACGTAGCGCATGCCGGAAGCCTACCCGCCGGTTCCCGGGACTAGACGCAACGGCCCGGACTAGTCCTCGATGGCCCCCGCGGCGAGGATGATGACCTTGTTGTCCTTCACCGACATGAACCCCCCGGCGATGGGGAAGTGCACGTCGCCGCTGGGGGCGTGGATCTTCACGTCGTAGGGCGCCAGCTCGGCGAGCAGCGGGACGTGGTTGGCGAGGATGCCGATGTCGCCCTCGACCGTGCGGGCGAGGACGAACGTCGCCTCGCCGGAGAACAGCTCCTCGTCCGGCGAGACGACGTCGACCTGCATGAGTGTCGCCATCAGTCCTGCAGCCGCTTGGCCTTCTCGATGGCCATATCGATGCCGCCCACCATGTAGAAGGCCTGCTCGGGCATGTCGTCCAGCTCGCCGTCGGTGATCATCTTGAAGCCCCGCACCGTCTCCTCGATCGGGGTGTACTCCCCCTTCTGGCCGGTGTAGCGCTCGGCGACGTACATCGGCTGCGACAGGAACTTCTGGATCTTGCGAGCCCGGTACACCGTCAGCTTGTCCTCTTCGGAGAGCTCGTCGATGCCAAGGATAGCGATGATGTCCCGGAGGTCCTTGTAGCGCTGGAGGACCCGCTGGACCTCCTGGGCCACGGCGTAGTGCTCCTCGCCGAGGTAGCGGGGGTCGAGCAGCCGGGACCCGCTGAGCAGGGGGTCCACCGCCGGGAAGATGCCCTGGGCGAACAGGTCACGGGTCAGCTCCGTCCGGGCGTCGAGGTGGGCGAAGGTGTTGGCCGGGGCCGGGTCCGTGTAGTCGTCGGCGGGGACGTAGATGGCCTGCATCGAGGTGATCGACTTGCCACGGGTGGACGTGATGCGCTCCTGCAGCACGCCCATCTCGTCCGCCAGGGTCGGCTGGTACCCCACCGCCGAGGGCATGCGCCCGAGCAGGGTCGAGACCTCCGAGCCGGCCTGCACGAAGCGGAAGACGTTGTCGATGAACACGAGCACGTCGCGGTGCTCGACGTCGCGGAAGTACTCGGCCATCGTGAGGGCCGAGAGACCGACCCGAAGGCGCACGCCGGGCGGCTCGTCCATCTGCCCGAAGACGAGCACCGCCTTCTCGAGCACGCCCGAGCTGCCCATCGACAACCACAGGTCGTTGCCCTCGCGGGTGCGCTCCCCCACCCCCGCGAACACCGACACACCGCCGTGGTTGGTGGCGACCCGGTAGATCATCTCCTGGATGAGCACGGTCTTGCCGACGCCGGCACCGCCGAAGAGGCCGATCTTGCCACCTCGCACGAACGGCTCCAGCAGGTCGATGACCTTGATGCCGGTTTCGAGCATCTCGGAACGGGGCTCCAGGTCGGCGAAGTCCGGCGGCTTGCGGTGGATCGGCCAGTAGTCGGCCGCCTGGAGATCCTTGACGTCGATGTCGAGCGGCCGGCCGAGGACGTTGAAGACGTGGCCGAGGACGCCTGGCCCCACCGGCACGCTGATCGGGGCGCCGGTGTTGGTCACCCTCGTGCCGCGGGTGACACCGTCGGCGGGCTCCATGCAGATGGCCCGAACGAGGTTGTGACCGATGTGCTGCGCCACCTCGGCGGTGATCGTCATGGTCTCGTCCCCGACGCGGCGATCGAAGGTGAGGGCCTCGTTGATCTCGGGCAGCGAATCCGGAGGGAACTCGACGTCGACGACGGGGCCGATCACCTGCACGATCCGGCCGAGCGCCTGCTGAGCTACGCCCGCTGCCTGTACTGCTTCCTGGGTAACGGCCATCGCTCACTTCCTCCTGTCGCGAGAGTCCACGCTCGTGATCACGGGGCGCTTCCTACACTTTCCCACGGAGTGCCTCGGTGGCGCCGACGATGTCGGCAAGCTCGGCGGTGATCTCCTGCTGGCGGGCACGGTTGGCGTCCCGGCCGAGCACCTTCAGCAGCTCCTCTGCGTTGTCCGTCGCGCTCTTCATCGCCCGGCGCTGGGCGGCGTAGAACGATGCGGTCGACTCGAGCATCGCCGTGTAGACGGTCACCTCGACGTAGCGGGGCAGCAGCGCCTCGAGGAGCTCGGCGGGCTCCGGCTCGAAGTCGAACATGGCGTGGGGCTCTCCGGGCGTCGCCGGCTCGGCGGCCTCAGGCCGCTGCACCGGCAGGACCTGGGTCACGTGGACCCGCTGCAGGAAGCTCGACACGAACTGAGTGGAGACGAGCAGGACCTTGTCGACCTCGCCGGCGGAGAAGGCGTCGATGATCGGCTTCGCCACCTCCCGGGCCTGAGCGAAGGTCGGCGCGTCGGACATGCCGACGAAGCGCTGCGCCATCGGGATCTGGCGGAAGCTGAAGTACGTGACCGCCTTTCGGCCGATGGCGGTGAACCGCACCTGGTGGCCGGCGTCTTCCTCGCGCCGGCGGACCCGCTCCGCCTCTCGCAGCACGTTGGCGTTGAAGGCGCCCGCAAGGCCCCGGTCGGACGTCAGGACGATGACGGCGGTGTTGCGGACCTCCCGCTCCGCAAGCAGGGGCGCGTTGCGGGCGGCCCCGCTCACCATCTCGATCATCTCGTTGATCGCCTCGGCGTACGGCCGGGCCCGGGTGGCCCGGCCCTGCGCCCGCACGATGCGGCTCGTGGCGATCAGCTCCGTCGCCCGGGTGATCTGCTGGGTGGAACGTGTCGAGCGGATCCGTTGCCGGATGTCGCGTACCTTGGCGCCCACGTTGTCTGCTGCCCTCGCCTACGAGGTTGTCGCCGAGGCGTTCGCAGCCGCCTGCGGCGCCGGGGCGCCGGGGCGAAAGCCGGCCTTGTAGTCGTCGAGCACCTTCTTGAGCTTCGCTTCGATGTCGTCGGGAAAGTCGCCGACGGTACGGAAGTGTTCGAAGATCTCGGGCGCCCTGACCGACACGTAGTCGAGGACGCCCTGCTCGAAGCGGCGGACGTCCTCCGTCGGGATGTCGTCGAGGTAGCCGCGGGTCCCGGCGTAGATCGAGACGATCTGCCGGTCGACCGGCATCGGCTGGAACTGGGGCTGCTTGAGCAGCTCGAAGAGGCGGTCACCGCGGGCGAGCTGCGCCTGGGACGCCTTGTCGAGGTCTGAGGCGAACATGGCGAACGCCTGGAGCTCGCTGTACTGCGCCAGGTCGAGCTTGAGGGGGCCGATCGCCTTCTTCATCGCCTTGATCTGGGCGTCGCCGCCGACCCGGGACACCGACCGGCCGACGTCGATCGCGGGGCGCTGGCCCCGGTTGAAGAGGTCCTTCTCCAGGAAGATCTGCCCGTCGGTGATCGAGATCACGTTGGTCGGGATGTACGCCGAGATGTCGCCTTCCTTCGTCTCGACCACGGGCAGCGCGGTCATCGAGCCGGCCCCGAGGTCGTCGGAGAGCTTTGCAGCCCGCTCCAGCAGGCGGGAGTGGAGGTAGAAGACGTCGCCGGGGTAGGCCTCCCGGCCCGGGGGGCGGCGCAGGAGCAGCGCGATCTCCCGGTAGGCGTCGGCCTGCTTGGACAGGTCGTCGTACACGATGAGGGCGTGCTTGGCGTTGTACATCCAGTACTGGGCGATGGCGCAGCCCGAGTAGGGAGCGAGGTATTTGAGCGCTCCGGGCTCGGAGGCGGGAGAGCTGACCACGGCGGTGTAGCGCATCGCCCCCACCTCGGTCAGCTGGGCGACGACCTCGGCGACGGTCGATGCCTTCTGGCCGATGGCCACGTAGACACAGTGCACGGCCTGCTCGGTCCCCCAGTACTGGCCCTGGTTGATGATCGTATCGACGCAGATCGCGGTCTTGCCGCTCTGCCGGTCGCCGATGATCAGCTCCCGCTGGCCCCGGCCGATGGGGGTCATGGCGTCGATGGCCTTGATGCCGGTGTAGAGGGGCTCGGTGACCGGCTGGCGCTGGATGACGGAGGGGGCCTGGATCTCGAGTGGCCGGAGGCCGGCGAGCTTGGAGCTGTCGAGGGGGCCCTTGCCGTCGATCGGCCGCCCGAGGGTGTCCACAACGCGGCCGAGGTAGGCGTCACCGACCGGCACCGACAGCACCCTGCCGGTCTGGCGCACGGGCATGCCCTCCTCGAGCTTCTCGGCGTCACCGAGGACGACGACGCCGATGGTGTCCTCCTCCAGGTTCAGCGCGAGGCCGGGGAGGTCGCCGGGGAAGGTCAGCAGCTCGTTGGACATCGTGCGCGGCAGGCCGCTGACGATGGCGATCCCGTCCCCCGAGTAGATGACGCGGCCGACCTCCTCCTGCTCGACGCGGGGCTGGAACTCCTTGAGAAGGTTGTTCAGGGCGGCCTGGACTTCCTCGGGTCTGATGGTCAGATCGGCCATTGACGTCTCCTTCGTGCGAACGGTGGCTAGCGGCGGGCGAGGCCCAGGGCGTCCCGGAGCAGGTCGAGGCGGTGGCGCACGCTTCCGTCGATGACGATGTCGCCGACCCGCACGAAGAGACCGCCGATGACGCTGGGATCGACGATCACCTTGACGGTCACGATCTTGCCGGTCGCGGCGGCGATCGCCGTTGCCAGCCGGGCCTTCTGGTCGGCGTCCAGCGGAATGGCGCTGTGGACCTCGGCGATCTCGCGGCGGGCTTGCTCCTCCGCCAGGCGGGCCATTTCCTCGGCGATCTCGACAAGGGCGCGGGCCCGGCCCTGCCGGATGACGAAGACGAGGATGTTGATCGTGTGCGGGGAGGCCTTGGCGGACAGCAGGTCTTCGAGCAGCTTCTCTTTGGCCGCCACCGGGATCGCGATGTCGGTCAGGGTCTCCCGGAGCTCGTTGTCGGCCTGGAGCGCCCGGGCAAAGCGGAACAGCTCGTCCGCCACCCGCTCGATGTCGCCCTCGGACTGGGCGACCTCGAGCATCGCCCTCGCGTACCCCTCGATCAGCGGTTCCTTCGTCACGAGTGCGTGGTCTCCTTGCCCTGGATGTCCCGGATGAAGGCCTCGACGAGGTCACGGTGCGTCTCGGGGTTGATCTCCCGTTGCACGATCTTGCCGGCGATCTCCGCCGACCAGGCGGCAAGCTGGCGCTGGAGCTCGCCGATGACACGGTCGCGCTCGGAGTTCAACTGCTCCTGCGCCTTCGTCACGACCTCCCGCGCCTCGGCCTCGGCCTTGGTCATGAGCTCCTTGCGGAGCGCCTCGCCGGCGGCGCGTGCCTCCTCGGTGATCCGGGCGGCCTCCTCCCGGATCGAGCTCACCTGCGCCCGGTACTCCGCCAGGAGCCGCTCGGCCTCCGCTTTGGTGGCTTCGGCGGCCTCCAGGTTGCCCTTGATGCGGCGCTCCCGTTCGGCGAGCGTCTCCTCGAGCCTGGGGAACACCTTGCTCGCGAGCACATACAGCACGATCAGGAACGCCAGCGTCACCCAGACGTACAGCCCGAACTGGGGCTTGAACGGGTTGAGGTCGACGGCCAGCAACGTCGTCATGGTCTTGTTCCCTCCCTGGTCTGCGTTACTTGAGTGCGAACAACAGGAGGAAGGTGACCACGAAGGCGTAGAGCACCTGGGCCTCTGCAAGCGCGAATCCGAGGAACATCAGTCCCTGGAGGGTGCCCTGCGCCTCCGGCTGGCGGCCGATCCCCTCGATGCCTTTCGACCACAGGATGCCGATGCCGACGGCGCCGCCGCCGGCGCCGAATCCGATCGCCGCACCACCGCCCAGATAAGCAAAGGCCTTGTCACTGAGGCCCGTAGTTGCTTGCGCCAGGTTAATCGCCTCGTGCAACAAGACTGCTCTCCTTTCGTGCTTCCTTCGCCGGCAACTAGTGTCCAGGGTGGAGCGCGTCGTTGAGGTAAATAGTGGAGAGGAAGGCGAAGATCACCGCCTGAATGAAATCGACGAACAACACGAAGAACGTAAACACAACCTCCAGTGCCAGGGAGACGGGGACCATCACGACCAGCAGGACCCCGCTGGCGAGGAACATGAACCCGATGAAGATGAGCAGGATCACGTGGTCGGCGAGCATGTTGGCGAAGAGCCGGACCGCCAGCGAGAAGGGCCGAGCAAGCTGCGAGATCGTCTCGATGAGGATGAAGAACCCCACCGTGACGCCCTTCATGATGCCCTTGCCCGGCAACCCCGGCGGCACCAGGGTCCGGGCCCAGAAGCGGGCGGGCCCGTGGCGCGCCATGCCGACGGCGACCGCCAGGAGGTACACCAGGATCGCCAGTGCCGCGGTCGCAAAGATGTTCGACGTGGGCGTGAAGCCCGCATAGGGAACCAACTCGAGCACGTTCATCATGAAGATGAAGAAGAAGATGGCGGCGATGAAGGGGAACCATGCCTTGGCGTCCGCCGGTTTCATCACCGCGTCGACGATCTGCTCCCTCACGAAATTGAGAGCAACTTCGATCATGTTCTGCAGGCCCTTGGGCACGAGCCTGGGCTTGGAAGTGGCGACCACGAAGATCACGATCACCAGGATGGCGGCCGCCCAGATATTGATGACCGCGTTGGTGGGCGAAAGGTCGATCGGCCCGATCTTCCACGTCGGGGTCCAGGAGTAACGGTGGGGGACAAGGTGCTCGAGAAGGGTGTTGAAGATCTGCGCCGGGTCCTTTGTGTCCACCGGGAACCTCATACCGTTTCACCTCCGGTCTCGACGACGCCGGGGCCAGCGGGGTCTGCCGGCCCGGTGCGCACCTGCTTGACCACCTTCACGACCTGCGGTGCCGAGAGCACCAGGAACGCTGCCCCGAAGGCGAGGAGATAGGCCATGACGGCGGGTCGCCCCATCGCCCACAAGGCCAACCCGACGGAGCCGGCGACGACCAGGCGCAGCATGGCCCCCCCGGCGACGCCGGCGTCGAGGCCCGTGCCCCGGGCCGTCCGGGCGAGGTGGGAACGGAGGAAACTCCACGAGTAGCCGGCCGCCACCACGGCGCCGCAGGCACCGCCGAGCGCCGCCCGCGAACCGGCGACCAGGTACCCGATCACGCCGCACAGGGCGGCCAGGACAAGAGTAGTGACGGCAAGCACACCGGTTTTGGCAGGGCCGGGCATGCTCAATGGTTCTTCTTCCACGTCCGGTACACCGTGTTCACTCCCGCAGCACCTCCGAGCAGCCCGCCCACCACCACGAACACAGGTCGCGCCCCGATACCCCCTACCAACCAACCCAGGCCGAGGCCCACCAAGGTCGTCACCACGAGCTCCGCCGAGAGCCCCATCGCCTCACCGAACCCTGAGGTCAGGGGGGGTCGGCCGCGGGGTTCGTCAGGCACGGCGCAGCATAGCGGCTCAGGCCGATTCCCGGAGCACGTGGAGACTCGCCGGAATTCTAGCCAATACTCCGGCGGGCGATGCGGGGCAACACCGTATAGAGCAGGATCGCCACCGCGGCGGCCCCGAACGGCAGGGTGAAGAAGGGATTGGGGGCAAAGGAGAGCGCCAGCCCGGCCCCGGCGATGACCGCAGTCCAGGAGTACATGATCAGGACGGCCTGGCGGTGGCCGTGGCCGATCTCCAGCAACCGGTGGTGCAGATGGCGCTTGTCGGCATGGAGGATGTCCACCCCGTTGCGCGCCCGGCGGACCACCGCCAGCGACGTGTCGAGGATCGGGATGGCGAGCACGATCGCGGGGATCAGCACCGGCAGGTAGAAGATGACCGACTCCGACACGGGGTTGGAGGGCGGGAGCCGGCCGACGCCGACGACGGTCGCGCTGGCGAGCAGGAAGCCGAGGGTCATGCTCCCGGAATCCCCCATGAAGATCTTCGCCGGGTTGAAGTTGAGGCGGAGGAACCCCAGCGCGGAGCCGACGATCAGGATCGAGACCAGGGGGGCGGTCTGCTCGACCTGGGCGAGTCCACGGTTGAGCTCGAACGAGTAGATGAAGAACGTGATGGCAGCGATCGACGCGATGCCTGCCGCCAGGCCGTCGAGGCCGTCGATCAGGTTCACGGCGTTCACAATGACCACGATCCACACGATGGTCACCACCGCGGAGTCGCTGGAGCCGAGTGACAAGGTGCCGAAGGGCGGGAGCCGGAACCACTCCAGCCGGACGCCTCCGAGGAACACGAAGCCCGCCGCCAGGATCTGGCCCGCCAGCTTGGTCGGGGCCGCCAGGCCCCGGAGATCGTCGATCGCCCCCAGGCCGAAGATGACGAAGGCCCCGATGACGATCGCCACGAGCTCGGAAGGGGGCCAGGAGAGCTGGAACGAGCTCCGGAAGGCCCCGAGGGCCGAGGCGACGAGCAGGCCGACCACGAACGCGGCGAAGATCGCCGCCCCGCCCAGTGTCGGCGTGGGAACGGCGTGGACCTTGCGGTCGTCCGGGACGTCGACGGCGCCGAGGCGCAGGGACAGCCTGAGGACAACCGGGGTCAGCACGTAGGAGGTGATGGCGCTGGAAAACAGGACGAGCAGGTAGGCGTCCACGGCGTCATTCTGTCGTGCGCCAGCATGGAGGGCAAAGCGCCCAGGGCCACCCGCGGCGCCGCTCCTGAACCGCCCGGATGTTGGGGTTGGCCACGCTCTGTACTTCCTTCGCGGTTTGACGTGGGAGGCCCGAGCCCGTACGGTCACGACCATGGACCCTGTGGACCCACGCTGGATGGCGCTTGCCGCCGACGATCCCGAGATCGCCGACCTCATTGTCGCGGAGGAGCGACGCCAGCGCGACAAGATCCGGCTCATCCCTTCTGAGAATTATGTCTCATCGGGGGTGCTCGCTGCCACGGGCAGCGTCCTCACCAACAAGTACTCGGAGGGGTACCCCGGGCGCCGCTACTACGAGGGCCAGCAGTTCATCGACCAGATCGAGACCATCGCCATCGAGCGGGCGACGGCGCTGTTCGGGGCCGAGCACGCCAACGTCCAGCCCTACTCCGGCTCGCCCTGCAACCTTGCCGTCTACCTTGCGTTCCTGAGCCCGGGCGACACCGTCATGGGCATGGCGCTGCCCCACGGCGGCCACCTGACGCACGGTTGGGACGTCTCGGTCACGGGCAAGTGGTTCCACGCCGTGCACTACGGGGTCCGCAAGGACACCGGCCGCATCGACCTCGACGAGGTGCGCGACGTCGCCAAGCGGGAGCAGCCCAAGCTCATCTGGGCCGGCGGCACCGCGGTGCCTCGCATCATCGACTTCGAGGCCTTCGCCGAGATCGCCGCCGAGGTGGGCGCCGTCTTCGCCGCCGACATGGCCCACATCGCCGGGCTCGTCGCCGGGGGGGCGCACCCCTCCCCCGTCCCTCACGCCGCCGTCGTCACGACGACCACCCACACGACCCTGCGGGGGCCCCGCGGGGCGATGTTCCTTTCGCGTGCCGAGCACGCCAAGGCGCTCGACCGGGCGGTGTTCCCCGGCCTGCAGGGCGGCCCGCACAACCACACGACGGCAGCCATCGCCGTGGCCCTTCGGGAGGCGGCCAGACCCGAGTTCGCCGCCTACGCCCACGCCATCGTGAGCAACGCCAAGGCGCTCGCCGACGGGCTCGTCGCCCGGGGCTTCGACCTCGTCTCCGGGGGGACCGACAACCACCTGATCCTCATCGACCTGACGAACCGAGCCATCCCCGGCAAGCAGGCGGCCAAGGCCCTCGACCGGGCGGGCATCGAGCTGAACTACAACACCGTCCCCTTCGACCCCCGCAGGCCCTTCGACCCCTCGGGCATCCGCCTCGGCACGCCGGCGGTCACCTCCCGCGGCATGGGAGCCGAGGAGATGGGCCGGATCGCCGGCTGGATCGACCAGATCGTCTCGGCCCCCGAGGACGAGTGGCTCGCTGCGGCGGTCGCCGGCGAGATCGCCGAGCTCTGCCGGGGGTTCCCGGCCCCGGGCATCCTCGTCGAGGACTGACCGAGCGTTGATCCACCAGCGAGGTCAGTAAGCTTTCCCGCGTATGCCCGGGATTTCCTACTCACCTCGGTGAGGCAACGGGGTCGGCTCCCGGCCGTCGCACAAGTCGCAGGACTCACCGAACTGCCGGCGGACACCCTGGGCGCTGGAGGACGTGAGGGCGATCACCTGGCGATGCGCCTTGCAGAGCGTGGCCTGCAACGTGACGGGTGTCCCGTCCTCGGCCGTGGCGTCCCAGCGGATCGCGAGGAAGTGCGGTTGCGGCTTGCGCGAGCCAGAGGCAGGCCAGCGGGTGCGGATGTGTCGATCAGGAGCGTTCACCACAGTTCCCTCCCTCTCCCATCGGGGGAGCCTCCCCTCTGCGTATACGCAAGTCTCCCCTGCGGTCGGTGTGGCTGTCAAGGGCGGTGCGAGAGAATGAGACGGACGACTCGGTGTCCGACGAGGGGGGGCATCCAGTGACCGAGCGCCCGGCCTACCTCCGGGTGGCCGACGAGCTGCGAGCCGGCATCCGTGACGGCACGTACCCGCCCGGGTCCCACCTCCCTTCCCTCCGAGCCCTTGCCGCGCAGAGCGGCCTGTCGGAGATCGTCATCCGGGCCGCCTTCGCCGTCCTCCGCAACGAGGGCCTCGTCACCACCCGGGCCCGCTCCCGGACGGTCGTCCGCGACCGCCCGCCGGTACGACGGATCGCCGTGGAGCGCTACCAGCGGGAGTTCCGCCACGACCCCGGCGGCCAGCCGGAGACGAGCTTCACCGCCGACCGGGGGATCTCCTGGGAGCAGTACCGCCTGGACAAGACCTTCCGGGAGGTCGAGGCGCCACCAGAGCTGGCGGCGCTCTTCGAGGTCGAGCCGGGCACCATGCTCCAGGAGCGCCGCTTCGTCTTCTATGCGGGAGGCGATCCCCAGCAGATGAGCCTCACGTACCTCCCGCTCGAGCTCGTGGCGGGCACGCCGGTCGCCGATCCGGCGAACGAGCCCTGGCCGGGCGGCACGCCCGCCCAGCTCGCAAGCCTGGGGCATCCCGTCGGCCGCGTCGAGGAGTCGGTCAGGGCCCGGATGCCGACGCCGGAGGAGGTCGAAACGCTGCACATCGCTGCCGGCGTCCCGGTCTTCTCGATCACCCGCCGCATGCTCTCCGGGGACCGGGTGCTCGAGGTTGCCGCGGACATTGTCATTCCGGCGGACCGGGCGATCCTGGACTACGCGATCGACCTGCCGGCGCCACCTCCGCCGCCCGAGTGAATCCCGACCCGAGATTCTGTGCTGCTCTCACCGCGTGGAGCGCGGTCAGACAAGCAGAGAATTGCGGCACTAGCTCTGGGTCGCTCCCGGGGCGGGGTCGTGCACGAGCTTCGAGCCGTCCCAGCGGAAGGTGGTCGTCGCGGTGCCCCCGGTCGGGCAGCACTGGGGATCGCCCGGCTTGTAGACGTGGTAGATGACGGCGAACGAGCTGGCGTCGGGGGTCCGTTCGCTCACGGCGCCGGCGAAGTGGAACTGGCCGGCGAGGTTGCCGTTGACGAAGAAGAAGTAGGTGTCGCCCCCGTTGCCGGCGGCGGCCGCGGGCACGGCGTGGAGGACGTGGAGGGTCGCGGCGGTTCGCCAGGTGGAATCGGCGCCGACGAACTGGAAGGGACCGCCCGCCTGGTCGGACGTGGTCTGCACATAGGACTCCGCCGACTGGATCGTCGTGGCGGTGCCCGCGGCTGCCCTCGTGGGGCTTGCAGAGGGAGGCCGGGAGGCCGTGGGGGAGGGCGTGTGCGTCGCCGGGGCCGCGGAGCTTGGGGGCGCCGCCGGCGTGGCGGGCGTGGCGGTCTGCGTGGGTGCCGTCGAGACGGAGGTCGGCGGGGCCTGGATCGTGGGGTTGTCGCTGCCGGAGGTGCAACCGGCCTGCAGGCCGGCACCGAGGGCTGCCGCAAGCAGCAGGACGCTCAGCCTCCGTTGCCTCAGTGCCCGCATTCCTCTTGCTCGATGGCCGCGATCTCCTCCAGCCGCCTGACGTGGCGGCCGCCCTCGAACGGGGTGTCGAGGAAGACCGACAGGATCTCGTAGGCGAGCTCCGGCGCCACGATGCGGGCACCCATGGCGAGGACGTTGGCGTTGTTGTGCAGGCGGCCCACCCGGGCCGTGAACAGGTCGTTGCAGAGGGCGGCCCGAGCCCCGTGCACCTTGTTGGCCGCGATCTGCTCGCCCTGGCCGCTGCCCCCGAGGACGATGCCCCGGTCGGCCTCGCCGCGCACGACGGCCCTGGCGGCTGCGGCGCAGAAGGGCGGGTAGTCGACGGACGCCTCGGAGTCGGTGCCGAGATCGAGGATGTCGTGGCCGCCGTCCTTCAGGTGCTTGATCAGCAGCGACTTGAGGGCGAAGCCGGCGTGGTCCGAGGCGATGGCGATTCTCACGAGCGCGCAGTCTATCCAAACGCTCCAGGCAGGCGCTTGCCCTGATCCGGCGCCGTGCCAGCCGCCTCGAGGGGCGCCCGGGCCTCGGCGATGCGCAGCGACCCCGTCAGGTCCGGATGGACGGCCGCCTCGGCGTAGCGGGCAGCGAGGAGGACGAGCAGGTCGTCCGCCTGGCCCGGCCAGGTCTCCATGACGAGCCACCCACCCGGGCGAAGCCAGCCCAGGGCGTCCTCGACGACTCGGGCCGGCACTTCCAGGCCGGTCGGCCCCGAGACCGTGGCGACCCGGGGCTCGTGATCCCGGACATCCGCCGCCAGCCCCGCGAGCTGTGCGGCGGCGAGGTACGGAGGATTCGCGGCCACGAGATCCACGGCGCCCCGGAGGGTCGCCGGCAGGGGCGAGAGCAGGTCCCCCTCGACGACGGTCACGTTCCCGGCGCCCACCCGGTCGCGGTTGCGCCGGGCCCAGGTTGCGGCCTCAGGGCTCACCTCGGTTGCCCACACGGTGGCGTCGGGCCGCTCGACTCCGATCGACAGGGCGATGGCCCCCGAGCCCGTGCCGACGTCCACCACCACCGGTGCCGCGACGCCCTCCAGGCGACCGAGCGCATGCTCGACGAGCATCTCGGTTTCGGGCCGGGGCACCAGCACCCCCGGCCCGACCGCAAGGTCCAACCGGCGGAACGCCTGATGGCCGGTCAGGTACTGGAGCGGTTCGCCGCCCACGCGGCGGGCGACGAGCTCGCCGAGCCTCCCCGCCGCCTCGGCCGAGAGCCGCGAGCCGCTGCCGTAGAGCTCCGCCCGGGTCAGTCCCAGCACGTGGGTGACGAGGATCTCGGCTTCGGCCTGCGGGGCGTCGACGGCCGTACCCAGGCAACGGCGGGCCCACCGCAGGGCGTCGCGCGCGTCACTCGGCGGCGAGCTGCTCCGCACGCTCCTTCTCGATCAGGGCGTCGATGAAACGGTCGAGCTCGCCGGCGAGGACCGACGGAAGCTGGTTGAGGGACATCTGGACCCGATGGTCGGTGACCCGGTCCTGCTGGAAGTTGTACGTCCGGATCTTCTGCGAGCGGTCGACGTCGGCGACCTGGCTGCGTCGGGTGGCGATGAGGTCCGCCTGGCGGCGTTCCTGTTCCTGCTGGTACAGCCGGGAACGCAGCAGCCGCATCGCTTTCTCCCGGTTCTGGAGCTGTGAGCGCTCCTCCTGGCATGCGACGACGAGCCCGGACGGCTTGTGGGTGATCCGCACCGCCGAGTCGGTCGTGTTGACAGACTGACCGCCCGGGCCGCTGGAATGGTACACGTCGATCTTCAGGTCCCGGGGGTCGACCTGGACATCGAACTCCTCGGCCTCCGGCAGGACCAGCACGCCGGCGGCGGAGGTGTGGACACGGCCCTGGGACTCGGTGTCGGGCACCCGCTGGACCCGGTGCACCCCGGCCTCGTGCTTGAGGCGGGAGTAGGCCCCCTTGCCCTTGACCTCGAACGTGACGTCTTTGAATCCCCCCATGTCCGAGGGCTCGGACGACAGGACCTCGGTCTTCCAGCCACGGCGCTCGGCGTAGCGCTGGTACATGCGGAAGAGGTCGCCGGAGAACAACGCCGACTCCTCGCCGCCCTCCCCGGCCTTGATCTCGACGATCACGCTCTTGTCGTCATTGGGATCCTTCGGCAGCAACATGACGCGCAACTCGCCCTCGAGGCGGCTCGCCAGGGCCAGCTGCGCGTCGTGTTCCGACTCCGCCAGCGCCTTCATCTCCTTGTCCGACTCCTCCTGGGCCATCTGGCGAGCCGACGCCGCCTCGGCAAGCGCCTGCCGGTAGCGCCGGTACTTGAGGACGATGTCCTCGATCTCGGCGTTGGCCTTGCCGAGCTCACGGAGCGCGTCGGGGTTGGACGTCACCTGGGGATCGCTCAGGCGCGCCTGCAACTCCTCGTATTTGGCTTCGATCTGGTCCAGTCGTTCCAGCATGCTCGTAACTTTCGCGTTCAGTCAGTTCGGCTCAGGTGCGAGCCGCCGGCCTGCCCGGCGACGCCGGCCAGCGCCTCGGCGGCGATCACCGCCTCCAGGGCCCGGATCGCCACCTCGATCTGGTCCCGGTCGGGAGCCCGGGTGGTGATCTTCTGCAGGGCCAGGCCCGGCAGGCTGGCGACGCGGAAGATGAGGGAATGCTCGTCTCGGGAGGCGGCCCTGATGATCTCATAGCCGAGGGCAGCCAGCAGCGGGATGACGACGACCCTCGCCGCGACCCTCAGCAACAGGAGGTGCGGCAGGAGGAAGTCGAGCGCCAGGCCGACGAAGATCGTCAGGAAGGCCACGATGAAGAGGAAATTCGTCCCGCACCGCACGTGCAGCGTCGGGTATCGGTCGACGACCTCGGGCTGGAGCGGGTCCCCGTTCTCGTAGGCCGCGATCGCCTTGTGCTCGGCGCCGTGGTACTGGTAGACGCGCCGGATGTCGGGGATCAGCGAGATCAGGCCGATGTAGCCGAGGAACAGCCCGAGCCGGATGCCACCCTCGATCAGGTTCTGACCAAGAGACGAGTTGACCCCGATGACGTGGCCCCCGAGCTTGGTGGCGACGGCCGGCGCCGCGATGAACACCGCCGCGAACACGGCGATCGCGACCCCCATCGCCCAGCCGAGCTGGCGCTCCGAGACCTCGGGTGTTGCCGGCTCGGTTCCAGGAGCCTCTGCGGCGAGCGAGTAGGCGGCCGAGATCCTGAGCGCCCGCATGCCAATGGCAAGGGACTCCGCCAGGATACTGACGCCGCGGATCAACGGCCTGCGGAGCCAGGGACGCTCCGCGGGGTCCCAGGGCATGGGGTGGGCCTGGGTGGCAATCTGCCCCCCGGGCAATCGAACGGCAATCGCCCAGCGCTGCGGCCCCCGCATCATCACGCCCTCGACGAGGGCCTGGCCGCCGATCGACGGTCGCCCCTGCCCACCTGCTGCGGGGGCCTGGCCGCTCACCTCCGGGTCAGACGCGGGGCGCGCGGCGCCCGTACTTCTTCTCGAAGCGCTCCACCCGGCCTCCGGTGTCCACGAGCTTCTGCTTGCCCGTGTAGAAGGGGTGGCACTGCGAGCAGATCTCGACCTTCAGGTCCGGCTTCGTCGACCTTGTCTGAAACGTGTTCCCGCACGAGCACCGGACGTTCGCCAGCACGTAGTCGGGATGGATCCCTGTCTTCATTGTTGGTTCCTCATTCTCTCTTATGCGGCGCCTTCAGGGGCGCCTCGGGCTCTTATCCGGCGCCTTGAGGGCGCCTCGCCTCGGGCGCGATCTCGGTTGGGCCCTATGGTAGCTCGGGCCCGGCGGAGGTCCGGCTAGTCGCCGATCTGGACCTTCTGGATCTCCTTCAGGAACTGCATGTTGCCCTTGGTCTGGCGCATCTTGTCGACCAGCAGCTCCAGCGCCGCCGTCCCGTCGAGCGCGTGCAGCACCCGGCGGAGCTTCCACACCAGCGCCAGCTCCTCCTGCGAGAGCAGCAGCTCCTCCTTGCGGGTACCCGAGGCCTGGATGTCGATGGCCGGGAAGATCCGCTTCTCGGAGGCACGGCGGTCGAGCTTGAGCTCCCAGTTGCCGGTGCCCTTGAACTCCTCGAAGATCACCTCGTCCATCCTCGAGCCCGTCTCGACCAGCGCCGTGGCGATGATCGTGAGGCTGCCGCCCTGCTCGATATTCCGGGCGGCTCCGAAGAACCGCTTCGGCGGATAGAGGGCCGTCGAGTCGACACCGCCGGACAGGATGCGCCCCGAAGCGGGTGTCGCCAGGTTGTAGGCCCGGGACAGCCGGGTGATGCCGTCGAGCAGGATCACGACGTCCTTGCCCAGCTCGACGAGACGCTTGGCCCGGTCGAGGGTGAGCTCGGTGACCTGGATGTGGTCCTCGGAGGGTCGGTCGAAGGTCGAGTAGACGATCTCGCCCTCCACCGACCGTTGCATGTCCGTCACCTCTTCGGGCCGCTCGTCGACAAGCAGGACGATGAGATGACATTCCGGGTTGTTGGAGGTGATCGAGTTGGCGATCTGCTTCATGATCGTCGTCTTGCCCGCCTTCGGCGGGGACACGATCATGCCGCGCTGGCCCTTCCCGATCGGCGCCACCAGGTCGATGATCCGCTGCGAGATCTGGCCGGGGTTCTCCGCCAGCTCCATGTGGAGGCGCTCCTCCGGGTACAGCGGCGTCAGCTTCTCGAACCATTTGCGCCCGGCGATCTCGTCCGGCGGCAGGTCGTCGACCTTGTCGATCCGCACGAGCGCCTGGTACTTCTCGCCCTCCTTCGGACGGCGCACGGCGCCCGTGATGTGGTCGCCTCGCCGCAGTTGCGCCCGGCGCACCTGCGACAGCGACACGTAGACGTCCTCCTGGCCGGGCAGGTAGCCGCTCGTCCGGAGGAAGCCGTAGCCCTCGGGGAGAACGTCCAGGACTCCCGTGCGGACCTCGAGCTCGCCCGTGTCCTCGTACTCCGTCTCGCGGCGCGGGCGGTCCATACGGTCGGGGACCCCCCGGTCCTGGCGTTCGTTGCCACGATCCGGACGCTCCTGACGGTCGCCTGGGCGCTCTGCGCGGTCGCCACCCCGCTCACGGCGGCGGCGGCGGCGTCCCCGGTCCCGCTCACGGACACCCTCGCCCTCGCGCCGGTATTCCGGGCGGGCGTCGGGCGGGCTCTGCGGCGGCGCCTGGGTCGACGCCTCGGGTGACGTTGCGGTCGAGGTGTCGGCCGATCCCCCGGCGCTGCCCTCGGCGGTCGCGGTGGGGGCCGGCGCATCCCCGTTGGGCTGCGCCGCCTCGGGGTGGGCCTCGTACTCGTGGCCCACCGAGGGCCGCTGCGTGCTCCCGTTGGATCCCGACGTCGCCGGGGGTGTTTCGGCCGGCGCTGCGGACGCACCGACCGGGATGGCCACCGGGGCGGACTCCGCGCTCCGTTCCTCGTGGGCCGAGGACCCTGACTCCACCGCTGTCGGGGCGTCCGGGCCACGGTGAGGCTCAGGCTGATCAGGGCCCCGCCCGGCCCAGGGACTGGCCACCGGGGCCTCGGAGCCGCCGTTGCCGGTGCTCTCGCGGACCTCGTCGTGACGGACACCGTTGACGGTGGCCGCGGTGCCGTTGCCTGCAGGCGGGGCGGCATGGGAGCTCAAAGGCTGCGGCGCGATGCCCAAAATGGCGTCGATCAGCTCCGCCTTCTTGCGCTTCTTCGGGTCCTTGACCCCCACTTGCTCCGCAATTGCCTGGAGCTCGGAAACGAGCTTGCCGGCCAGGAAGGACCGGTTCTGCGTCTGGGACTCATCCATTCGTTCCCGTCTCCTTTCTCTTGTTCGGTCGACCTTGTCTGGGTCGAGTTGGCAGATTCAGCATGGCCTGGGCATTCCGGTTTGGTCCTGCCCTTGTGCCTGCTGTTGTTCGTCTTGTCTTCAGCACGTCTTCTCTCATTTCTCCCGGCTCCCAGCCCACCTGCCGCGTCGGCAACGTCTGTGCGGGGGGTTGCAGGTGGGGAGGCCCGGGGGATCTCCCCCACAAGACATCCGATACCTGGGTGCGGGTCCCCAATACATCCGGCGCCTTGCAGGGGCGCCTTGGGCGATCCGAAACTGGGGGAATCGAGGATGTGCTCCTGGCGTTCCCCCGGCGGCTCCGCATTGATCCCGGCTTCGGCCCGACTCGGACCGGCGGAGCGTCGCTCACTCTTCCATATCGTCTGAACATGGGTCCGACCTTGAAGGTCTTAAACGTATTACCCCTTTCTTCTGGCTCCCAGCAGTTCCCAACTCTTGAGCCGCGGCACTCTTCCCGGGGTGCGTGGTTTTGCCACGATGCTGCCCTCACGAGCCGACGCCATCGCGCCGCCCGTTCCGGTTGGTTCCATGGGTCCCGTCGGCCATCCGTCACCCACACCTTCGGGCAGGGGCTCGACCTCGGTGCGGACCTGCGCCCTTTCCAGGGCCTTGGCGACCACGATGGCGGCGATCTGCTGGAGGGTGGCGTCGAGATCGAACATCTCCACCACTGGCGCCCCCGCCCTCTCGGCCAGGCTGAGGATATAACTCTGTAACGCCCGGATTTTTTCGAAATTCCCCAGATACCGGTCCCGGGGCCGCGACCGGGTCTCCAGCGCCCTCATGGCGAAGTGGGATCGGTGCATCTCGGCATCGGATACCGCGATGACGACCGGCACCAGTACTGCCTGGTCGAATTCCTCCTCCCAGCCTTCCAGAAAGCCGGGAACGACATGTGCCCCTTCCACAATGATATCCGTTCCTTCCTCGAGCGCTCGAGCGATCAGCGCCTTGATGCCCACCGACACCGCGGTGACCTGTTCCTGAAAGCCGACGATGAGCTGTTCGGACGGTGAGGAGATCGGCACCCGCAGCGCCTCGTCGGCGTTGAAGGACGAGACGTAGAGCGTGGGGATCAGCTTCTGCGACAGGGCTGCCCGCAGGACCTCTCGGATCGCATCGGTCGAGATCACCCTTGTGATACCCAACCGGGCCGCCAGTTGCGTGGCGATCGTCGACTTGCCGACGCCGGTGGCGCCCCCGAGCAGGATGATCAGGGGCTGGTCCAGGTCCTCGACCGCCTGCCACTGCAGGTACGTGCAGGCGTGGCGCTCGTCGATCTCTGCCAGCAACGAGGCCGCCAGGTGCCGGAGCTCGGCGCTGGTGATCTGGCGCACCCCCCGCTCGTTCAGCTCCTGCTCCACCTTCTCGGCAACCCGGTAGGCGTGAGCCGGCGGTACCCCCGCCATCATCACCGAGGAGGCCATCAGGCCCTTGGAGTACGGCAGCCCATGGGTCGTGTCCGAGATGACGATGTGGGCCTGCACCGCCGGGCGCCTGAGTCTCATGACCCGAACCGTTCGGTCGCCGAGCGTGCGGCTTCGAGCAGCAACTCCTCCAGGCCCCCGTCCCCACCGACCGTCACCGGGCGGTTCTCCAGGTAGATCACCTCGATACCACGCTCCGTCCCCCATCGGGTCACGACATCGACTGCCGCGGCCTTCAACTCCACCACCAGTGCATCGACACCCCCGGACGACGCCTGCTCGTCGAGATCCCTCCTCAGGGCATCCCGGCGCGCCAGCGCGTGGCTGACGGCGACGACGTCGCAACCATAGGTTCCTTCCAAATGCTGCTTGAGAGCCGGTCCTGCCCGTTCAACCGCTGTAGTACCGAACCAGATCCTTTTTCCCGTAACGTCGGCGAGAGGGTGGGGGCGAAAGACCGTGCAAACAACCTTTGGATGGCTGAGGGGTCTGCTGCGAGCACAACGCTCGACCGACGCCACCTGGCCTCGATCAAGGGACTCTTCGTACATTGTAAGCACCACAAGGTCCGCAAGCAACAATCGGTACAACCCGAAGTACCCGCAGAGTTGCTCGGGGTCGATCCGGGCGTCCACAACGAGCACGCCGGCGTCGAAACTCGAGGGCGGAACCGACGCCCCGCTGCCCTCGAGAACCAGGAGGCCCGGATTCAGGGCTTCGGCGACGGCCAGCGCCTCGGGGAAGTTGGAGGAGGAAATTGCGCCCGCCAGGCCCCCGCCGGCCCGCCAGGCACCGACGGTGGCCACACCTGCGCACATCGCGTCCTCGATGTAGTCACTGGCAGCATGGCGCCCGGCTTCGAAGAACCCGAGCAGCGTGCCGGCGTCGAGCTCGGTCCCGGCGTCGATCACCTCGGGCTCGGGGGGCCCGCCCCTTCCCATGGCGACGACCACCGGTCGCAACCCGGCGTCCCGCCAGGTGCGGGCCGCCATGCCGGCAATCGCCGTCTTTCCTGTACGTTTGCCGGTCCCGATCACCGCGACCGAGGGTGCTGCGGGCCGCAGGGAGCGGTCCGGCGGCGTGAAGGCGAAGTCCGCCCCGACGTAGGTGGCCCCGCACCACAGCGCCACCGAAGCCATCCGGCACCGCTGCCGGTAGCCGAGTACCGGATCGTCGGACAGGTCCAGGACCCGCCGGGCGCCCGTGGCGTCGATGAGGTCCACCAGCACGGCGAGCGCGGACTCGGGGTCGGCGGCAGTGATGACCGGAACGCCGATCTCGAGCCGTACCTGCCCGAGCTTCTCGCCACCGCCGACCAGCAGGGCGGCGACGGGGCGCTCCCCCTGGGCGCGGAGGGCGGCAATCGCCCGTGCGGTGACCGGAGGGTAGTGCTCGCCGTCGACGAGGACGAGGGAAGGGGCGTCGTTCACTGGCTGCCGATGCAACGCATGATAGCGGTCTTGCAGTGCCAGGAAGTCAGCGCACCTGCGCCCCGTGCAGGTCCCAGCCCGGGACGATGACGTCCCAACCTGCGGGCAGCAACGTCCGCGCGAACGCGACCTCGTCCTCGATCGCGTCCGCCGCCGACAGGCAGACCACCGACGGGCCGGCGCCGGAGAGCGCCGCCGCGACGCCCTTGGCCCGGAGCCCCTGGTGCAGGTCGAGGGTCTCGGGCAGCAGTGGAAGCCGGTACGGCTCGTGGATGCGGTCGGTGGTGGCCATCATGAGCGCTGCCGGGGCCTCGATCCCGCTCAGCACCGCGACGAGGGTTGCCGCGGCCGCCGCGTTGGCGATCGCATCCGCCCGCGGCACCTCCACCGGCAGGACCCGACGGGATTCGGCGGTCATGAAGCGGCCCGGGGCCACGAGGACGAACGGCAGCACCCCGGGCGCCGGCGTGAACCGGATCCACCCATCCCCCGAGGCAAGCACCAGGCCTCCGAACATCGCCGGCAGGACGTTGTCGGCGTGGCCCTCGATGCGGATGGCGAGGCGGGCCAGCTCCGAGTCGGCCAGATCGAGGTCTCCCGCGGCCCGCGCTCCCACGAGCCCGGCAACGATCGCCGCGGCGCTCGCCCCGAGTCCCCGGCCCTGCGGGTAGGATCCGAGCACCTCGATCCGCACCGGGGGGGCCTGCTCCCCCACCGCGGCGTGGGCGGAGACGAACGCCCGGTGGGTCAGGTCGTCCTCGACCGGAATCGACGGGTCGCCGCCCACGGTCTCCGCCTTCTGCCCGTGCGTGATCCGCAGTTCGAGGTGGACCCCGACCGCGATGCCGAGGCAGTCGAAGCCCGGCCCGAGGTTGGCCACGGTGGCAGGTACCCGAACGTCGATCCCCATACGCGGCTCCTGCTCAGAACCCGATGGCCGCGGCGACCTCGTCGACGTGGGGCCCCACCTGCTGTGGCGCGGGCGCCCCGGCGATCGCCCAGTCCGGGTCCTTCAACCCGTTGCCCGTGAGGATGCAGACGGCGACCCCGCTGCGGGGCAGCTCCCCGGCGGCGTGGAGCTGGAGCAGGCCCGCCACCGAGGCGGCCGAGGCGAGCTCACAGAACAGGCCCTCCTCCCGGGCGATGAGACGGTAGGCGTCGAGGATGTCCTTGTCGCGCACCGCCGCGATCCCGCCGCCGGAGGCGCCTGCGGCGTTCGTCGCCCCTTCCCAGGACGCCGGGTTGCCGATCCGGATGGCGGTTGCGATCGTCCGGGGGTCGTCGACGGGATGCCCCTTGACGAGGGGCGAGGCGCCCGCGGCCTGGAACCCCAGCATCCGCGGCACCGAGGCGATCATGCCCTCCCGGTGGTACTCGCGGTAGCCCTTCCAGTAGGAGGTGATGTTGCCGGCGTTGCCGACGGGGATGCAGTGCAGGTCGGGCGCCCTGCCCAGCGCGTCGCAGACCTCGAACGCCCCGGTCTTCTGGCCCTCGATGCGATAGGGGTTGATCGAGTTCACCAGCGTCACCGGGTAATTGGCCTCCAGCTTGCGGGTGAGGTCGAGCGCCTGGTCGAAGTTGCCGTCCAGCTCGATGACCCGGGCCCCGTGGACGAGGGCCTGCGCCAGCTTGCCGGGCGCGACCTTGCCCTTCGGGATCAGCACGGCGCAGACGATCCCGGCCCGGGCCGCGTAGGCGGCAGCGGAAGCCGAGGTGTTGCCGGTCGAGGCGCAGGCGATGGCCTTGGCCCCGCCCTCCACCGCCTTCGAGACGGCGACGGTCATGCCGCGGTCCTTGAACGACCCCGTGGGGTTGGCGCCCTCGAACTTGAGGTAGACCTCGAGGCCCGTGACCTGCGAGAGGTGGTGGGCCCGGAGCAGCGGCGTGTCGCCCTCCTGGAGGGTCACCACCGGCGTGGCGTCAGTGACGGGAAGCCAGGCCCGGAACTCCTCGATGATCCCCCGCCACAGGGCCACGGACGCCCTACTCCTCGTCGGTGATGACCCGCATCGAGGAGGCGACCTCCTCGACGACGTCAAGTCCCCGGAGCGCACCCAGCAGGGCCTGGAAGTTCCGCTCGAGCGCCCGGTGGGTGACCATCACCAGGCGGGCCTCGTCGGCGAAGCCCTCCTGCCACATGCTCCGGATGCTGACACCGTGGTCGGCGAAGGTCTGGGCAACCCTCGCCAGGACGCCGGGGCGGTCGTCGACCTCGAGCAGGATGTAGTACTGGGACGCGGTCTCGTCCATGTGCCGGATCCGGGCGTTGCTGTGGTAGCAGGTGCAACCGACGCCCCGGCTGCCGGTGGTGAGGTTGCGGGCGATGTCGACGATGTCGCCGACGACGGCGGTCCCGGTCGGCGGCCCTCCGGCCCCCTGCCCGTAGAACATGAGCTGGCCGACGTTCACACCCTCGACGAACACGGCGTTCAGGTTGTCCCGGACCGAGGCGAGGGGGTGCGAGAGCGGGATCATCGCCGGGTGGACGCGGACGGCCACCTGGCCGTCGACGGTCTCGGCGATCCCGAGCAGCTTGACCTCGTAGCCGAGGCGGTGGGCGAAGGCGATGTCCCGGGCGCTGACGCGGGTGATGCCCTCCCGGTACACGTCGCCTGCGACGACCCTGGAGTTGAAGCAGATGCTGGCCAGGATCGACATCTTGGCCGCCGGGTCGAACCCCTCGATGTCGGCGGTCGGGTCGAGCTCGGTGTAGCCGAGGCGCTTGGCCTCGGCGAGGGCCTGGTCGAACTCGATGCCCTCGGTGCTCATACGGGTGAGGATGAAGTTCGTCGTGCCGTTGATGATGCCCATGACCCGCCGGATGCGTTCGCCGGCGAGGGACTCCTTCAGTGGCTTGATGATGGGGATGCCGCCGGCGACCGCTGCCTCGAAGGCGAGGTCGACCCCGGTCTGCTCGGCCTCGTCGAAGAGCTCCTTGCCGAGGGTGGCGATCAACTCCTTGTTGGCGGTCACGACGGAGCGGCCCGAGGCCAGGGCCTTGAGGATGAGGCTGCGCGCCGGTTCGATGCCGCCCATCACCTCGACCACGATCCGGACCTCGGGGTCCTCCACCACCTCGTTGGGCTCGTTGGTGAAGAGGTCCCTCGGGACCGGGACGTCGCGCTCCTTCGCCAGGCTCCTCACCGCCACGCGCTTGACGGTCAGGTGGGCGCCGGAGCGCTCCGTGATCTCGTCGGCATTGGCGGCCAGGATGCGGGTGACGGCAGAGCCCACGATGCCGCAGCCGAGCAGGCCGATCCCGACTTCTTCGCCCAATTCGCTGTACCTCCTCGTGCACGGAGCCCGACCGCCACTGGGCACACTATCGTGACAGAGTCCGACACCGAGGGATCACGCGGGAGAGGGGAGCGACGGTGGCAGGTGAGACCATGCGGGCCTGGATCGTCGCCGCCCCCGGCCCGATCGACGGCGACCCTCTTCGCCTCGTGGAGCTCCCCGTCCCGGTGCCCGGGCCGGGCGAGGTCCGGGTCAGGGTCACGCACTGCGGCGTGTGCCGTACCGACCTGCACCTCGCCGAGGGCGACCTCCCACCGCACCGCCCCAACACGGTCCCCGGGCACGAGGTCGTGGGGACCGTCGACGCCCTTGGGTCCGGTACCTCCCGATTCGAGCTGGGCGACCGGGTGGGCATCGCCTGGCTGCGGTGGACCGACGGGACGTGCCAGTTCTGCACCAGCGGCCGGGAGAACCTCTGCCTGTCCCCCGCCTTCACCGGCTGGGACGCAGACGGCGGCTATGCGGAGTACGCGACCGTTCCCGAGGCCTACGCCTACGCCCTGCCGTCATCGCTGCCGGGGAACGAGCTCGCCCCCTTCCTCTGCGCCGGGATCATCGGCTACCGGGCGCTGCGCCTCGCGGAGCTCCCGCCGGGCGGCCGGCTGGGCATCTACGGCTTCGGCGGCTCGGCCCACCTCGTCGCCCAGGTGGCGCTCGCGCAAGGAGCGCGCCTGCACGTGATGACCCGTGGAGCGGAGGCCAGGAAGCTGGCGCTCTCCCTGGGGGCCGCCTCGGCCGGTGGGGCGACCGACCCGCCCCCCGAGGCCCTGGACGCGGCGATCCTGTTCGCACCAGTGGGGGACCTCGTGCCCCCGGGGCTGGCGGCGCTGGACCGCGGCGGCACGCTTGCGGTGGCCGGGATCTACCTGACCGCGATCCCGAGCCTCGACTACGAGGCGCACCTGTTCCAGGAGCGAAAGCTGCGCAGCGTGACGGCCAACACCCGCCAGGACGGGCGGGAGTTCCTCGCGGCGGCGGCCCGCATCCCGGTGCGGGCGACCACCCATCTCTACCCGTTCGAGAAGGCGCCCCAGGCCCTGCGCGACCTCGCTCACGGTGCCTTCACCGGAGCCGCGGTGCTGGTCCTCTGAGCCTGCTCAACCCTCCTTGCGGCGCCAGGAGACCTTCGACTCGGGATGGACGAGGATCTGGGCCTGCTCGCGGCCGGGAGGCGGTTCTCCGGGCGTGAGGACCTCGGCCCGGCCGCGCACGACGACGCCCCATTTGGGCGACCCGAACACCGTGATCGCTACCCGGGGGTTGCTCGACAGGTTCTTGAACTTGCGGGAATCCGGCTCGGTCTCGAAGCGGAGGCCGTCACCCTCGAACCACACCATGACGGGCGCTGCGTGCGGCCCTCCATCGGGGCCGACGGTGGCCAGCACACCCGTGGCGCGCTCCAGCCGTTCCCGTTCCCAGCTTTCGAACTGCGGTGGCTTCTTGACGGCTACTCGTCCTCGGAACCGGTCTTTTCGCCGTCGCGCTTCTCGATGAGCTCCTTCAGGCTGGCGCCCGGGGTGTACTTGCCCTGCTTCTGGAGCTCGGTCAGCCACTGCTCGCGGCGCTCGGGCGTCGCCTCGTCGAGCGGCGTCCCTCGCTTGAATCCTTCGGCTCCCTGTGGTCCGGCCACTTCGCCTCCTCATGGTCGCGGCAATCAAACATTAATGTACCCCAGCCACATTCTTAGGCCCCGCCAGGAAACCCCCGACGCACAAGCGAGGTAAAAATGCCGCGTATACGCGTGATTTTTACCTCGCTTCGGTCAGCTCCCTTGCTCACGAGCGCCTCCAACGGGGCCGCGACCCCGCGGCCGCCAGGCGCTCCGCGCGCAGGCGGTCCTCCGCGTGGTCGTCGATCGGGGGCAGCGGCCCCGTCACCCAGGAGAGCAGGAGGTCAGCGAGGGCGGGGTTGCGGGCGAGCACCGGCCCGTGCAGGTAGGTCGCCACCAGCCGGTGGTCCTGGAAGGCACCGTCCCGGCCATCCCCGTTCCCGCTGCCGGCGCGGACGACGCCGAGCGGCCTGGCGCCGGGAGCGAGGGTCGTGATGCCCGCGTGGTTCTCGAAGCCGCTGAGGAGCCCCAGGCCAGGCTGCCCCGTGTCCACGACGACCTCGCCGATCCGGCGGCGGGCGCCGGCCACCGTGGCGGCGTCGACGAGCCCGAGGCCGGCAACCGTCCTGCCGTCGGTCCGGACGTAGGTGGTCCCGAGGAGCTGGAACCCCGCGCAGACCGCCAGCATCACCGAGCCGCCGTCGAGGGCCCGTTCAATGGCGGGCCCCGAGGCCACCAGCCCCTCCGCGGCGAGGGTCTGCGGGACGTCCTCGGCCCCCCCGAGGACGTAGATGTCGAGCGTGGAGGGGATGGGCTCGCCCGGGCCGATCTCTACCACCTCTCCCGGAAGGTCCCGCCAGGCGAGGCGCCGTTCCAGGACCCGGGCGTTCCCGCGGTCCCCGTAGGTTCCCATGAGCTCGGGATAGACGAGCCCTATGCCGACCGTAGCGATCTGGTCCTCCTCACCAGGTCCACGAAGGCGCTGTAGGTGGCGACCACCTCGACGTGGTCGCCGCCCACCAGCTCTGCGGCGCGTAAGGGGTCCGGGTCGTCGACGAAGTCGACGCCGGCGTAGCGCAGCCGCACGGCAAGGTCGAGATGCCGCTCGCCCGATGCCCCCACCGGGCGCCCCGCGAGCAGCTCGAAGGGGACGTCCCAGAGCCAGGACGGGTCCTTCCCGTCCGCCACCTGGCAGTTGAGGGCCACCACGACGCCGGAGTCCGTGCCGGCGAGGAACCTGAGGACCTCCGTCCAACCGGCCGGGTTCTTGGCGAGCAGGAGCCGGGCGCTCCGGCCGTCGGCCAGGCGCCACGTGGCCTGCCGGCCCCCGACCTCCCGGACGCCCGACATCGCCGCGGCAGCTTCCTTCATGCCGACGCCGAGCTCCCGGGCGGCGGTGAGCGCCATCGCAGCATTGGCCAGGTTCCAGCGGCCCGGCAGGGAGAGCGACAGCTCGACGCGGTCGCCGTCCGCCTCGACGACGTCGCCGGCGAGGCGGACCGCGGCCTCGGGCATGGCGAAGCCGCAGGCAGACCGGAAGGACCCGTCCCCCCACTCGAGGAGCGCTCCGCAGGCCGGGCAGGCCGTGGCGTCCTCCCGCCAGAGCAGGCCGGTGTCGACCCACACCGTGTCCGAGTCCTGTGCCGCCCACACGACCAGCGGGTCGGCGGCGTTGGCGACGACGCGCTGGCCCGGACGCGACGCCAGCATCTGCCGCCAGCGGCCGGCAACCGTGCCGACCTCCCCGTAGCGGTCGAGCTGGTCCCGGCTCAGGTTGGTGAGCACCACCAGATGGGGATCGAGAGCGGCGATCACCCTCGGGAGCGCAGCCTCGTCGACCTCGAGGACGGGCCTCGCCCCCGAAGCCCCCGACGCCAGGGCCGACGCGACCCCGGAGGCCAGGTTCGCCCCGGTGTCGTTGGAGAGGACGCCCTCACCGGAGGCCTCCAGGGCGGCGACGAGCAGGCGCGTGGTCGTGGTCTTGCCATTCGTCCCGGAGACGACGACGGCGCCCCGGCCGGCAGCCAGCTCCCGGATGACCCCGGGCGCGACGGCGAGAGCAACCCGGCCCCCGATCGTCACCCCGGCCCCCATCCCGGCCCGCCGGGAGACTTTACCGGCGAGCCGGCCGGCCCGAACGGCCAGGGCCGTCCGTGCAGAGCGGGGCGACGGCGAACTCGAGGAGCTCATCGGCGCACTCATTGGCGGACTCATGTGGGCTCAAGCCTATGCGGGGATGCGCCGACCATAAAAGCAGGGCGATCAATCGCGCCAGCCCCCGCAAGAAGAGCAGCCGGAGCAAGTTGTCGAAAGGCGAATCCTATGGCGATCCGTCAGCTCAACTACTGCCCCCACTGCGGCATGCCGCTGTTCAGGCGGGGCGGGGACCCGGTCTACTTCTGCCAGAACTGCGGGCATGGTCTTGCAGGCCTCAACGCCCCAGTTGGCTCATCCGGCGCCTTGAGGGGCGCCTCGGGCGGCTCATCCGGCGCCTCGGGGAGCGCCGGGGCGGTGCGGCCGTCGCTCGTCCTCGTCGCCCACCTCCCCCATCATGCCGGTCTCGTCCGCCGGGTGGCCGCCGCAGGGCTGGACCTCTTCCTCGGCGCCCTTGC
>DASXNO010000161.1:0-4041 GCA_036495025.1 Actinomycetota bacterium | reverse complement strand
GGAGACGGCATGGCCGAGCGGGCCGAGGAAGGGATGCGGCGGTTGCTGCACGGCGAGGTCCCGCTGAAAGGAGTCCGTCCCGATGGTGGGATCCATCTGGCCGATGGTCGCTTCGATGGGGGGAAGGGAATCCCAGCCGTCCGCTGGCCGTGGCTGGGGGGCGTCTGCCGTTGCGGGGCGGGGGTCTCTGGGGCGAAAGGGCCACATCGACGTCACCTCGACTCGTTCAGGCGGCGGTTGATGCGGCCGATCTCATCCACGAAGCGCCGGCGGAGGGGATGCTCCATGTCCAGGATGTCTTCCAGTGGCCAGTGGAGGTAGTAGGCCACGTAGGTCATCTCCTCGTAGAGCCGGGAGGCCGGCTCGGTCACGATTCCCCCAGGCGACCACCGGCCATGTCGACCGTGAAGTCCCGGTTGCACGAGGGGCAGGTGACGCTGGCCCGGGTGTGACCCTCCTGGTTGATGCGCCGGTAGAGGTCCTGGAGGAAGGCGACGTCGGAGGCGAACATGTTCTCGAGGATCCCGCCGTGGACCTCCTCGAGCGTTCCCAGCCTGGTGATCACCCTGCCCAGCAACACGATGGTGAGGTAGGCGGGGTTCTCCCTGACGCGTTCGTCGTGGAGAGGAACCAGCTCGTCCCGTGCGGTGGCGAGCCGCATGACGCCCTTGCGGTGCACCGTCCCGGAGCGGTCCACGTAGCCGCGCGGCAGCTCGAACTCGAACTCGGTCCGGAGCGACCGCTGCGCCTCGGGGGCCTCCGTCTTGCCCGCCTCGGGGACGGGCGCCAGTCCTCGCCGCATCAGGCCGGCTCGCAGCCCTCGTGGGCGACGGTGAGCTTCTCGGTCAGGACGCTGGTGTCACCGGCCTTGAGCGACCCGATCTCGAGGCTCTTCGGCCAGCAGTTGAGGAGCTTGTAGCGCTTGATCTCGGATCCCTGGTAGTCGTAGACGACGACGGAGCCGCCCTTCCGGGCGTCGGGCATATTGCCCAACTGCGACTTCTTGACCCAGTCCTGGAAGCCCTTGTCGCCGGTGAGGCCCCGTGTGATCGTGACCTCCCCGGCCTTCGGGCGTCCGGGCAGCTTCTTGTTCACGTACTTGCCGTCGTTGGTGTTGTGCTTCAGCTCGATGACGTCCTGCTCCATCTTGAGCCCGCCGACCTCCTGGATCTGCTTGATCTGGATGCCGTCGAACTCGAAACCGAATGACCAGCCAACGCTGGTGTCCAGGTCGGGGAGACCCATCGCCTACCTCCTTGGGATCGTTGCTTGGTCTTGAAGTGTCACGACTCGGTCAGGGAAGCGCCGCCGGAATACTGGGACAGGCGGAAGATCACGAACTCGGCCGGCTTCACGGGCGCCACTCCGATCTCGCAGAGGACCATGCCGGCGTCGATGGACTCGGCGGGGTTGGTCTCCTCGTCGCACTTCACGTAGAAGGCGTCGTCGGGCGTCAGCCCGAAGAGGGATCCCTTGCGCCACTCGTTGATGAGGAACGCCGCGATGGTGCGGCGGATCTTCGCCCAGAGCGCGTTGTCGTTGGGCTCGAAGACCACCCACTGCGTGCCGTTGAAGACGGACTTCTCGAGGTAGTTGAAGAGACGGCGGATGTTGAGGTAGCGCCAGGCCGGATCGCTGGAGAGCGTCCGGGCTCCCCAGACCCGGATGCCCCGGCCGGGGAAGGTGCGGATGACGTTGATGCCCTTGGGGTTCAGGAGTTCGTGCTCCTTCTTGGTGATCTGGACTTCCAGGCTGAGCGCCCCCCGGACGACCTCGTTCGCCGGCGCCTTGTGGACGCCTCGGGAGTCGTCGTTGCGTCCCCAGATGCCGGCCATGTGGCCGCTCGGGGGGACGAACATCGTCTGGCCCGATGCGGGGTCCATCAGCTTGATCCAGGGCCAGTAGAGCGTGGCGTACTTCGAGTCGTAGCCGACCTTGTCCACGCGCCACTCCAGGATCTGCTGGGCGTTGAGGCCGGGAGGGGAGTCGAGGATGGCGACCCGGTCGCCCATGAGCTCGCAGTGGGCGATCATCGCGGTCTGGACCGCCTGCACGCCCTCCAGGTCGATCATCCCCTTCTGGTAGGCGGCCATCAGGTCCGGGACGCAGACCATCGTGATGGGGTCGACCGCCTCCAGGCCGCCGAAGCCGGTCCGGTCCGAGGGGTTGCCCACGTAGTCGTCGGGGGTCAGGCGGGCCGGGGCGGCCGCGGCGGCCGGTGCGGCGGGCGCCGGGGTGGCTGCCAGCGTCGTCGTGCCCTTGACGGGCTTCTCGAGGGCGCCTCCGGGGGTGACCTCCTCGAGGCGGATGGTCTTGGACTGGGCGTTGACGACCGTCTGCACGTTCTGCTTGCCCCGGCGGGCCGTCACCTTGTCGAACTCCTCCACGACGTTGCCGTCGCGGCGGACGACGAGCTTGAACTGGTCCTCGGAGGCTCCCTCGCCGGGGTCGGCGACCTCGACGCTGATGCCGCCGCCGGTGGCTGCGTCGAGGGCGCTGATGACGTAGCCCCCGAGCTGCGCGTGGGGGAGCGCTGCGATCTGTGCAGGGACGTCGTGGGCCGCATCCTTGCCGTTTCCGCCCACCCGCACGACGTAGCAGGCGCCGCCGCCGTTCTGGAAGTAGCCGTAGACCGAGTGAGCAAGGTACGAGCCCTCGACGAATTCGCCGAAGACCCGGGTGAACTGCGCCCAGCTCGTGACGAGGGTGGGCTCGTGGACGGGCCCCTTATCGGCCAAGCCGACGAAGGCGGCGACCGCCGTTCCAACGCCTTCAATGGGACGGGAGCCGGATTCCACCTCCTCCACGTACACCCCGGGCGATAGATACGTAGGCATGCCGGTCTCCCTCCTTCGGTGTCTTTGAACGCCAACAGCCTGTGCCGCGGCAGGGGGACGAACAAGGGCTGAACGGACGGGCCTCAGGGAAGTTCTGGCTGCCCGAAGGGGCAAGGAAGACGTGTTCGTGCGGGCAACGACCGTTCCGGTGGTTCAGCGCACGGGGACCCGTAGGGCGTGCCGCAAGCGGGGTGCAGGTGCTGCTACGCCTGCTCCTTCTCCTCCTCCGGGGACTCCTGACGCTGGACGAAGGCGCCCTGCACCATCTCCTCGTCCTTCTTGTCCTCCTCGCCCTGGCGCTGGACGAAGCTACCCTGCAGCTCCTCATCGTCGTCGGCACGCTGGACTGGACGGGCCTCCTCTTCGGTTCGCTGCACGGGCGCGGCCGGGGAGGCCGCAGCCGGCGCCTCGGCCGGTGGCGGCTGGGACACGACCACGCCGGCGTGGCGCTCCGCCTCCTGCTCGTAGCTGTCCGAGGGGTCGCTGATCTTGATGCCGCCCGGCGCCGGCGTGCCGGACACGGGCCCGGAGCGCTGCTGGACGACGTGGGTCAGCTCGTGGGCGAGCATGTGGCGGCCGGCGTCCGTCTCGGGGGTGTAGTTCCCGGACTGGAACACGATGTCGTTGCCCACCGTGTAGGCATGTGCCTGGACCGCCTTGGCCGAGTCCGATGCCCTGGCGTCGGTGTGGACCCGGACGTCCCCGAAGTCGTTGCCGAAGCGGCTCTCCATGAAGCTGCGGGTCGAGGTGTCGAGGGCCTGGCCGCCTCCGGAGCCGACCACGTCCTTGACGGGGGAGGGCTCCTCCTCGTGCTCGCCACCCTCGGCTTCCAGGAGCGAGGCGACGCTCTCGTTGCCCGCCGCCCGCTGCAGATGCATCAAGGCCGCGGGCGGCAGCGTGTCCGTGCGCCCCGCGGCCAGCGCCAGCGAGGCCATGGCCTCCACGCCCTCGTCCCGGCGAATCGCCGATCCGTGCTGCTTCTCCCCTGGTGTCCACTCGCTGTCGTGGGTGTGCATGCCCGTTCTCCTTCCCGGCCCGGGAACCGGTCTCTACTGTCGCCGCCGGGGCTGCTGCCCGCAATAGGCGAGGGTGAGGACTTTGGGGCAGGAGCTGTTGCCCCTTCGGGCAGCCAACGCTGCCCGAAGGGCTGTCCGCCTGCGGCTACCTTTTTCTGTGTGCCGCCTGAGACGATGGCAGGCGGAGA
>DASXNO010000160.1:0-11059 GCA_036495025.1 Actinomycetota bacterium | reverse complement strand
ACTTGTTCGTTTGTATAGAGAGAAGGGTCCAACTGCCAAGGCGAGCGGAGATAGCTCATGAGGAGACAAGAGGCTCGACGCCCAGCACCCGACCAGGGTTTCCCCCTGAATTCGTTGAATAATCTGAATTCTCTGAATTCTTCCGGGAACGACCCGTTCGATGGTGAATGTCGGCACGGATTGTCCGATCCACTATGGTGCAACATTTGCTCCAAAAACCTCGAAGCTCGAGCGGCCATGACCGCGCAGGGGCACTCCGTGCCCTGGTCCCCGCAAGCCTGAGAAGGGTGAGGCCTGGCGCCGCCGGGCATCGGATCTTCGTCGCAACCGGATCACCTGCCTTCTTTTCAGTGATAACCCTGACCGGGATTCGGTGCTGGCACTGATGAATCCCGGAACCCCTCGGACGTAGCGTTGAGCACAGGTTGCTCAACGACGAGCCAAAGATCGATAAAGGGGGTCGGGGTGTCGATATTCAAGCGCAGCGCGTTGGGATTGTCCCTGGTGGCGTGTGGGACCTTATTGCTGCCCGTGTTCATGGGCACGGCGAACGCGGCACCTGGTGCTTTGATCCGGAATTACCAAAGCGGGAAATGCCTGGACGCGGACGCCAACTTCCTCGGATACAACGGGGATCGTGTCCAGCTCTGGGACTGCAATGGAGGCGCAAACCAGCGCTGGCTGCCGATCCCGGTCAACCCCAACGTGAGGAACCACGTCATCCTGGAAAATGCCGCCGACGGCAAGTGCCTGGACGCCGACGCCAACGGGCTCAACAAGAACGGCGACCGGATACAACTCTGGGATTGTGGGAAGGTTACGAACCCCGCGAACCAGACCTGGGAGATGCTCAACGTCTACGGATCGACGACCGACTGGGTCTTCAGGAACCTGGCCGACAACAAGGTCCTGGACGCAGACGCCACCAGCGTCAACAACAATGGCGGCAAGGTGCAGCTCTGGGACTGGTGGGGCGGCGTGAACCAGATCTGGCAGGGTTAGAGCACGACCAGCCCGGTCCCGACCAGGGCTGTCCGACGAAATGAGGTCAAAATGCCGCGCAGAGGCGTGATGGTTACCTCACCTCTCGGAGCAGGGGGACGACCCGACTGGACCTGCGGCCCAGCCGGCCTTCACAGGCATCGCACGAGTCGCCGACCTGCCCGCAGCCCCGAGCGGTCGGGTATCTGCTGGCGATCTCCCTCCGGTGCTGACGGCACAGCGTTGCCTGGACCGAGACGATCCCTCCTTCCTCGTCATGGACCTCCCAGCTAATGGTGAGGAAAGTGGATTCCCGATCCAGGTTCGTCATTGCCCACGCGCCTTTACGCACTCTCGCTCTGCCTCCCCCCGGTTGACGACACGAAACGTCAGGTTACGAAGAATGGGGTGGCGGGGGAGTAGCCACCGGGGGGGCCAGCGATTGACCCGCCGCAGGCTCGGCGATCAGGCCGGTACGGCCTCGATCTCGGCGAGCAGCATGCGCAGGGTCAGGCTATGCCGTTCCGGTGGGAGCCTGCCCAGCGCCGCACGCCCGTGGGCAACCCCGCCTGCCCGGTCCCCGGCACGGGCGAGCATCAGGCCACGGTGCAGGTCGATGTGGGTGGCGAAGCGGGGAAGGGAGGCCGGCAGGGTGCGCATGGCCGCCTCCTGCTCCACACCCGCAGCGCGCTCGGCGCCGAGCCGTGCGAGGAGGAGGCTGGTGAAGACGGCCATGCGCCATTCGGGAACCGCGAAGTCGGACTCCTGCTCCTCGGAGGCGGTCTGCTCGAACACCCGGCGACCCTGCTCGAGCAGCGAGAACGCGGCCTGCTCATCGCCCCGAAGGGCCGCGATGTGCGCCTTGCCCATCACGGCATTCAGCATCCCGAGCGATGGCCTGGTGCTGATCGCAAGCGCCTGGTTCGCGAAACCGTCCGCAAGGGGCAGGCAGGTGCCCTCATACGCGAGGGCGATCGCCGCCCTGCCCCGGACCCACACCCGTGAGTCGTCGTCTCCTGACCGGTCGGCTGCGGTGGCGGCCATCCGGTACCACTGGACGGCCTTGGAGCCGTCGGTTCCGGGGATCGTCTTCCCGTAGAGCGTCATGAGCCGCGATGCCACGGCCCACAGCTCCGGCTGCTCGAGCTGTTGCTGCAGCACGATCAGATCGGTGGTCAAGCGCTGCTGCATCTCGGCTGCCCCGAGTGACATGTAGTCTCGGCCGTACCGAGCGATCTTTTCCCGCCATTTATCCGGAGTAAGGCGGCGGTTCGTAAGGGCGGCAGCAAAGCCCGCCTCGACGAGATCCGACGCCACCATGGGCGCGACCAGGGTGGCGGCCAGGTTTTTGATGAAGTCTCGGCGGCGCACGTCGGCTCTTTCCAGCGTTTGTAGGGGAACCTGCAGGACTGTTGCCAGGTGTCGCATCCAGAAGGGGCCGGGCCTGCGCTTCCCGTGTTCCCATCTGGACACGTCCTCACGGGTGACCGTCGCGTGCTGTGCCGCTTCGCACAACGCGGAGGCCAGTCGCCCCTGGGACCAACCAGAGGCCAATCGTAGCTCACGAATCAGCGCACCAACCGACATAGAACCCTGTGGCCCCCATAGTGGCTACCAAAGAAAGACGACACCCCGCGACGAACGAGAGTGCGGTCTGACAACCGGCGTTGCGCGCTCAAAATTGCTGCGCTTGTCTTACCGCGGCGGGGCGCGGTGAAGCAAGCGAAGAAATTTCGCTTCTCCGGAAGATCCAGTGGAATCGCGCGGCGGACTCAGCACTTTGAGACGGCCGACTGGACGACGAAAAGTGACGAGACTTTCCTGGTTGCTCCGAGCGGGCCTCTGCGACACGATCGCCGGCCTGCCGTTGCGGGCGGCCTGACCTCAGCGGGTGCGGTCGGACAGCGAGCGCTTCACCTGGAGGCCCCTGCGCAGCGCCGTCTTCGCCGCCGCTGCCGCTTTGGGGTGTTGTGCCGAGAGCCCGGTCAGGCGCCGGGCGACCGCGAGGCTTGCCGGGCTCACGCCGTCCATCGGGTCGGGGGCCGGGGGAGCCTCGGCCGGTCCGTCGCCTCCCTCGACCACCATCGCCCGCACCGCCTCGCACTGGGCCCTCGTCGCCGTCAGGGCGCGCTCGAGCTTCTCGTAGCGTGCCCTGAGCAGGTTGAGCTCTCGGGCGAAGCCCTGGTACTCCTGGAGCAGGGTGGCGTTGACCGCGCGGGAGGCGGCGAGCTGGCGGGCCGCCTGGTCGGCGGCCCAGCCGAGGTCGAGGAGCTGGCGGGACAGCTCGTGGGGCGTGTAGTCGTCCAGGCAGTTGACCGGCACGGCGAGGACGGGGCCCAGGTCGGCATCCTCCTCCCGGACGTAGTAGCGGTTGAGCCCGTCGAAGGCGGCGAAGAGGTAGCCGGCGCCCAGCAGGATCCCCTCCCAGCGCTCGTGCGTCGGGATTGTCGTGGTGGGCTCGGTCGCCTCGACGACGACGATGCGCGGCCGCCACTTCTCCCAGTCGCCCCCGGCCAGCACCTCCCGCTCGTGGCCTTCGACGTCGACGGATAGGAAGTCGATCGAGGGATCGGCGTGGCGGTCGCAGATCTGGGCAAGGGTCAGCGTGGGGACGGTGCGCTCGACCGCCGGATGCCCGGCTTCCCGATGCCGGGCGGCGTTGGCACCGGACAGCGTGGACCCGCCGGACAGGTCGGGCGGCAGCTCGTAGAGCGTCACCTCCCCCTCGGCGTCGGAAAGGGCGACGTTGAGGTTGACATCGCGGTCCCGCTCGGCGGCGAGCAGGGCGAAGGGATGGGTCGCGGGCTCGACGTTGATGCCGTGCCACCCGAGCTCGTAGAAGTGCCTGGTGACGGAGTTCCGGACCGGCTCGTTGGCGCCGACATCGATGTAGAAGCCGGGCTTGCCCCGGGGAAAGGCGCGATCGAGCAGCACGTCCTCGTGGTTCTGCGCGTAGCTCACCATGGTCATCGGGCACCCGCCTTCTCTCGCTCGGCCGACCAGGCGGCCGCCCCCCGGACGCTTTCCTGCGGGTCGTGCCGCAGTCTCGCCAGCGCTTCTACGACGTCGGGGTGAGCGAGGAATCCCCTGTCGAAGGTGGCCAGCGCCGCGGCGATGTAGCGCCGGCAGTGCGGGTTGTCGTGCCCGCTCTCGATCAGGACCTTGGCGAGGCGCTCCTCGGTGGTCATCCTGGGGGACACGATCCAGCCGCTCAACCCCGGGGGTCGCCGCTTGAGGGCAATGCAGTTGGCAACGGTCTCGATCTGGGGCTCCCCCGGGCCGAGGCGCGTGAGGCGGCCAGGGTCGACGAGGTAGCTCACGTAGCCGAGCGACTCCAGCGCCCGGATGAGCTGATGGGGGCTGGAGCCGGCCAGCTCCAGGGTGTGGGCGTTGGACTCGTAGAGGACCGGCGGCGCGTCGGGGCCGCCGAGGAGCCGGGCCATCCCCGCCAGGGCACCGACCTCGCTGCCCTCCACGTCCATCTTCACGAACGAGGCGCTCTCCCATCCCAGGGCCGCCACCAGTTCGTCGACCGTGACGGCGGGGACGTCGACGGCCCCGGCCGAGGGTTGCCAGGCGACGTGGCCCCAGGGCCCGTTCGGGACGAACGCGGCGATGCCCGGCTCGGCGGCGACGACCGCGTTGACGACGTGGAGGTCGTGGAAGCCGTTGCGCCAGACTGCGGAGCGGAGGAGGGCGGCGTTGAGCGGCGACGCCTCCACCGCCAGCGCTGCACATCCGGCCGCCGACGCCGCCAGCGAGAAGACACCGAGGTGCGCCCCGAGGTCGAGGACGCGGTCCCCAGGGCCGACGAGCTGCAGCATCAGGCTCAGCAGGTGCTCGTCGAGGATGCGCCCGTTCTCGTACCACATCACGTTGCTCGTCCCGTCGGACTCCGAGACGACGACGAAGCCGAGGCCCTCCTGCAGGGTCACCTCTTTGGGGCGCCAGGACGGTGACTCGAGGTCTGCCACCGCCGCCAGGTCCGGTTCGGCCGCGCGCAGCTCCAGCCCTCCGGTGAGCCTGGCGATGTCCGCAAGGCTTGCGTCGGTGGCCTCCCGGCTGGCGTCGACCGTCGCCAGCAGCTCGTCCATCCGGCCGAGGCGCGTGGCCGGGGCGACGCCGGGGTGGCCGGCCGGGACGGGCGCGTCGCCGAGCACAGCGGCGGCGGCCGGGGCTGCGACGGGAGCGGGGGCGGGAGCCGCGACGGGAGCGGGGGCGGTCCTGGCGCCGAGCTCCGCCACGACGCTGCGGTTGTACTCGCTGACCTCGGCGAGCACCGAGGCCGGCGGCTTTGCCCAGGCGTTGTCGGTGACGGGGTAGCCCTCCGTCTTGCGCAGCGTCAGGTGGACCGACGTGAAGACGTAGTCCTCCTGGAAGAGGACCAGGTGGGGGAACTCCCAGAAGGTGAAATCCGGCCTCGGGTCCTTCGACTCCCGCTGGGCCTTCAGGTCGGCGTCGTAGTGCTCGATCACGACGTTGAGGTCCCAGGGCTTGGCGAGGGTGGCGTCGGAGACGTCGATGTCGATCTCGTCGACCAGCTCGAGGCCGCTGGCCTCGACGATGTAGCGGAGCAGGTGTTCCTTCGAGAACAGCAGCGTCATGCCCGGCCAGCCGATGCCGCCCGGCGGTCCGGTCAGGCGGAACTCCGTCGACAGCGAGAGCACGCCGCCGGGCTTCAGCACCCTTCCCATCTCGAAGGCGGCGTACGCGGCGTCCTGCAGCTCGCCGAAGTGCTCGATCGAACCCGAAGAGAAGATCCCGTCGAACATGCCGTCCGGGTAGCGCAGCGCCCGGCCGTCCATGTGCTGGACGACGAGGCGGTTGACGTCGAACGGGTAGGGGGCGACGGCCTGCGGCTCGGCGAGCATGACCGGGGGCGCCAGCGGCATCCAGGCCCCCGGCTGGAGGTAGCGGTCGGTGGCGAAGACCTGCTTGGCTCGCGTCGTCAGGTAGAAGAGCGTGTCCTCGACCCCCGCGGCGACGCCCAGCACGGTCGACTCCGGTCCGAGCGCGCCGAAGTGGTCGAGGGCCCGCACCGCCATCGCCACCTCCCAGTCCTTGCGGTGCTCCGCCCCCTTCGGGTAGCCGACGGGGAGATGGGGAACCTTGTGGGCGCAGACCTCGCGCATCACCGAGGCGAGCCCGGGGTCGTCGAAATCCTCGATCTCAACGACCTTGTTGAAGGGGACCGTCCTCAACGCGTTCGCGTCCTTCCGGGCTCACCGGCGGTCCGCGGGACGGCGGTCCGCCCGACGACTTCGAGGTAGCGCTCTGCCATGCGCCCGATCGTACCTTCCCGCTCGTAGAACGTGCGGGCATCCGCAGCCATCCTCGACCGCAGTCCCGGGTCGCCGGCGAGCGACGTCAGCGCCTCGGTGAGGGCGGGCACCTCGCCGTCGGCCGGCACGCGCCAGACCACCCCGTCGGGCAGGAACCGCCACTCGGGAAGGTCGTTGATGATGACGGGACGCCCCGTGGCGATCGCCCGCATCAGCGTCGCCGACATGTGGGTGTTGAGCGGCGTCCGCAGGTTCAGGATGACGTCCGCAGCCTTCAGGTAGGCATCGAGCTTGGTGCGCTCCACGTGGCCCGTGAGCCGGACCCGCCCCCCGAGGCCGAGGTTGGCGGCCAGCTTCTCCAGCTCCGCTGCATAGCCCTCCTGGAGCGCCCGCCCCACGATGAGCAGCAGGGCATCGGGATACCGGGCCGCCAGCCCGGCGAAGCCCTCGATGCAGGCCTCGAGGCGCTTGGACGGGTGGACGATCCCGTAGGTCCCCACGACGAAAGCGTCGAGCGGGATGCCCTTGAGGGTGCACCGGGCGAGGCGCGGCGTCATCGTGACGTCGCCGGCGCACGGATCGTCGACCCCCATCGGGACCACCCAGGGGTTGGCGCCCGGGTGGGCCGCCAGGAGCTGGTCGGCCGCCGCGTCGAGATGGACGATCTGGGCGAGGCTGCCCCCGATGACCGGCTCCAGCATCGGATGCGCGCGGAGGAAGTCCCACAGCCCGGCCATGTCGGCGGGGTCGAGGGCGTCGAACTCCTCGAGGGCGGCCCGGCCCTCGAGCTCGGCCAGCGTGGCGCGGAACGCCTCGCCGTCGCCTTGCTCCTGCGCCCAGGTGTAGAGGACGTGGCTCCACATCAGGTCGTGGAGGACGACGATCCCCGGATGCGCCCGCAGCGCCTCGGACATGTAGTGGTGGAACATCGACCCGCCGACCTGGTAGACGACGGCGTCGAAGGGGTGCTGGGCCTGGCGCCGTCCGAACGCGGTGAAGTGCCGCACGGGATACCGGTCGAGGCACTCGTTCGCCGGCAGGTAGCCGTCGTCGACGAAGACCTCCAGCTCGCAGTGGGGGCTGAGCCCCTCGAGCAGCTCGGCCGAGTAGTCGGCGATCCCGCTCTGGGCAGGCGGCAGCGGCGTCCACACCGCAAGCCGCAGGCGGTCGCTCGCGGGTGTGGGGATCGGGTGGGCTGCCCGCTCGTAGCAGCGCAGGGTCGCGTCGGCGAGTTGGCGGGGATTGAACCGCTGGACCTGCCGGAAGCCTCTGTCCCGGAGCTCGGCCGCCAGGTCGGGATCCCGGGCGAGGCGGGCGAGGGCATCGGTGAAGCCGGCGACGTCGTCGGGGTCAACGAGGATGGCGGCGTCGCCCGCCGCTTCGGGCATCGACGACGAGGTCGTCGTCACCACGGGAGCGCCGCACGCCATCGCCTCGACGATGGGGAGGCCGAAACCCTCGTAACGGGAGGGGTGGACGACAACGGTTGCCCGGTTGTAGAGCGCGCACAGCTCGGCATCGGAGACGACGCCGGTCAGGACGATGTCGTCCGCAATGCCGGCCTGCTCGGCCAGGCGCATGACCAGCCTCCGGCTGTCGTCGCTCAGGTAGCAGCAGATGACGAGGGGAAGCTCCGTCCGGATGTCTGCGGGCAGGCCGCCGTAGGCCTCGAGCAGTGTCTCGAGGTTCTTGGCGTAGTGGGGATACGTGACGGTGAGCACACAGCGGGCCGGCAGGCGGAGGCGGTGCTCGAGGCCCGCCAGCAGCTTGCGGAGCAGGTGCTCGGGCAGGCGCCGGAAGACGGCATCGGGCAGCGGCCAGGCGCGGTCGATCCGCTCCGGTGGGATCCCGCACTCCTGGACCGCATCCCGCCCGGCGGCGTCGGAGATGGCGAGGATCCGCTCCGCCCGCTTGACCAGCTCGAGCGTCCGCAGGTAGTGGTCGCGGGCGAGCGATTCGAACACGGTCGTTCCGTAGTAGTGCTCGGCGAAGATCAGGGGGATGGCGTCGTAGAACGTCGCCACCATTGGGCAGGTGTCGAACTGCAGTAGGAGCGGGTATTCCAGCAGGAAGGGCGTCGTCGCGTGGTAGACGTCGAGGTCGAGGCACCCCATCCAGGCCTCGTAGTCCTCGGCGAGACGCAGCAGGACGTCGGTGTGCCGGGGGTCCCGTTCAGGGGATGCTCCGCTCTCCTGTTGAGCTCCGCGGCGCGGCGGGGTGTAGACCTCGATCGACGTGTTCTCCGCCTCGAGGACCTCGGGGACGATGAGCGACAGATCGTTGCCGCGGTTGACCAGCAGCACGTACTCGTTGCGGTCGTCGGCGTCGAGGACCGCCCGGAGCTGCTGCTGGGTGTACCGGCCCATCCCCCGGGTCACGAGCGCGGGGCCGACAGACAGGATTCGGTAGTCGATGCCGACACGCATGAATGGGCGGTAGGCTAGCACCCCAGTGGAAATCACCGCCGAATCCGACGCGCTCGTCGTCCTGTCCAGGCTCCTTTCGCAGCGCCTCGTCGTGGTCGACGTCGGCGCCCGCTGGGGCTTCGCCCAGGCCTGGGACCGGCTGCGCGAGAAGTGCCTGACGATCGGCTTCGAGCCCGACGAGGAGGAATGCGCCCGCCTCAGCGAGATCCACCGGGGCGACCAGCGGATGCGGTTCGTCCCGGTCGCCCTCGGCGCCCAGAGCGGTCTGGCGACCCTCTACCTGACCAGGGACCGCAAGGGTTGCTCGATCTACCCGCCGGCGACGGAGGCGGTGACCCGGCACCCGGGCCTGACCGACGGCCAGCTCGAGGACACCTCGGTGATCGAGCTCATGGCCCTCGACGACTGGTGTGCCGCCGAGGGCATCGGCCAGGTCGATGCCATGAAGATCGACACGCAGGGATCCGAGCTCGACGTGCTCCGGGGGGCCGAGGCCACGCTGGGGAGCGTGCGGCTCATCGAGGTCGAGGTCGAGTTCAACGAGCTGTACGAGGGCATCGCCCTCTTCCCGGCCGTCGACCAGTACCTGCGGCACCAGGGGTTCGTGCTCTGGAAGCTCGGCAACCTCGCCCACTACGCCCAGGCCGGGATGCGCACCGAGTGGCAGACGACCGAGACCAGCCACTACGACGACGTCATGTCGACCTTTCCGGCCGGCGCCGGTCAGCTCTTCTGGGCCAACGCCGTCTACCTCCGGCGAGCGTGCGCCTATCCGTACCCCGAGGCCGGCTGGGAGAGCCTCGTCCGGGATGCCTGCATCACCAGTGCGCACAAGCTCTTCGACCTCTCGAGCCTCGCCCTGGAGCTGGCCCGCAGCACTGCCCCCGACGACGTGGCGGCCGAGATCGACGCAGCCCTGTCGGCCGAGCTGCTCCAGATCCGGCGGGAGAAGGAGCTCGTCGAGCGCTCCGCCGAGCTGACGGGCACCTTCCGGATCGACGTCGCCGACCCCTCGTTCGTCGGCGGAGGCTGGTACCCCCCCCAGGTGCTGCCCTACGGCGGTGTCCGCTGGAGCGGGCCGGGCCGGGACGCCTGGGTCGACCTGCCCGTGGCCGTCCGGCCGGGGACGAGGATCGAGTTGCTGGCGGTCGGGTTCATGACCCCGCAGATCGCCGAGGCGCTCGCCTTCGAGCTCAACGGGGTACCGGTCCGGCTCCGGACGTCCCCGCACGAGCACGGGACGGTGTATTCCGGCGTCGTGCCGGACGGCTACCGATCCCCGCGCCGGTTCACCCGCCTGATGATGCACACCCTGACGCCCGTGCGGTGGAACGAGGCCAACCCCGGCAGCGACGACGACACGGAGCTGGGAGCCGCCGTCTCCTGGATCCGCCTCACCGCGCCCGACGCCGAGGCCGACATCGAAGGGTAGGCGAGCTTCTTTGCATGAATAGGGGTCATTATCACCCCTCAGCATACAAAGAAGGTCGTACCGAGCGCCTAGCCGGCTTCCCGGGCTTCGTCAATGAACGTCAAGGATGCGGGATTCAGGTAGCGCAAGCCCCGGACGGCCTCGAAGGCGGCGTCGGCGGATGCCAGCGCCCACCCCTGCCGGAGCGCGCTGGCCGCCAGCACCGCGTCGAAGGCGCCGAGGCGCTCGGACGTCCGAAAGAGCTCCAAGCCTCCCATGAGATCGTCGAACTGGGGGTGGGTCAAGGGGCTCAGACCGATGGCCGCGTTGCGGGCGACGGCCACAGCATCGGCCCGGGAGCGGCGCCGGGCGCGCACGTGCGCCAACTCCTGAAGGACCTCGACCGTCGTCGTGGCCCGCACCTGGCCCTCCTCCACGAGGCGCAGCAGGGCGCGGCAAGGGCTCCGGAGGTCATGGTCGGTGCCGACCGCATAGACCAGCACCGTGGTGTCCACCAGGATCACGCCGGACGCCGGCCCCTGATCTCATCGAGTTCCTGGCGAAGGTCGTCTACCTCCGGCACCGGCATCGGTTCCGCAGCGAGCAGGGCACTGAGGGCCGCCCGGCGCTCCTCGTCCCGACCGGGGTAGCGCTCATCGATGGCCTCCCGTACGAGCGTGCTCACGGCGACGTTTCGGCGTCTGGCTTCCGCCTCCAAGCGCGCCCAACGTTCCTCATCGATGAGAACCTGCAGTCGACGGTCTAACATGCTCATACAGTAGCAGGTTCCCTCCAAGCCTTTCTCTGGCAAGGCCCGCTCCCGGAGGTTAGGTAATTTTGTCGCCTATAGCAACATATTCTTACCTATCCTCGCGCAACAACGCTTGCTAGCCCAGGCGGGACAGGTGGTCGAGCAGGATCGCCCGGGCGGTGTCCGGGTGAAAGTGGCGCAGGCGCCC
>DASXNO010000159.1:0-9616 GCA_036495025.1 Actinomycetota bacterium | reverse complement strand
TCCGAGTCCCGGATCCGGGACACCGACATGAGCCTCGAGATGGTGAACTTCACCCGGGACCAGATCATGAACCAGGCGGGCACCGCCATGCTGGCCCAGGCCAACCAGGTGCCCCAGAGCGTCCTGAAGCTCCTCCAGTAGGCAACGAGGTAGCGCAGCCGGGAACCGAGCAGCACCCGAGGTAGCACGCAGCACCGAAGCACGCACCGCGCAGCACCATCATGCGGGAGTGCGGCGCCGGCAACAGGGCCGGCGCCGCTCTCTCCCCTTCGAGGGAGTGACCAATGGCAGCTCCTATCTCGTCCGTCACCGGTCTGTCATCGGGCCTGGACACCAACAAGATCATCACGGAGCTGATGTCCATCGAGCAGGCCCCGATGACCCGGATGCAGGCCAGCGTCACGGCGTACCAGGCCCAGGTGAGCGCATGGACGACCGTCCGCGGCGCGCTCTCGGCGCTCTCATCCGCCGCCGCTGCGCTGACCAACTCCTCCGACATCGGCACGATGGTCACGGCCTCGACGTCGTCCGCCGCCGCTGGTGCCACCGTCACCGGGTCACCCGCGCTGGGATCGGTCAGCTTCACCGTCGACCAGCTCGCCGCTGCCCACCAGGCCGCGGGTGCTTCGACATTCTCGGGAGGGTCAAACCTCGTCGGGGCCGGCACGTTCTCGCTGACCGTGGGATCGACGACCACGCCATTCACGACAACGGCGGGCACCACGCTCTCGCAGCTCGTGTCCCAGATCAACGCCTCCAATGCCGGGGTCGCCGCTGCGGTCGTCGCCGTGGACCCGACCACCTCGCGGCTCGTGCTGACCGCCAGGAGCACCGGAGCCGCCGCCGCCTTCACGACCTCCGGGACGCAGGCGTCCCTTGCCACGTTCAACGTCCTGCAGCAGGGCGTCGATGCGAAGATCACCATCGGGACCGGCGTCAATGCCATCCAGCTCTCCCGTCCGTCCAACCAGATCTCCGACTTCATCTCCGGGGTGAGCATCGGTCTCACGGCCCTGAGCGCCGCGCCCGTGACCGTCACCGTCGCCCAGGACCCGACCGCGGTGGTGAAGGCCGTCCAGGGTGTGGTCAACGCCTACAACGCCGCCTATTCGACACTCAGCCAGTTCACGTCCTACGACGCCACCTCCAAGACCGCGGGCGTCCTGCTCGACGACCCGACGGCGTCGGGTCTGCTCGGCCAGCTCAACCAGGTGCTCGCCGACCAGGTCACGGGGCTCGGGGGCTCGTACACCTCGGCGAGCTCGATCGGCATCACCATGCAGGCCGATGGGACGTTCGCTCTCGACTCGGGCAAGCTGACGACCGCGCTGGCGACCAACCCGAGCGCCGTGACGGCATTGCTGGCACGCTCGGGCACTGCCACGGACAACCGGATTGCCTCGGTCACCGGTACGGACGCAACGGCCGGCGGGAGCTACTCGGTCGCCGTGACCCAGGCCGCCCAGGCGGCGATCGCCATCAGCGGCGCCTACCCGTCGTCCCCGCCGCCGAACACGTTCACGATCACATCCAACGGCGTCACCGCCACCGTGACCGCCCCTCCCGGTGCCGACCTCGCCACGATCCTCGGCTTGATCAACAACGCGCTCCGGGCCGCCGGCATCACCCAGCTCTCGGCAGCCGCCAACGGCAGTGGCTTGCAGATCCAGTCCTCGGTGTACGGCGCCAGCAACTCCTTCACGATCGCCGGCGACACCAGCCTGGGCCTGAACGGGACGTACACCGGCGTCAACGTCGCCGGCACGATCAACGGTCGGGCGGCCACGGGGACGGGCCAGGTCCTCACCTCCACCGCCGGCACGTCGTCCGGCCTCCAGGTGAAGGTCACCGCCACGCCAGCGGACGTCTCCGGTGCCGGCGGTACGCTCTCCCTCGGCTCGGCGACCTTCTCCCAGGGCGTCGCCGGCCGTCTTTCCTCCTTCGTCAACAATGCGACGGGGCCGACCGGGACCATCACGGACGCCTCTGCCGCCTACAGCTCGCAGATCGACACGGTGAAACAGCAGATGGCGGCGCTGCAGGTGCAGCTCAACGAGAAAGAGGCGGTCCTCCGCCAGCGCTTCGCCGCCATGGAGACAGCCCTCCTGCAGCTCCAGGGCCAGGGCAACTTCATGAACGCCCAGTTCGGCACGACCACCACGGCGTCGACGGCCGGTACGGGGAGCAACACCACCACCTCGTCCTCCTCTGGCACCACCGGCGGATGAGCTGGCCGGAGGTGCTCGAGTCGCTGGAGCGGTCGCTCGCCGAGGCCGAGCAGCGCCTCGCCGGGGACGTCTGGGAACGTCCCGCACGCACCTGGACTCCTCCACCGGCCCCCCTCGGCCCTCTCTCCCCACCCGAGGCCGCCCGCCTGCACGAGCTGTCCGAGCGCTGCGAGGTCCTGCGCCGGCGCCTTGAGACCGCGATGGCCGGCATCTCGGCGCAGCTCGACGGGACGCGCCGCCTCCGGCAGGGGGCGCACGGCTACCTGATGACCCAGAACCTGCCGGCCTCCCACTAGCGACGTTCCCTCGCCAACCCGTTAAGCCGGGCCCCCGTCTGCCGACGGTCAGGGCAAGGTCGTCCAGGGACAGACGGTCCGAGCCAGGAAGGCTCGCCTGCGTGATCCGAATGTTCGAGATCCGAGGGAGCCCGTGCAGCAGCTCAGAAACCGCCTCCGCCCGATGCTTGCCGCCGTGTCGGCCTCGCAGCGCGTCGTCATCGTCGTCGCGCTCGCCATCCTCGCCGGCGCCGGCCTTCTTTTCAGCCGCTGGCTGACGACGCCCTCCTACGCCGTGCTGTACAGCAACCTCGACGACGCAAGCCTTTCGAAGGTCATCGACCAGCTCAACACGAACAAGGCGACGTACAAGCTGAACGGCAATCAGGTCATGGTCCCGATCTCGGAGGTCTACACGGACCGGGCCAAGCTCGCCGCCGCCAAGGTCGGGGGCCCGACCGTCCCGCCCGGCTACGAGCTGTTCGACAACCAGAGCCTGACGGCGTCCACCTTCACGCAGCAGGTGAACTACCAGCGTGCCCTGGAGGGTGAGCTCGACAAGACGCTGAACGCCCTGGCCGGCGTCCGGACCGCCTCGGTCCGCCTCGCGATCCCCCAGGACGCCCTCTTCGCCGCGGACCAGAAGCCGGTGACGGCCGCCGTGCTGCTCGACACCTCGGCCTCCCTGCCGGCGTCAGAGGTCGACACCGTCGTCTTCGTCGTGTCCTCGGCCGTGCAGGGTCTCGACCCCAAGAACGTGACCGTTGCGGACACGTCCGGCAACGTGCTCTCGGCCCCGGGTGCTGCGGGGGCGGGAGCGACCGGCGACGCCCAGACCCGCCAGCGCCAGGATCTCGAGGCCAGCCTGACCTCCGACGTCCAGCGCCTCGTCAGCACGGCAACCGGCAAACCGGGGGCCGTCGTCGTGCACGCCGCCCTGAACTTCGACCAGCGCACCTCTCAGGTCGAGACCTACGACCCCAAGGCGTCGACGCCGCTCAACCAGGCGACGACGACCGAGACGCTGACCGGCAACCCCGCCGGGGCCGCGGGCATCATCGGCGTTGCGGGGGGAGCCCTCTCGTCGACCACCAGCACGGCAACCGCCTACAGCAAGTTCGACTCCTCCACGACCTTCGGGACGGGCCACCAGGTGACCGCCACGACGGTGGCGCCGGGCCAGGTGCAGAAGCTGTCCGTCGGGATCGTCGTCGACGACGGCACCAAGACCCACGCCCCGGCCCCGAACGTGCCCCAGCTCACCCAGCTCGTCTCGGCCGCCCTGGGGCTGGACCCGACGCGGGGCGACACGATCAGCATCTCCGCCGTGCCGTATCCGGTCGCCGCTGCGACCCCGAAGGCGGCATCGGGCGCGCCGGGGGCGACGTCGATGATCCCCCAGGCCGCCGGGGCGGCGGTCCTCGTCATCGTCGCCGTGTTCCTGCTGCTGATGGCGAAGGGGCGGCGCAAGGCTGGCCTGGAACCGATGGGGATCACCGCGGTGACGCGCCGCGCCCTCGAGCCCGGCGCCTCGGGGCTCGGGGAGTCCCGCGGCGCGCTCGGGTCGGCCAGCGGCGGGCTCCCCGTGCTCGCCTCCGCCCGCCAGGACGTCATGGACATGGTCGTCCGCCAGCCTGAGGAGATTGCGATCCTCCTGCGGAGCTGGCTGGCCGACCGCAAGACCGGCCAGTGAGCGGGCAGTACGCCGCAGAGCTCACGAGGCCGCAGAAGGCCGCCGCGCTCATGATGGCGGTCGGCCCCCAGCAGGCGGCCGACCTGCTCGCCTTCCTGAGCGAGGCCGAGGTGGAGGCCCTGGCCAAGGAGATCGCCGCCCTGCGGGAGATCCCCATGGGGGCGCTCCAGCAGGTCGTGAACGAGCTGCAGTCCCAGGCCAGCTCCCGCAACAGCGTGCTGGAGGGCGGGCTCGACTATGCCCGCGAGCTCCTGGCACGCTGGCAGGGCCCCGGCGGCGAGGTCGCCGCCCGGATCGCCCACGGGGCCGTCGACGCCCCCTTCCGCTTCCTTGCGGACGTCGACCCGGCCGAGCTGGTCCAGGTCATCGCCGAGGAGCACCCGCAGACGCTGGCGCTCGTGCTCGCCCATCTCCCGGCCGGCTATGCCGCCCGGGTCCTCGAGGGCCTCGACCCGCAGACGCGTGCCGACGCCGCGCTGCGCGTCGCCACCATGGAGTGGGTCGCCCCGGAGGTGATCCGCCGCACCGAGCAGGTGATCCACCAGCGCCTCGGCACGTCCTCACCGGGGCGCCAGGAGCACCGGGGCGGGGCGAAGGAGCTCGCCGGGATCCTGAACAAGATGGGCAAGGACAACGAGGGCGAGGTGCTGCGCGGCTTGTCCGAGCTGCACCCGGAGCTCGCCGCGGAGGTCCGCTCCCTGATGTTCGTGTTCGACGACATCACGACGCTGCGCGACCGGGACCTGCAGGAGGTGATGCGGACGGTCGAACCCAAGGACCTGGCGCTGGCGATCAAGGGCGTGGGCGACGAGGTGCGAGCGGCGGTGACCCGCAACATCTCCGACCGCGCCCGCGAGTCGCTCCAGGAGGAGAGCGAGGTGCTCGGTGCCGTGCGCCTCACCGACGTCGAAGCCGCCCGCGCCCGCATCATCGCCCAGATCCGCGACCTCGAGGAGTCCGGCAAGATCGTGGTTCGCAGCGATGCCGGAGGGGGCCTCGTTGAGTAGGGTCCTGCGGGAGCCGGCGCTGCGTGCCGCCCCGCGCCTCGTGGCGTTCGGCGCCGAGCATGGCCTCCCCGCCGATGTGCAGGCGCTCGTCGCCGCCGCGGCCGCCGAGGCCCACGACCGGGGACGCCGGGCGGGGATCGAGGAGGGCGCCGCCGCCGCCGCCCGGCGGGCGGCCGCACTCGCCGGCCCCGTGGCCGATGCCATCGAGGTGGGGATCGAGCAGCTCCGTCGCCTGAGGGCCGAGGAGCACGCCGAGCTGCTGGAGCTGGCGTCGGCGATCGCCCGGGCCGTCACCGGCGGCGAGCCCACGGCCGCAGGGGACCGCCTCCTCATCGACGTGGCGGCCGCCCTCGAGGCGCTCGACGACGCCCCGCTGGTCGTCGCCGTGAGCTCCCGTGACGTCGAGCTCCTGGTGGACGGGCTCGCAGGGCGTCCGGGCGTCTCCGTGATCGAGGATGCGACGCTCGAGCCCGGCGAGGCCCGCGTGCGCGGCCCGTGGGCCGTTGCGGAGCTCACGCGTGACGCGCTGTGGTCGTCGGTCGGCGAGGCGCTCCGGCTGGGGGAACGGGCCACTCCCACCCCGGCGGCTCCCGGGGCTGGGCCAGACGAACCGGTCAGGAAGATTCCGTGAACTAGACGCTTAAATCACAGCCGGACAGGCCGACGGGGAGCCAATGAACGACCACCCATACACCGATGCCGTGCGCACGCTGATGGGCAAGCTGTGGGCCGAACGCCACACGCTCGAGCTGCTCGCCTACAAACTCACCTGCGCCAAGCTGATCATGGCGGGCGACATCCGGCGGTACGTCGCCCCCGCCCTCGCCGGTGTCGAGCATGCGGTCGACAAGGTCCGCGTGGCGGAGCTCGACCGGAGCATCGCCCTGGCCGAGGTTGCCGAAGACTGGGACGTTCCCACCTCGACGCTCACCCTCGACTATCTCGCCCTGCACGCCCCGGAGCCGGCCCGGATGATGTTCGAAGAGCATCAGCAGTCCTTTCGCCAGCTCGTCGCCGAGATCGAGGAGACCGCGGTCGAGAACCGCAAGCTGGCCACCACGTCGCTCCGGGTGATCCAGGCGGCCCTGGACGACCTCGTCCGGTCGGAGACCGGCGCCACCTACGGCGCCACCGGCCTCAGGGAGACGGGCCCCGTCGTGAGCCACATCTCGAAGATCCTCTAGTGCCCGACTTCGTGTCGCTGCAGACCGCCCTCTCGGGTCTCCGGGCTGCGCAGGCACAGATGAACACGATCGGCCAGAACATGGCGAACGTGAACACCCCCGGCTACACCCGCCAGCTCGTGGACCTGACCGAAGCCCTGCCCTACCAGAGCCCGTCCGGCTGGCTGGGGACGGGGGTGGACGTGTCGGGCATCACCCGGGCCCGCGACGCCTTCCTCGATGCCCGGGTCCGCTCCACCAGCGACACCCAGGCCGGCCTGCAGGCGAGGGCCGACCTCCTGCAGAGCACCGAGACGGTGATGGGGGAGCCGTCGCAGGGCATCAGCGGACCGCTCGCCGCGGTGTGGAGCGCGTTCGAGAACGCTGCGAGCTCGCCGGCGGACACCGGTGCCCGCACCGCGGCGCTGGGCGCGCTGGACAACCTCGCGACCCGGGTCCGGCAGGTTGCCGCCGGCTGGAGCCAGATCCGCGGCGACGTCCAGCAATCCCTCTCGGCCGCGGTCACGGATGTCAACAGCAAGCTCGGACAGCTCGCCACCCTGAACGGCGCCATCGCGGCGTCCACCTCCGGCTCTCCCAACGACCTGCTCGACCAGCGCGACGTGTTGCTCGACAAGCTGGCCACCGAGGCCGGAGCCACCAGCATTCTCAGCCCGGATGGGACCGCACGGGTGGTCATCGGCGGCCTGTCGGTGGTCAACGGGACCTCGGCGACGCCGCTCACCCTGCAGGCCGGCGGGACCCTCGCCGATCCCTCGGGCACGACGGCTGTTGCCGGGGGGACCATCGGGGGCTACCAGACCTTCCTTTCGAGCGACCTCCCCGCCTACCAGGCCCAGCTCGACGGCTTTGCGACCGACCTCGCCAACGCCCTGAACGCTGCGCACGCCAACGGGTTCACGCCCGCCGGCCAGCCCGGCGGCCCGTTGCTCACCTACAACCCGTCGTCGGCGGCCGCCACCCTGTCGGCGGCGATCACCGATCCGTCGAAGCTCGCCCTCTCCAGTGCCGCCGGGCCGCCCTTCCCCACCTACAACGGAGTGAACGCCCAGGCCCTCGCCGACCTGCGCACCGCCTCCGTCGCGTCCGGGGGGACCCTCAGCCTGGGCGGCGCTCTCCAGTCCCTCGTCACCGGCCTTGCGGCCACAACATCGAATGTCGTCGGGACGGCGCAGAGCCAGTCGAGCCTGCTGCAGTCGATGCAGTCGGCCCGCCAGGCGAGCCAGGGCGTCTCGATCGACGAGGAGATGGCCAACATGATGGAAGCCCAGCGGGCCTACCAGGCTGCGGCGCGCGTCATGACCGCGGTCGATCAGAACCTCGACACCCTCGTGAACCACACCGGGATCGTCGGCAGGTAGGAGGGACGACCAGCCGTGCGCGTGTCCAACCAGGAGATGCTCTCGGGGGCACTCAGCCAGGCTCAGGCCCAGCTCGCCGCCCTGATGCGGGCCGAGAACCAGCTGTCGACCGGCCACCGCGTGTCGGTACCGTCCGACGATCCGGGGGCTGCCAACACGATCCTGCTGCTCCAGGCGGCCACCCAGACGAACGCCCAGGAGCGGCTGAACGCCGAGGACGGCCAGGCGTGGGTCAACGGCACCGACAACCAGCTGCAGCAGGCCGCCACGATCCTCCAGCGGGTGCGGGACCTCGCCGTCGAGGCGGGCTCGAGTCTCAGCCCCCAGACGTCGAACGCCATAGCCACGGAGATCACGAGCATCCGGGACCAGCTCGTCGGCATCGCCAACAGCCAGCAGCAGGGCCGCGGGCTGTTCTCAGGGTTCGCGGGAGGACCGGCGGTGACCCAGGTGGCCGGTGCCTGGACCTACACCGGCGACAGCGGCGCCATCCAGCGGCGCGTGGGCGACCAGAACCAGCTCACCGTCAACGTCACCGGCGATCAGGTCTTCGGTTTCTCGGCGGGCGCCGGCCAGGACGTGTTCACCATGCTCGACAACCTTGCGGCCCAGGTCAACGCGGGCAACGCCGCCGGCGCCTCCGCCTCGGTCGCCAGCGTCGACACCGCGCTCGGCCGCGTCAACCAGGGCCTGGCCCAGGTCGGAGCGACCGGCAACCGCATCAACGAGGCACTCACGCTCAATCTCAGCACGGCAGAAACTATCAAAAGCCAGCTTTCGGCCGTCCAGGACGTAGACTTGACCGAAGCGACCATGAATCTCCAGACCCAGCAGGTGGCCTACCAGGCGGCGCTCGGAGCCCTCAGCAAGGTGCTCGGGCCGTCCCTGCTCGACTTCGTCCCCCGCGGGTGAGAGAGGGGGTGATCGATCGTGGGGGCTGAACGTGCAGCCACGGCCGGGATGACCGCAACCGGCACCGAGGCGATCCCCGAAGACAAGGTGATCCTGTTCGAGGAGGGCATCCCCGGGCTGCCCGACTGCCACCGCTTCGTGATCCTCGACCTTGCCCCCGACTCCGCATTCCAGGTCCTCCAGAGCGTCGACACGCCCGATATCAGCATGATCGTCACTGTCCCCTGGCTCTTCTTCCCCGACTACGCCCCCGAGCTGTCGGACCTGGAGCAGGCGAGCCTGGGCATCGCCGGTCCCGAGGACGTTGCGCTGTTCTGCTCGGTGGTCCTCACGCCCGACGACCGGGACACCGTGTTCGTGAACCTCATGGGACCGTTCGTGGTCAATCCGAACACCCGTCGCGGCTGCCAGTTCGTCCTGGCGGGCTCGGGCTACCCGCTGCGGGCGCCGGTGAAGCTCCCGAAGGCCCCGCCGTAGGTGCTGGTGCTCAGCCGGAAGCAGGGGGAGTCGGTCGTCATCGGCAACGACATCCTGGTGACGGTCCTGGAGGTCCGCGGCGACCAGATCCGTCTCGGGATCGATGCCCCCCGCTCGATCACCGTGCACCGCCAGGAGGTCTACCTGCAGGTGGCCCGCGAGAACAGCGCCGCGATCGCGAGCTCCGACCGTGCGTCCCCCCTGCTGCGCCGGCCGGTCCACCCGGCGCTCGCGGACCGGGAGCCCGAGCCCTAGTGCCGCCCCGCAGTAGCTACAAAGATGTGATTTGCTACGTAGATTCCGTCAAGAAGGCTCTCCAGCTCACTTTTTGACGGAAACTGCTTCGCATCGGCTCACCCTGCGGCGCTGGCCCCGTAGAAGACTCGGGCGGCGAAGTCAATCCACTCAGGGTGATCCCACGTGCTCCAGCGGGCTCGGGCCGACCTGTCGATGGTCGCGGCCGTCTCGTCGATGGAGGC
>DASXNO010000158.1:0-10242 GCA_036495025.1 Actinomycetota bacterium | reverse complement strand
CCGAAACGGCGTCGCTCCCCCGCGCCGTAAGCCAGCACGATCAGCACGAGCACCAGCGCCTCCTCGAAGAACGTTGAGATGATGTCGGCCCGCCCGGCACGCTCGGCGATGCCGGCGAAGGGACCGAAGGGCAGACCCGAGGTCCGGGAGACCGCCCAGATGGCGATGGTGCCCAGGGAGGCGGCAGCCCCCACGGCGTAGAGGAGACGGCTCGGCCGCCCGAGCACGAGCGCCGCCCAGACGATCTGGAAGATCCCCAGCCCGATGAAGAACAGCGCCGCGCTCCGGTAGTTCGCCCAGTGCTCGGGGACGGCGGCGAGGTGGATCAGGCCGGCTGCCACCGAAACCGTCGCGGCCCCTGCCACGACCGGGCCGGTGAGGTTGCGGGGCGGAACCAGGGTGTCCACACCCGGACTTCGGCGCCGGGGCGGACGCGGATTGGCGGGCCAGGCCCGACGGCTGCCGGCCAGCTCTACGTCGGCCTACCCGACCCTAGGTCCTGCCCCGCCTCAGGCGACGGCCCGGACCAGGCCCATCAGGACGGCGCCGGTCGCCAGGGCAGCCAGGCTCCCAGCCAGGGCACCCTGGCGGGCCCTCCAGCTCACGGCGGCGAGGTAGAGGAGGCCGCCGGCCCCGAACGCCATTCCCGCCCCGAGGACCGGCGGGGGGAGCAGGGGCAGGAAGAACCGCACGACGAGAAACCCGGTCGCCACGAGGACCCAGGAGAGGGCGCTGCGCAGGACAGAGGTGCGGACCGAAAGGCCCGACCGCCGCAGGAGCGCTACCAGCGCCGTCGCCTCGGGAATGAGATGGGCCACGAGCCCGAGGGAGAGCAGGACACCGAGCGTCGTGCTGACGCCGTACCCGGTCGCCGTCACGACGCCCTCGAGGAAGGCGTGCAACCACATGCCGAGCGTCGAGGCCCCCGCCGCGCCGTGGTGGCCGAGCGCGTCGAGTCCCTTGTGGATGACAATGAAGACGAGAAGTCCCCCGAGGGCCCACGCTGCGGCAGCCAGGCCGATGCGTTTGACGGCGAAGGGGAGGACCTCGAAGGCGGCGGCCCCGGCGAAGATGCCGGCCGCTAGGGGGACCACCCACAGCCGCCATGAGGCGACGGTGCCGGCGTCGCCGTCCCCCACGGTCATCGTCATGTCGAGTTTGGACTCTTGCAGATCGCCAGTGACTCTGCCTGCATAGACTTAACGCCATGAAGGACGATCCGATGGGCAACCGCGTTGCCCGCACCCTCGCTGTCGCGGTGGCAGGCCTGTTCGCCGGCCACGTGATCGTCTACCGCATCCTCGCCCCCGGCCCCCTCCAGCGCTCCGTCCTGACCGGGGGCGCGTCGCACGCCTACCTCCCCCTCGCCCTCGCCATTGGCCTGATGCTGGCCCTGGCGGCCGGCGCCAGGACCTTCCGACTCGGATTCCGCCGGGCAACCGTCCCGGGTACCGGCCGGCGCCGTCCCGGCTTCGCCGGGACCCTGATCCTTCCGGCGGTCGTCCAGGCGGCTGCCTTCATCGCCCTCGAGGTCCTCGAACGGGCGCTCGCAGGGGCTCCGATGGGCTCGCTCCTCGGCCCCCTCCTCCCCGTCGGTGTCGCGCTCCAGCTTGTGGTCGGGGCGAGCGGCGGGCTGCTGCTCGCCGGCCTGGACCGGGCCGGAGAGATCACCGGCCGGGCCGTCGCGGCCCGCCCCCGCCCTGCTTCCCCCGCCGTCGAACCGCACCGGTGGCCACCGGCCACCCCAACCCCGCGGCACCGGTCCCGGTCCGCCCTGCTCATCCGGGGTCCCCCGGCTCAGGCATAAGCGACTTCTCTGCTCATCCGGCGCCTCGAGGGGCTCCTCCTTCTCCATTGCAAAGAAAGGAACAGTTCCGTGCGACGTCTTCGATTCACCCTGGGCGCGCTCGCCTTGGCCACCGCCACCCTGCTCGTCGCTGCACCCGCCTTCGCCCACACCGAAAAGGACGCCGGTCCCTACAAGCTGCTCTTCGGATGGAGAGACGAGCCCGCCTACACCGGCTCGCAGAACGCCGTGCAGCTCTTCGTCCACGACACGAGCGGGAAGGCAATCGACGACCTCGGCTCCAAGGGCCTCACCGTGGTCGTCTCCACCGGCAGCGGCGCCACTGCGAAGTCGAGCAGTCCACTCGCGCTCACCAGCGCGTTCGATCCCGACAGCGGGCTCGGCACGCATGGCGAATTCGACTCGCCCCTCGTGCCGACGGCCGCCGGCACCTACACCTTCCACATCACCGGTGACATCAACGGCACCGCAGTCGACGTGTCCGCCGCCTCCTCGGACAAGACCTTTTCCGATGTGACCGACCCGACCGCCATCGAGTTCCCCGTCCAGGCCCAGACCGTCCCGCAACTCTCGTCCGCGGTCACCACACTCCAGGACCGCGTCGCGACAGCGCAGTCGGCCGCCGCTTCGGCGAAGAGCTCTGCCAATTCGTCCAAGACGGTGGCGATCATCGCCATCATCGTGGCCATCGTCCTCGGCCTGGTCGCGATCGTGGCCGGCAGGGGCAGGAAGACCGCGTAGCATGCTCGCCCGCCGCCGGGGGCTCCCCCTCCGGCTGATCCGGTGCGTGGCACTCCTTGCCGCGCTGGGGCTCGCCCTGCTGGTGGGTCCCGGCGCCGCGGCGCACGCGCTGGTGGCTTCGTCGGACCCGGCGGACGGGGCGACGCTTGCGTCATCGCCGTCACAGATCGTCATCACCTTCACCGAGCAGCCCGACGTCAAGCGGTCGCTCATCGAGGTGCTCGACACCTCCGGCCACAAGCTTGCCGGCGGCGCCCCCGAGCCGGTGACTGGCCAACCGGCGACGGTCGTCCGGATCCCGGTGACGGCGACGCTCCCCAAGGGCGTCTACACCGTCTCCTGGAAGTCGATCTCCGCGGTCGACGGCCACCTCGCGACGGGCGCCTTCGCCTTCGGCGTGGGCCAGGCCCCGCAGCCGGGCAGCGCCCGGTCCACCGTCAAGACGCCGGGGCCCTCCGAGGTGGCCGTCGTCGCCCGGTGGTTCTACCTGTACGGGCTCATCGGGTTGCTGGGCCTTTCCTTCACGGAGCTCGTGGTGCTGCGGGGCCGCTCCATCCCGGGCCGGCTTCGCTGGGCGATGGCCGCCTCCTGGCTCGTAGCCGCGGGTGGCCTGGCGGGCCTCACCGAGGCCCAGGCGTCCGGAGCGGGACTCGGGCTCGGCGACCTCCTTTCCAGCTCGATCGGCCGTGCCCTTCTGCTGCGCGGCATCCCCTTGGTGGCGGCAGGGATCCTGGCGGCCCTGGTGCTCGCCGGGGTCCGGCGCCTCCGGGGGACGGGGGTGGGACTCCTCGCCGCGGCCACCCTCGCGGCGATGCTCGGTGACGTCCTGAAAAGCCATGCCGCGGCCGCTACGTCGTGGACGTGGCTGCGCGTCGGCGAGCAGTGGGTCCACTTCGTCGCAGCCGGCGTCTGGATCGGTGGGCTCGCCGGCCTCCTCCTCAGCCTCGGACCCCTCGGGCCCGGCAGCCGGGGCCCCGCCGCGCGCCGGTTCTCGTTCTGGGCAGGCATCGCCATCGTGGCCGTCGGGATCACCGGGACGCTCCGCGCCCTCGACGAGGTCGGGAGCTGGCATGGGCTCTTCCACACCGGCTTCGGCCAGCTGATCCTGGTGAAGGTCGCCCTGTTCGGGCTGCTGGGGTTGCTGGGGGCGCTGAACCGGTTCCGCAATGTCCGCTCCGTCGAGTCGAGCCCCAGGGGCCTCCGGCGAACCGGTGGCGCCGAGCTCGTCGCCATGGCGGCCGTGCTCGCGGCGACGGCGCTCCTGCAGAACCTGGCCCCTGCCCGCACCGCGGCCGTGGCCGGCGCCACAGCGCTCTCGCCGGTCGTGATCGACGCCAGCGACTTTGCGACAACCTACCGGCTCCACCTGACCGTGACCTACGACACCGCCGGCTTCAACAACTTCGCCCTCACCGTCTCCGACTACGAAACCCGCAAGCCGGCGAAGATCGACGGGACCAAGATCACCTTCCATTACACCGACAGCCCCGCGGTGGGTGACTCCTCGCTGCAGCTCGACCGCCAACCCGCCGGCAGCTACCGTGCCCGGGGCGCCAACATGGCGGTGGTCGGCCACTGGTTGCTGACGGTCAACGTCAGCAACGGTGTCCACTCCGTCGACGTGCCGATGGACCTCGTCACGCAGACGCAGCCCGAGCCCACGACGTCGCAGGCCTTCCAGGGGTCGCCGACCGTCTTCACCGTCTCGCTGCCGGGCAGCCGGACGGTGCAGATCTACATCGAGCCGGTGCGGCTCGGCAAGGCGGAATTCCACGCCACCTTCTTCGATGCCAAGGGCCAGGAGCTCAAGATGGCGACGTTCGCCGCCATGGCCGTCCGCACGCCCGGCGGCTCGGCGGCATTCCTGCCGTTCCGCCAGCTCAGCCAGGGCCACTTCGTGGCCGACGGTCCCGGCGCCAAGGGCACGTACAGCTTCAGCATCGCGGGCACGACCGCCGATGGCGACGCCCTCGGCGCCACGATCAGCCTCCCCGTGGCTTGAGCCGCTTGCCCGGGGGCGACGGCGGCGGCTGGGGCCGGCGGCGGGCCAGGAGCGTCGGGATACCGGCGGCGAGGAGGGCGGCACCGCCGGCGGCGTACGCCCACGCCGGGGTCCGCCTGGGGCGGGAGGGCGTCATGCTCGTGCCTGCGGCGGCGAAGATGCCGAACCGGGTGGTGGTGGCGTCGACGGCGAGGGCCGCCGACTCAAGGGTCGTCGGCAGGACCTGCCATCCGGCGCCGTCCGAGAGGATCACGCTGGTGGCGTCGACCGGGTAGCGCAGCGTCACGTCCACCGGCTGGACCGCCGTGGGTGTGACCCCCGAGGGGACGTAGGCAACGGTGATGCGATAGGCGTTGCCCTCGATGGCCATCCCGGCCGGAGGGGGAGGAACCTGGGCAGGGTCGAGGGGCTGGATGTCGACCCTGAGGGCGTTCTGGCCGGCTGCCGGCGGGAAGGTGCCGGCCGGAATGCTGACCAGGACCTGGTCGTCCGGCGTCGACACGACCGCGCCAGCCGAGCCGGCAGCGGTGAGGGGAACCGTGGCCGACACCGAGGCCGGAGCCCGGTTCCCGGCGCGCAGTTCCGAGGGCGGATGCACCCATCGGTACGCCGGCGGCGGCGCCAGCCCGTCGAAGAGGGGGATCCCCGCCAGCAGGCCGAGCGCCACCGAACCGCACGCCGCCACGACCAGCAGGATCCCGGCCGCCAACCCCCACACCCGGGACCGCTGCCGGGTCGTCATCAGGTGCCCGCTGCCCTCATCGGCGCCGGCTCACCCACGCCGGCCTCGCCGGCGCCCCAGCACCACGACGAGGACCACCGCGATCACGGCGAACGGAGCCACCACCTCGAGGAGGAGGATCACGGGGGACGGCTGCTTCACCGCCTTGCCGGCGCCCGTCCCGGCAGCGACGAAGATGCCGAGGCGGTCCGTCGGTGCGAAGAGCTGGTTCTGGCCCGCCGGCGTCGTGGGCAGCGCGTCCCAACCCGAGCCGTTCCAGCGGAAGATGTGGTCGGCGGAGGTGGCGAACGACAGGACGATGGTGACCGTCATCGTGGTGAGGGGTTGCCCCGAGGGCTCGTAGACGGCGTCGAACTTGTAGGCGTTCGAGTCGTAGTGGTAGCCACCCGGCGGCGGCGGCCCGACCTTGTCGGGGTCGAGCGGGGTGATGGTGACGCTGACCGAGGTCTGGCCGGGCGGCACCGGCACCGAGTTGGAGTCGAACAGGATCTGCGCCTGGCCGTCGGGCGTCGAGTGCGACCCCGCCGAACCGAGCGATGTGAGGGGGATCGTGCCCGTGGCCCCGCTCGGCGGTTTGTTGTCCTTGCGCCGGTCGGGCGGGGGGTTCACCCACTGGTACGGCGCGGGGGGCTGCAGGCCGTCGAGCACCGGTGCCCTCGGCAGGAGACCGCCCCGGAACGAGAGCCCACCGACCAGGAGGTAGGCGGCCGCCAGGATCAGCCCGATGGCAACGACCCGGACGCGGCGGTCCGGGGGAGGGGTGGTCACGCCGCCGAGGAGACCGGCAGGTGCTCGATGGGGCTCGTGGCATAGGCGGGCGGCCACACGACCGACCGGGTGTTGGGGGCCGTCCATTCCCAGATGACGCTGAGGGCCCGCAGGTTCTCCCCCGCCCCGGAGCTGCCGGGCGCTCCGAAGGCCAGCCCGCTGCCGTTGGGCAGGGCACCCATCGGGAGCTGCATGGACCGGGCGGCATCCGCGATGGCTTTTGGCGTCAGCGCCCTGGCGGCCGGCAGGACGTGGTGGAACAGTGCCCACCCGCCGGCGAATCCCGTGAGCGCGGCGGCCGTCATCGTCCCCCCGTACCGCTTGGCGTACTCGGTTCTTCCCCATTCCAGGGCCGAGGCCGCCTCCGGCGTCAGGTTGGAGGCCTTGAGGATGTCGCCGTCGGGCTTGTCGGAGGCGAAGAGGCCCACCGCCTGCTGGCCGAGTTGCTCGCCGAAGGCCGGGAGACAGTAGCTCGAGGACGTGCCGATGTTGGCGACGAGCGGCACGTGCTTGGCAAGGATCGCCTTGCGCATGGCCACGGCGTCGTCGATGTAGGAGGCAACGAAGAGCACGTCGGTCCTGGCGGCGGCGATCTGGTCCACGATGGCGTTGTAGTCGGCGTGCTGCAGGTCGTACGGGATCTTTGTGGCAAGCGTCAGGCCCTGCTTGGCAATCTCGTCGAGCGCGCCCTGGCCCACCTCGGCCCCGTAGGCGTCGTTCACATAGGCGACCGTGTAGCGCAGGGACCGGGTGGGCAGCGACGACCTGAGCTGGTTGGCAACGAAGTCCACGGCGGACGACCCCAGCACCGTGCCGGCCGGGGGGAACCGGAACACGCTCGAGCCGAGGTACGGCGGCGGCACGTCGGTGGCGAGCATCCCGAGGTCACCGACGGCGCCGGTCTCCCAGAAGTCGAGCCCGCGGTTGTACGCGGCCTGCGCCGCCGGGAACGAGATCGTGCTGCCATAGCTTCCCGCGATCACCTTCGCCCCTTCCGCATCCAGGGCCTGCACGGCTCCGGGAGCAGCATCCGCGGAGTCGGCGGCCTTGAGGCGGATGTCGATGGCGTGGCCCTGCACGCCACCGTCGCGATTCTGCAGGGCGGCAGCGAGGCTGAGCCCCCGGTACTCCTCGACGCCCCCCGGTCCCTGGCCACCGCCGGTCGGATAGACCGCTCCGATGGTCACCGAGGGCTTTCGGGCCACCCAGAACACGAGAGCTGCCGCCACGAGGACCGCAACGACACCGGCGATCAGAACCTTGCCTTTCATGGGATCACTCCTTCTGCGATCAGGTTCGCTGCCACATGCGTCAGCCCCGAGGCCGACCACCCTCCGGTCATCCAACGCTGCCACCCGAGCAGGAGTCCGGCGGCGGTGTCGATCGGCAGGACGGCGAAGCCGTAGGCGGGCACGTGGATGGCGGCGAAGGCCACGGCCGACCCGGAGATTGCCACGGCCGCTCCCCACGACGACGCGAGCCAGCCATAGACGAGCCGGCGGAAGAAGGCCTCCTCCGCGATGGCGGCGACGACGCTGGCGGCAACGGCGGCGGGGGCCGCCCGGACGACGATGCGCCCAGCGCCGTGGGGCGCCATCCCGAGCAGGCCGGGGAGGCGTGCGGCGACCAGCATGGCGACCAGCCCAAGGGACAGCGCGGTGAGCCAGTTCACAGCGGTGGCCGGACGCAGGGGACGGCTGGCGCTCGAGGTTTCCACCGGCGCCAGCAGGCCCACGACGCCGACACCGGCCGTGACGAGGACTGCCCAGGCAGACGGCACGCGCGCCGCGAGTGCCAGGAGGCCGAGACCCACCGCGGCCGGAGTTGTCACACGAGCTGTCTGGGCGGCGCTGAGCCTCACTGAGCCGTGATGTGCACGGAGGAGATCACCCTGGGGCTGAAGGGAAGGTGGTCGCTCGCCACGAACTCTGCCTCGAGGAGGTGGGGCCCTGGCGTGAGGGAGATGTCCTGCTGCGTCGAGAATGCCATCGACACGACCGACCCATTGTCCAGGAGGTGGATATGGCCCTCGTTGTTGCCGATGGGCGTGGCGGTGCTCGTCGGGACGATGGTGCCGCCGGTGAGCTGGAGGACCACATGCAGGGTGGACCCGGTGACCACCGCGCCAGCCGTCGGCGACACGATCTGAACCGTGGCGGTGGTCGACGGTCGCTGCGCCTGCGGCTTGGCGCTGCTGCTGCCGCATGCCGTCGCGACGACCGCGACCACGACAGCGAGCGTGAGAAAGATGACGAGACGGCGAACGGGCGCGGACCATCGAAGGAGTAGTGGCATCATGGGCGCCAGTGTATAACCAACGCCTGAGAGCCTTGCGGAACGGCGCGATCGCGCTGGCGATCGCGGCGGTGCTGACGGCCGGAGGGGCCCTCCCCGCCGAGGCCCACACGACCGGTCCGCAGCTCATCTCGCACGTCGACGGCATCGTCCCGGCCGCCCCGGGCGTCGACTACTCGCTGCTGTCCACCGGCAGCGCCCCGTACGTGACGGTGTCCCTGCGGGGCGCCCACACCTTCGAGATCCGGGGGCTTCAGGGTGAGCCGTTCATTCAGATCACCCAGGATGGGGTCGCCGTCAACCGGGACTCCCCCAGCCTCTACCTGACCCGGGACCCCTCGAAGAAACCGGCCATCGCGGCCACGGTCAGCCAGACACCCACCTGGGAGAAGGTCGCCGACCAGCCCACCTACCACTACTACGAGACCCGGGCCGAGTGGCCGCACATCGGCCAGCCCGACGAGGCCCGTCGCCTGGGCAGGACCGCGACCGTCTACCGCTTCTCGATCCCGGCCGCCTTCGACGGCCATGCCGCCGCCATCGAAGGGCACGTCACCTGGATTCCCGCTCCGATCAACCTGGAGATCCCGCTGCTGTTCGTGCCGCTCGTCGTCGTGGGACTGCTCTGGCTGGAGCCCAAGGCCAAACCCCATGTCGCCAGGATCGCAAGGGGTGTGACGGCGTTGGCGCTCGCCGGCACCGCGGTGGAGGCGGCACGGATCCTCATGGACGTTCGCTCGGGGGCGGGAGGAGGAGCCGCGCTCGCTCCCCTCGCCGTCGTCCCGGGCCTGGTGCTGGTCACCACGGTCGCCGTCCCGCGTCTGCTGCGACCGGACCGCCGTGCCTACGCCTGGGTGCTGTTCTTCGGCCTCTACCTGCTGGCGTTCGGGCTCCTGCGGACGGTGGCGCCAGACTCCCCGCTGCCGGTTCTCGGGACGTGGCTGCGCCGCGCCGAGATGCTCGCCGGCTTCGGCGTCTCGGCCGGGGCGGGGCTCCTGCTGTTCCTCTCGAGCCCCATACGGATCACGGGCCCCCCGGCCCGGCGGACCTACGGCCCGAAGGGTCGCAAGGTCGCCACGGACTGATCCGGAACGAGGCCAGTCCGAGATCGCGCGCCCGCGCGCGAACGGCGACCAACCTCGAGGTCATGGCTGGCCGACGAGGAGTTATCAGCCCGAAGTCTTCGGCCCCCTCGGCTTGGGAGCCGCCTTGCCCTTCGCCGGCGGCGTGGTGGCGGTCTTTGCTGCCGGCTTCGCCGGTGCCGCCGCGGGCTTCGCCCGCACGGGTGCGAGCTTTGGGCCGGCCTTGACCTTGGGAGGACTTGCCGCCAGCTTCGGGGACAGCCTCGTAGCCGGTTTGGGAGCAGGTTTCACCGGGGCCTTTGGTGCCGCCGCAGCCGGGGGCTTGGCGGCCGCAGGCTTTCCTGCGATCTTCAACTGGGGCTTCGCCGCGGCTGCCGGCTTCGGTGCGGGCACCGGCTTGAGCGCCACGGGCTTGGGTTCGGACACCGGCTTGAGGGCCGCCGGCTTCCGAGCCGCAACGGGCTTGACGGCCCCTGTCCTGGGTGACGGTGTCCGCCCTGACTTCGGCGCAACGCTCCCCTCCGGATCGGGGGCCAGCGGTGGGACTGCCCTGGGCTTGGCGGCGGGCGGCTTGGCGACCGACGGCTTTGCCTCGGCCTGCGGTGGCACCGCCTTGAGGGGCGGTGCGGCCGTCGCTTTCGCGGGCGCCGGCTTGGGCTTGGGGGCCGGCTTCGGCTCGGACGGTGCGGGTCGGGCGGGAGCCGACGGGGGGAGGACAGGCTTTGGGCGCACTCGCGCCTCCGGTGGGGCCGCGGGCTTCGGGGAAGGCGCGGGTTCAGGGGCTGACGCGGGTTCGGGGGCGCCC
>DASXNO010000157.1:0-25444 GCA_036495025.1 Actinomycetota bacterium | reverse complement strand
CCTCCAGGCCGGGCTCACCGGCGTCACCGCCGAGCTGCTGGCCTCGCTCGACGCCGTCGAGCGCTCGGTGATGCCCCTGCGGGAGCGGCTCGAGCTGCGGCACCGGCGGTATCTCGTCCAGGGGGCTGCGCCGGCGCAGCGGAGTCCGTAGCATCGGGGCGTGAGCTCCCTGCCGGCGACGACCAGCCCCTCTCCGGACGGCGTGGCCACCCGCACCGCCGCAGCCATCGACCGCCTCCTGTCGCTCGGGGATTCCACGATCCCGTTTGCGATCCGGGCGGCCGGCACGCTTGGCCTCGCCGACCACCTCGCGGCGGGGCCGATGACGGTGGACGACCTGGCGGTGGCGACCGGCACACACCCGCCCTCCCTGCGCCGCCTCCTCGTTGCCCTGGCCTCCTGCGGGATCTTCGAGGAGGTCGAGGCGGACCGCTTCGGCCTTGCCCCGCCGGGCGAGCTGCTCCGGAGCGACCACCCGATCTCGCTTCGGGACGCCTACCGCCTCTCCGCCCTCGAGGCGGGGGCCTGGGCGGAGCTCGTCCACAGCCTGAGCACCGGGACGGCTGCCTTCGAGCACGCCTACGGGGTCGGGCACCGCCGCTACCGCGCCGAGCATGCGGAGGAGGACGAGCGGATGGACCGCGCGCACCGCGCCGCCACCCGCCTGGACGTTCTGACGGTGGTGCGGGCCTACGACTGGCCGAGGGCCGGGACGGTCGTCGACGTGGGTGGAGGGACCGGAGCGCTCGTGGCCGGTCTCCTGGGGCGCTTCAAGTCCATGCGAGCCGTGCTGTTCGACCTCCCCAGGATGGTCGCCCGGGCGGGAGAGGTCCTCGAACCGGCCGGCATTGGGCAGCGGTGCCGGGTGGTGGGCGGCGACTTCTTCGTCGCCGTCCCCGAGGGCGGCGACGTCTACGTGCTGAAGGCGGTGCTCGGCGGTTGGGACGACGCGGCGGCCGGTCGCATCCTCGGGACCATCCGGCGGGCCATGGGTCCGTCGAGCCGACTCCTCGTCATCGAGCCCATCCTCGACTACGGAGCGGGCTTCACGGTGGGCAACGTCGTCCATCTCCAGTCGCTCGTGCTGTACGGGGGGCCGGACCGCACCCGCGAGGACTACGAGCGTCTCTTCGCCTCGGCGGCCCTCGCCCTCACGCGCGTCGTGCCGCGCGCCACGCTGCCGATCATCGAGGCGGCACCCGTCTGACCGAGGGTAGTCCCAGATCGCGCGTATGCGCGCGATCGCGGACTAAGAGGCGTTCAGCTCTCCTTCGACGAGGGCGCGCCACAGCCGCCGGCGCCGGACCTTCCCGCTCGTGGTCCTGGGGATCGCACCCCTCGGCGCTTCGACCGTGACGATGGCGGCGCCCGGCGTCCGGGCTTCGAGCAGGAGCCGGGCCTCCTCGAGCCATGCGTCTGCCGAGCCCTCGAACACGACCGCGACCGTGGGGGCACCGCGGTGCCACCCGAGCGCCGCGGCCAGCCGGCGGGGCGGCGAGGGCAGCAGCCGGAGGGCCGCCTCGAGCTCCTCTGCGAAGACGGCCCGGCCCCGGACCTTCACGCTGTCGCCGAGGCGCCCCAGCACGAAGAGCTCTCCGTCGAGAAGGAACCCGGCGTCGGCCGTGCGGAGCTGCCCGGCCGCGAAGCGGGTCAGGGAAGCGGACCCTCCGCCCGCATAGCCCGATGCCAGGCAGGGGCCCTGGACCGCGATCTCGCCAACGACCCCCTCGGGGAGCGGCTCGGACGACTCGTCGAGGATGGCCACCGACGCCTCCCCGAGCGGGCGGCCGCACCCGACGATCCGGGCCCCTGCCCGCTCCGCCGGCGTGAGCCGGACTGCCAGCCCCGGGGAGAGGCTCGCCGGATCGACCTCCACGGCCCGCCACCCGGCGCCTGGGGAGAGCCCGGTGACGGCCAGCGTGGCCTCCGCCAACCCGTAGGCCGGAAGCAGGCAGCTCGGCCGGAGCCCGAAGGGGCCCAGGAGGTCACAGAAGCGATCGAGGGAGCGGGGGTCGATGCGCTCCGCTCCCAGGATCAGCGCCCGCCACGCCGAGAAGTCCATCCCCGCCAGCTCCCGGGGCTGGACGCGGCGCACGATGTGGTCGAGGCCGAAGCCGGGCATCGCACTCAACGCCGCCCCCGCCCGGCCGAAGCACCGCAGGTAGCGCACCGGGTTGCGGACGAAGTGCTCTGGTTGCAGCAGCCAGAGGTCGGTCTGATGGGCGACGGGGGTGAGGAGGCAGCCGACGAGGCCCATGTCGTGATGGACGGGCAGCCACGAGGCCACGACGTCCTCCCGGTCCAGGCGGAGCCACGTGCCGATCGCCGCGACGTTGGCCTCCAGGGCGCGCCGGGGCACCGTCACGCCGCGGGCGCGGCCGCTGGACCCGGCGGTGAACTGCAGGAGCGCCGTCGCCCCCGGGTCGGCGATGGGGTCGGCGATGGGGTCGGCGATGTGCCCGCCGTGCTCCGGCGCGCGCTCTGCCGCGGCGGACAGGACGTCGGGGATCGAGAGGACCCTCGCTCCACCCGCAGCGGCGTGCACCGCACCAGCCAGGGATGGCGCCGTGAGGACCGCGACCGGTCTCGCCGCTGCCAGGAGCGCGCGCAGTTCGTCCCGGTAGGCGACCGGATCCTGGAAGGCCATCGGGGGCGCCGCCGGTGATGCCGCCGCGCCGGCGAGCAGCGTGCCGAAGAGCGCTCCGACGAACTCCGGCCCTGACCGCAGCAGCAGGACGACGACCTCACCGGCCCCGACGCCGGCAGCCGCGAGACCCTGGGCCACGCTCCGCGCGAGGGAGGCGAGGCGTTCGTAGGACCAGAGGTCCCAGGAGTCGCCCTCTCCCGCGAAGCGGATCCCTCGATCCGCTGCCGGCCGGTCGAGCCAGGCGAGGAGACTCGGCCACGCCGTGGCGTCGGCGGATCGTTCGACCAGCTCCAAGTGCCCTGACCCTCCTGAGCTGCGGAGCCCACCGTGGAGTCCTCCGAAGACATTGTCACGACGCCGGTGCCGGGGCTACGTTGAGGAGGACAACCGACGGAGGGATGCGATGCGCGACGAGGTCTTCCAGACGAGCAAGCCCGTGCGGGACTTCATCTTCGACGACGATGTCGCGGGTGTCTTCGACGACATGCTGGAGCGCAGCGTGCCCTTCTACGCGGAGGTCCAGCGGATGGTCGTCGAGCTGGCCTCGCATCTCCTCCAGCAGGACGGGGCGGTCTACGACGTCGGCTGCTCGACCGGGAACACGCTGCTGGGCATCGCGACGGCCGTCGACCCGGAGCGAGCGATCCGCCTTGTCGGGCTGGAACCGTCCCCGGCGATGCGCGAGCACGCGGCCAAGAAGCTGGCCCAGATACCCCGGCCCGAGCTGGTCGACATCCTGGCCGACCCGATCGAGCAGGTCGCCGAGCTCCCGGATGCCCGCGTGATCACCATGCTCTACACGCTGCAGTTCGTCCGGCCCCTCCACCGCCCCAGGGTTCTGCGGATGTGCCACGACTCCCTCCGCCCCGGGGGCTGCCTGATCATGGCGGAGAAGATCCTGGCAGAGGACGGCGACCTGCGCCGCCTCTTCATCGACCTCTACCACGCATACAAGGCTCGCCAGGGCTACAGCAGCACCGAGATCACCAAGAAGCGTGAGGCCCTGGAGAACGTCCTGGTCCCCTTCACCATGTCCGAGAACCTCACGCTCCTGCGGGAGGCGGGCTTCGCCTGCGTCGAACCCGTGTTCCAGTGGTACAACTTCGCGACCTACGTCGCACGCCGGGATTGAACGGCTCCACCCTCGTACGGTGTGCGGCATCTGCGGCTGGGTCGACTTCGGACGGGACCTGACGGCCGAGGCTGCGACCCTCGAGACGATGCGGGACTCCCTCGCGCACCGCGGCCCCGACGCTGCGGGGTCGTGGCTCTCGCCGCGAGCCGGCCTGGGACACCGGCGCCTTGCGGTCATCGATCTCGAGGGAGGACGCCAGCCGATGATCGAGCGCGACGCGGACCGGGACCTGGCGGTGCTCGTCTACAGCGGCGAGGTCTACAACTTCCGGGAGCTTCGGGCGGAGCTCAGGGCGTGCGGCCACCGATTCACCACGGCGAGCGACACCGAGGTCGTGCTGCGCGGCTGGCGCGCGTGGGGCGAGGGGGTGGCGCAGCGGCTGCACGGGATGTACGCCTTCGCCCTCTGGGACGCCCTCCGCGAGGAGCTCCTGATCGTCCGTGACCGCCTGGGCATCAAGCCGGTCTACTACTACCCGCTGCCATCCGGGGTGCTGTTCGGATCGGAACCAAAGGCCATCCTCGCCAGCGGGATGGTCGAGCCGGCGGTCGACGCGACCGGCCTGCTCGAGCTGCTCTCCCTCGTGCGCACGCCTGGTGAGGCGATCTTCCGAGGGATGCGCGAGCTTCGCCCTGGCCACGTGCTCAGCGTGCGGCGCGGCTCCGTCAACGAACGCCGGTACTGGTCGCTCGGGGTGCGCGACCACGCCGGGGACCTCGCCGCCACGGTCCGCAGCACCCGGGAGCTGCTGGAGGGCGCGGTCGCATCCCAGCTCGTCGCCGACGTCCCCGTGTGCACGCTGCTGTCCGGAGGCCTGGACTCGAGCACGGTGACCGGGCTGGCCCAGAGGGCGCTCAGCAGGGAGGGGGCGGGACCGGTCCGCTCCTACGCCGTGGACTTCGCCCCGTCCGGCGGTGGGTTCCAGGCCGACGAGATGCGGTCGACGCCGGACGCCCCGTACGTCCACGAGCTGGCCGCCCACGTCGGGGCCGACCACAGCGACATCGTCCTCGACGCCGCGGAGCTGCTGAGCGGGGAGGCCTGGACCGCGACGCTGCACGCCCGGGATCTGCCGCCGATGGGCGAGATGGACACGTCCCTCTACCTCATGTGCCGGGCGATCCGGCAGCGCTCGACCGTCGCCCTCTCGGGGGAGGGGGCCGACGAGGTGTTCGGCGGCTACCGCTGGTTCCACGATCCCGAGGCCGTCGCGAGCCCCACGTTCCCGTGGCTGGCCATGGCCGCCCGCCTCGGACGCAGGGGAGTCTTCGAGCCGCGCCCGGGTGGCGGCCTCGACGTGGCGGCCTATCAGGCCGAGCGGTACGCGGAGGCCCTGGAGGAGGTCCCCCGGCTGCCCGGCGAGGAGGGCGTCGAGCGTCGGATGCGAGAGATCGGCTACCTGCACCTCACCCGGCTGCTCCCGAATCCCCTCGACCGCAAGGACCGGATGAGCATGGCGACCGGGCTGGAGGTCCGGGTGCCCTTCTGTGACCACCGCCTGGTCGAGCACGTGTTCAACGTGCCGTGGGCCATGAAGACCTTCGACGGCCGGGAGAAGAGCTTGCTGCGTGCGGCCGCCCGGGACCTGCTTCCGCCCTCGGTGGCCGAACGTGCGAAGAGCCCCTTCCCGACCGTCCGGGACCCCGTCTACCACCGGAGGCTCTCCGAGGCCGTGGCCGGCCTGCTCGCCGGTGGCACCGCCCCCGTGCTCGATCTCCTGAACACCCCGACCGTGAAGGCCCTCGCCGCGATGCCGCCGAACGGGGCCCAGGTCGTGCGGATGGGCCTGGAGCGGGTCCTGCGCCTGAACGACTGGCTGGAGACCTACCGGGTCCGCATGGCGCTCTGAGTGCCGCGGAACTCAGACCCGCTTGCGGCGGTAGATGGCGGAGCCCCTCACGTCCGGAGGAAAGCGGACCGGGCGATGGGGGTGTCGGGGGCGGCGGCGACCTCGGCCGCCACCGAAAGGTACGCAGACATGAACGCCTGCGCCCATGCCGGATCGAGCCGGTCGGCGGCGTAGAAGAGCTTGGCGCCGAATCCCCTGCCTCTCGGCATGATGCCGAGCTCGAAGTCGAACCTCCCGACCACATCCGGCACCATCCCCTCGAAGCGCACCCGCCCGGCGTCGATGGCCACCTCGAGGGGCTCGGCGAGCATCTGGAAGACCACGTCGTCCAACCGGAGGGCTTCCCTTCCTGCGTCCCGCGGCGGGTCCCGGGGGACGAGGTGGTGGGGAAGCTCCTGGTGGGCGAACCCGTCCAGGACGGTGGCCCGGGTGGCCGCCAGGACCTCGGAGAAGGTCGCCCGAGCGGGGAGCCGGGTCCTGAGGACGACCTGGTTCGCAACGAATCCGACGGTGCCCACCAGCTCGGGGCGAGACCGGTTGGCGAACTGGGAGGCGAGGGCCAGGTCCTCCCGGCCGGTCAGGCGGTGCAGGGCCGTGTAGCAGACTGCCAGCATGACCGCGAAGGGCGTGGTGCGGTGCCCGCGCGCGAGCCCCCGCAGCTTCTCGGCAACCTCCGGCGCGACGTCGCCTTCCTCGCTTCCCCAGCGGCCGGAGACCGCGCCGCTCCGGAGAGGGATCGGCGGCGCCTCGGCCCCCTGGAGCTGACGGCGCCAGTACTCCTCGTGCCTGCGGAAGCGGTCGCTGCCGAGCAGCCCCTCCTGCCAGGCTGCGAAGTCGGCGTAGTGCCAGCCCGCAGGGGGGAGGCCAGGTCCCGCTCCCACGGCCCACGCGTAGGCCCGGGCGAGCTCCTGGAGGAGGATCCCGCACGACCACGTGTCGGTCACGAGGTGGTGCAGGTTGAGGCAGAGGATGTGCTCCTCCCTGCCCACCTGCCACAGCGTGCAGCGGAGGGGCCAGACCTCGGGGTCGACGCGCGCCCGCAGCTCGGCGGCCAGTGCCTGCTGGAGCCCTGCCGCCGGGTGGGGGAGCCCCGAGAGGTCGCGGCGCTCGACAACGAGTGGCCGCGGCTCGTGGATGACCTGAGCCAGCTGGCGGCCACGCCCGGAGAAGGTGGTGCGGAGGGACTCGTGGCGGCGCGTCAGGGTCTCCAGGCAGCACGCCAGCGCCGGCTCGTCGAGCGGGCCGAGGATGCGGCACACCATCGGGCAGTTGAGGGCGCCGCTGCCACCCCGGTGGCGATCCAGGAACCAGAGGAGGCGCTGGCCGACCGAAGCGGGCACGCGGCGGGGGCCGGCCTCGGTCATGCCGGTGCCCCCTGAGGCCACGGCACGGCCACCGAGGTGAGGATGAGGCCGTCGCCGACCCGGAAGCGCCCGGCGAGGTGCGAGAGCGGCTCGCCGCCGACCTCGGGGCCGTCGACGAGCAGGCGCGCCTCGAACGTCCGGGCGAACAGGTCGACCGTCACCACGGCGTCCTCGAACCCCAGCCACCGCCGGGCGAGGGGGAACCACGCCTTGTAGACGCTCTCCTTGGCGCTGAACACCACGCGGTCCCAGGCGACGCCGGTCCCCGACAGCACGCGCATCCAGGATCGCTCCTCGGGGAGGGTGACCTTGTCGAGGACGCCCTCGGGCAGGGCCTCCGCCACTTCGGCGTCGATCCCAACCGATGCGAGCCGGGCCCGCCGGGCGACTGCCGCCGCCCGGTACCCCGGGCAGTGGGTGATGCTGCCGACGACGCCACTCGGCCAGCACGGCTCTCGCCGGGGGCCGGGGAGGATCGCCGCGGGGGGAAGGCCGAGCTGGCCCAGCGCGCGGCGGGCGCAGGCCCTGGCCACGGTGAAGTCCCTGCGCCGGCACTCGGCGACGCGTCCGAGGGCGGCCTGCTCCGCTGGGAACAGCCCTTCGGCCGGGCCGTCCGTGCGGTCGGGGCTCTCGCCGCGCACCTCCGTCGACGCCACCTCAGGGGCCAGGATGCCGGCGATGAGCGCGTGCACCGTTCCTATGCCGCTTGCACCGCGATGGGGACCTTCGAGAACGTCCTGAACGGGCTCTCGGTCTCCCGGGCCGCCTGACCACCGGGCTCGAGGCGACCGAACCGGGTGAGGAGGCGCTCGAAGACGACGGCGCCTTCCGCCCGGGCCAGGGCGGCTCCGAGGCAGTGGTGAAAACCGCCGCCGAAGGCCAGGTGCGGATTCGGGCTGCGCCCAACATCCAGGTGCCCCGCACCCGGGAAGACTCGCTCGTCGTGGTTGGCGGAGCCGAGCAGCAGCAGCAGTGCCCGGCCCGGCCGGATCGTCCGGCCATGCACCTCGATCGGATCGAGCACGAGCCGCAGCCGGCTCTGGATCGGCGCGTCCCAGCGGAGGAACTCCTCGACCGCGGAGGGGACGAGCGACCGGTCCTCCCGCAGCCGGGCGAGCTGGTCCGGGTGGTCCAGCAGCGCCGCGCAGCCGGTGGCGATCATGCTGGTGGTGGTCTCGAAGCCGGCGAAGAACAGGAAGACGACGTTGTCGACCACCTCCTCGTCGGTCAGCCGGCTCGCTCCGTCTCCGGGGTCGAGCATCCTCGACAGGAGGTCGTCCCTGCGGCGTGGGCGGTCGTTGATCAGCGCGCGGATGTAGTCCCGCATCCACACGACAGCGGCGTCGGCAGCCACCCGATCCGGCTCCGGGACCCGAGCGGCGAACGCCTTCCCGAGGTCGAATGCCCTGGCACGGACGTCCTGGCGGTCGCCGGAGGGGATGCCGATCAGCTCGCAGACGACCATGACCGGCAGTGGAAAGGCCAGGTCGTCGACGGCCTCCAGGAGGCCCCGGTCGCAGGCGGGCGCCAGCAGCCCGTCCACGAGCTCGCCGATCCGTGGCCGGAGCGCCGAGACGACCCGCGGGCCGAACGCCCACGACATGACGCGGCGCAGGCGTGCGTGGTGCGGACGGTCCTGGTGGAGCAGGATCCGCTGGAGGAAGTCGCTCGCCGGGCCGTCGCCGACGGAGAAGCGATGGTAGTCGTCGGGGAACCGGTTGCCGAGCCGGGGGTCACCGAGGAGTGCCGCCACGTCGGCGTGGCGGGTGACGGCCCACTGGCCGGGACCCCCCCGGCAGAGCGGCGCCGCCTCGCGCAGGGCGGCGTAGGCGGGGTACGGATCCTCCCGGACGGCCGGGTCACCGGCGTCGAACCTCGGCGGGAGCTGTCCTCGCAGGGGGTCCACGTCGCCACTATGGGAACCGACGCCGCCCCGTGGCAAGGCGCCGCCGTGCCCCACCCTGACCGACCGCGAACCGTTGGCCGCGGGGAGATGCGCCTTGCGTCTTGCCCCGGCGCGGGCACGGCCGGATGCTGGGCAGGCTGTGAGCGACACCGGTGCCGGGAGCGGCAGCATGCCGGCCCTGGGGAGCCCCTCTCCCCGCCGAGCGCGCGCCCTGCGGGCGGTCGTCTGCGGCACGACGTTCGGCCAGGTCTACCTCGAGGCCTTCAGGGGCGCGGACGCAGGCTTCGAGCTGGCGGGCGTGCTGGCCCAGGGCAGCGCGCGCTCCCGTGCCTGCGCGGCGGCCTACGGCGTGCCGCTGTTCACGGACCCCGCGCAGCTCGGGGACGACGTCGACGCAGCGTGCGTCGTTGTGCGTTCGGGATTCCTCGGGGGCCGGGGCACCGAGCTCGCCCGGGCGCTCCTGGCCCGGGGGATCCATGTGCTCCAGGAGCATCCCGTCCACCATGACGAGCTCGCCGCGTGCCTCCGCGAGGCCCGCCGGCACGGCGTTGTGTACCTGCTCAACTCGTTCTACGTGCACCTCGAGCCCGTCCGCCGCTTCCTCGCCGCGGGGCGCGAGCTCCTGGCGCGGCAAGCGCCGCTCTGGGTGGACGCCTCCTGCGGGTTCCAGGTGGGGTACGCGCTGCTCGACATCATCGGGACGGCCCTTGGCACGGTGTCCCCCTGGCGCTTCGCCGACCCGCTGCAGCCGGCGGCGCACGCGGCCGCGGGTGGAGGCCCTCCGGCGTTTCGCAGCCTCGACGGCGCGATCGGCGGCGTGCCGGTGACCCTGCGGATCCAGAACCAGCTCGACGCCTCCGACCCGGACAACTTCGCCCACCTCATGCACCGCGTCACCCTGGGGACCGAGGGCGGCAACCTCATGCTGGTCTCGACGCACGGGCCGATCGTCTGGAGCGACCGGCCACGCATCCCCCGGGGCGTGCGGGATCCTTCCGCGTCTTCGTTGTTTCGGGCGGAAGCCTTCGACGGGCAAGCGGGGGCTACCTCCCGGGTCCTGGGCCCCGCCGAAGCCCCCTGCCACAAGACGATCTTCACCCTCCTCTGGCCCGAGGGCGTCCGCGTGGCGCTGGCGGGTCTCCGCCGGGCCATTCTCGACGGGACCGACCCGCTGGAGCGGGGCCAGTACCACCTGGCGCTGTGCCGGATGTGGCAGGAGATCGCCGCCCGGCTTGGACCTCCCGACCTCGTGCGGCTCGCCGGTCCTGGCGCGCTCCCCGTCGCCGACCTGGCCCGGGTCGAGCGAGCAGCCAGCGGGCTCGGCACCCCTGCCGTCGAGACGGGCCACTGAGGCAGCGATGCCGGGCGAGCTTCGGCGGTGGTTCCGTTGCTGGCGGCAGTTGCCCCGCCCCCGAGTCCGCCTCGTCTGCTTCCCGCATGCGGGCGGGACCGCCGGGTTCTTCCGCAGCTGGGCGGCGGACTCCCCGCCGGACGTCGAGGTGCTGGGCGTGCAGTATCCGGGACGGGAAGACCGCATCCGGGAGTCGATGCCAGACACGATGGAGTGTCTGGCCGACCTCGTGGCCGAGGCTCTCGGCCCCGTTCTGGACCGGCCGGTCGCCCTGTTCGGTCACAGCATGGGCGCCGCGGCAGCCCACCTGGTCGCGCACCGCCTCGAGGAGCGGGCGCAGGCGGGCGGCGTGGCCAGGCTCTTTGTGTCGGGCCGCCCGGCACCGCTCCGGGACCGGGGAGGCGCCGCGCACCTGCTCAGAGACGACGAGCTGTGGGAAGAGCTGCGCCGCCTCGGCGGCACCAGCGAGGAGGTGCTCGACTGTCCCGAGCTGCGCCGCCTGGTGCTCCCCGCCATACGAGCGGACTACCGGCTCAGCGAGACGTGCCGGCCGGCCGCAGGAACGCTGGGCTGCCCCGTCACGGCCTTCCTGGGAGACCGCGACCCCGAGGTGACGCTCGACGAGGCGATGGGATGGGCTGGGACGACGCGCGCCGGCTTCTCGCTGCACGTCTTCCCCGGGGATCATTTCTACCTCGTCGGCCAGCAGACGGAGCTGCTCGGGGCCATCGGCAGGACGCTGAACGGCGAGGTTCATTCTTAGTCCGGGATCGCGCGTCTACGCGCGATCCGGGACTACCTTCGGGCCGGCCGGGAACTCGCCGCCGGACGGCCGGACGGCCGCTCTGCGCCGGGGGACAGGGCGCGCCGCAGGACCGCCACCTGCTCGTCGACGGCACGGCGTGAGATCCCAGCGGTCCGCACGATGAGATCGAAGGCGTGGAAGGCGCCCGCGTACTGGTGGAGCTCGACGGGGACGCCGGCCTGGAGGAGGCGCAGCGCGTGGGTGATCCCCTCGTCCCGCAGGCAGTCGTACTCGGCGGTGAGGATGTAGGCGGGGGCGAGGCCGGCGAGATCGACGGCCCGGGCCGGTGCGGCGTAGGGGGACACCGCCCCGTTGGTCTCCCCGAGGTAGTGCCGCCAGGTGTGGCGGGACCCGGCGCGGCCCGCCTCGCATGGGGCCGGCTCGGCGAACTCGAGCATCGACATCGTCTCGAGGCGGTCGTCGAGCGCCGGGTAGAGCAGCATCTGGAGGGCGAGCAGGGGATCCCGTGTGTCCCGGGACCACAGGGCCACCGCAGCCGCGAGCGTGGCGCCCGTGCTGCAGCCGGCGACGGCGATCTGGGAAGGGTCCACCCCCAGCTCGGCCGCGCTCGCTGCCGTCCAGCGGAGGACGGCGCACCCGTCCTCGAACGCCGCAGGAAAGGGGTGCTCGGGCGCGAGCCGGTAGTCGACGGACACCACCACGCAGCCTGCGCCTGCGCTGAACCGCATGCACCGTGCCTGGTCCATGTCGAGCGACCCGAAGAACAGGCCGGGATGGAAGTGGACGACGGCACCGGTCATCCGTCTGGCCGCACGGTGACCGGGGGGCTGGTAGATGCGGACCCGGACCTCCGGCGCCCCGGGGGGGCCGGGCACCATCCGCTCCGTGACGACGACCCTGGAGTCGTTCGGCGATACGGGCATCCTCGTCCCGCGCGCCCGGATGGCCCCGACGTTGCTCAGATCGAGCGTCGGCAGCAATTCGACGACACGGGCAAGCTGGCTGTCCATCCAAAACGGTACTCAATCACGGGGGCTTTCGGCGGGTCCAGAGCGCCTGCTACTTTCGTTTGGCACTACACGATTTGAAGCCACGATCCCATGGACCTGGAGGCGGACGTGACAGCGCAGCGATCTCGAGCCAATTTCCAAGCGATCGCCCGGCTTGCCGAGCTGGGCGACTTCACGACTGCATTCGCGCTGCGGACCGTGTGCAAGCTCCGCCTCGCGGACTATCTGGCCGAGGGCCCCCGATCGGCCGACGAGCTGGCCGAGGCCACCGGGACCCACGCCCCCTCGCTGCTGCGCGCGCTCCGAGCGCTCGTCGCCAAGGCGATCCTCGCAGAGCCCTCGCCGGGCCGCTTCGAGCTCACCGACATGGGCGATCTCCTACGCAGCGATCACCCCCTCTCCATGCGGCAGGCCTTCCGGCTCTACCCCGACGTCCAGGCGCTGTCCGAGCTCGGCTACACCGTCCGGACGGGAGAGGCCGCGTTCGCGCATCTCTTCGGGGAGGACTACTTCACCTACCTGGCGGCGCGCCCAGAGCTGCTCGACGACTTCCGCGGCTCGCAGGCCGCGCTCACACGGCTCGAGCTCCTGGCGATCGGCCGGGTGTACGACTGGTCGACGGTCGGCACGCTCGTCGATCTCGGCGGCAACGACGGCGCCCTGATGGCGGCGCTGGCGGCCCGCCACCCCGACCTGCGCGGGGTGCTCGTCGACCTGCCGGAGGCGGTGGCCGAGGCGCCCAAGGTCTTTGCCGAGGCGGGCGTGGCCGGCCGCTGCGAGATCGTGGCGGGAAGCTTCTTCGAGGTCCCCATCCCTCCGGGCGCGGACGTCTACGTCATCAAACGGGTCCTCGTCGGCTTCGGGGACACCGAGGCAGAGAAGCTGCTGGCCGCGGTCCGCTCTGCGATGCGGCCGGACAGCCGGCTGCTGGTCATGGAGCCGATGGTCACCGGTGACGACTTCGGAACCGGCACGGGCCTCGACGTGCTCATGCTCGTGCTCAACGAGGGCCGTGTGCGCACGGCGGAGGAGTTCAGCCGCCTGCTGGATGTGGCGGGCTTCACCACGAGCCGCGTGCTCGAGGCGGCCCTCCTCCGGATCGTCGAGGCTCGACGGGGCTGATCCGCGTTGGCTTGGGGCGAGTCCACGCCGCAGCCGGTCCGGCGAGCCCCGGGAGCGGCCTCGCTGCCACCCCGCTTCGACGCCTTCGACCCCTCCCTCCATCGCGATCCCTACCCCGCATATGCCCGGCTCCGGGAGGCGGCGCCCGTGTGCCGGGGGGGTCCGGGCCAGTGGGTGGTCACCCGGTACGCCGAGGTGGCCGCGCTGCTCCGCGACCCCCGTCTGGGCCAGTTCCAGCCCGACGCCTTCAACCTGTTGCCCGGGGCCCTCAGCTCCTCCATCGGTGAGGGGCCGGTGACCTCCTTCCTCCGCACGATCATCGCCGGGCGGGATCGCCCAGAGCACAGCCGCCTCCGGCGCCTGGTCGGCAGGTTGCTGACCCAGGACCTCGCGTCCCGGATTCGTTCGCGGATCGGCGACCTCGTCGACGAGCTGCTCGCCCCGGGCATCGAGCGGGGAGGCCTGGACGCGGTCGCCGAGCTCGCCGTCCCGGTTCCCCTCACGCTCATGTCGGAGCTCCTCGGCATCCCGGCGCCCGACCGGGACGAGGTCGGCAGGCAGGCGCTCAGGCTGGCCCGGATCTTCTCGCCCGTGGTGTCCGAGGCCGACCGGGACGCCGCCGACCGGGCGATCGAGTGGCTGCGTGCCTACGTCGGGCGACTCCTCGACCGCGATGACGGGGACGACGGGGAGGACGGGGAGGACGGGGAGGCGTCAGGGCGCGACGAGCTCCTCGCCGGCATCCGGGTGGGTCGGCGCCAGGGGATGGTCGACGCCGGCGAGGCCGTCGACAACGCAATCTTCGTGCTGTTCGCCGGCTTCGAGACGTCGATGAACCTGCTGGCCACCGGCTGCGCCCAGCTTGCCCGCCATCCCGAGGCGTGGAGCCGTCTCCGGGCGGATCCGTCGCTCGTGCCGGCCGCCGTGGAGGAGTTCCTGCGCTACGACGCCCCGACGCAGCTCACGGGCCGCATCGTCCTCGAGCCCCTGGAGATCGGCGGGCGGACGATCCGGCAGGGGCGCGTGCTGCTGCTCCTGCTGGGCTCGGCGAACCGTGACGGGCGGCGCTTCGCCGAGCCGGACAACCTCGACGTGGCCCGCGATCCGAACCCCCACCTGAGCTTCGGTGGGGGGATCCACTACTGCGTCGGGGCGGCGCTGGCCCGTGCCGAGGCTGCGGCGGTGTTCGGCCGGCTGGTCCGGCGCCTGGCCGTGTGGGAGCCGGCAGGGGAAGCGGAGCGAGAGATGAGCGCGACGCTGCGGGCCTACGAGCGCGTGCCCGTGCGCGTCCGGGCGCTCTGAGGAGCCCGGCGCAGCTCGACGTCGCTGGCTTCGTCTCCCCCGAGGTCCCCGAGGAACGAGCGGGCCACGTGCTCGGCGATCATCACGGTCGTGAGATGCGTGGCGGCACGCGGGAGCTCGGGGATGATCGAGGCGTCGGCCACCCGCAGCCCCTCCACCCCGATGACCCGGCCCGCAGGGTCCACGACCGTCTCGGGGCGGGCGGGGTCCCCCATGCGGCAGGTGCCCGCGGCGTGGAAATGGCCCATGCATCCTCCCCGGAGCCAGGCGTCCAGCTCGTCGTCGCTGCAGCCCTCGACCGGGCGACCGGGCTCCAGCGAGGCGCCGGCGTCGGTGGCCCGCCGGAATGCGGGGTGCCGGACGAGCTCGGCGGCTTCCCGGACCGCCGTCCGAAGTGCCAGGAGGTCCCGGTCGTCGGCGAGCATCCCGAAGGCCGGCTCGGGTTCCCGGATGGGGTCCGCCGAGGCAAGGCGAAGCCGGCCGCGGGAACGGGGCTGCATCAACGCCACCATCAGCCCTCCCAGGCTCGGGTCCATCAGGTGCCGGTCCAGGGCCAGCATCTCCAGGTCGAGGGGTGCGGCCCCATCGACACCGGAGGACGTTCGCAGGACGCAGTGGCCGGAGAGCGCGCCGGGGGGCCGATCCTGCGCGGCCGATGTGAGCGGGAAGCCCAGGAAGGCCAGAGGATGGTCCTGAAGGTTCGCTCCCACCCCGGGGAGGTCCGCGACGACCTCGATGCCGAGCCGGCGGAGCTCGTCCGCGGGACCGACGCCCGAGCGCATCAGCAGGACTGGTGAGCGCAGGGCGCCGGCGCACAGCACCACGTCCCCCGCCTCGACAAGGGAATCGCCGGTTGAGGTGCGGACGACCACGCCGACGACCCGGTTCCCCGCGAAGGCCACGCGGAGCGCCAGGGCGTCGGGTAGCACACGCAGGTTGTCCCGGTTGCGTGCCGCTTCGAGGTAGCCGTCGTTGGTCGTCACGCGTGCCCCGCCGCGCCGGTGCCACGTCATCGGGGAGAGTCCCGAGCTGTCTGGCGCGTTGAGGTCCGGGTGCTCGGGGTGGCCGGCGTCGGCGGCGGCGCGCTGGAGCGCAGCGCTGACCGGTCCCCACGCCGGCGCCGGGCTGCGGGAAACCGGGACCGGCCCGCCGGTGCCGTGGTAGGAGCGATCGCCGAAGTCGAGGTCGTCCTCGATGTGCACGAAGTCGGGGAGAACGTCGAGCCAACCCCACCCGGCGCAGCCTGCTGCGGCCCAGCCGTCGTAGTCGGCGGGCGCTCCCCGTACCGCACCCTGGCCGTTGAGCGCGGAGCCTCCGCCGACGCCCCGCCCCGACGGGTACGGCTGCGGCTCCTGGTAGTCGGTCAGACGTGCCCGGAGCTCGGGCCAGTGGTAGGCGCCGAGGCTGAAGATCTGGATGAAGTTCGGACCCCGGATCGCCTCGGGCGTCTCGCTCGACCGGTAGTCGGGGCCGGCTTCGACCAGCGCCACGCGCCGTGAGGGATCGGCGCTGAGGCGGGCGGCCATCGGAGCCCCGGCGGAGCCCGCACCGACGACGACGACGTCGTACGCCGGGCCCGTGCTGCGGTCGGTGCGCTGCGCCATCTATCTTCGCCCGCTCGCGCTCGGGGGCCGGAGGCCGGCGACATCGTGTTCGGCCTCCTTGAGTTCCCAGAGGACCTCGGCGACGGTATCGCAGAGGAGGTCGGCCTCCGCGTCCTGCATCACCAGGGGCGGCACCAGCATCACGACGTCGGGGGTGTAGTCGATGAGGACGCCCCGCCGCTCGGCCTGGTGCTGGACGAGGCGCTTGGTCTCCATGGGGGCCGTTTGGCCGTCCGGGCCGAGCAGGTCGATGAAGATGAAGGGGCCCACGCCCCGCACGTCGCCGGCAACCGGGCACCCGTCCAGCTTCGACACGAGCCGTGCCTTCAGGCGCTCGCCAAGCCGTTGCCCACGCTCCAGGATGCCCTCACGTTCGAAGGCGTCGAGGACCGCGAGCCCCGCGGCGCACGAGACGGGATGGGCGTCGGTCGAGGACGCGTGGTGAAAGTAGGGCTTGCCGGGCAGGTCGAACGCCTCGTAGACCGCATCGGTGGTCAGGATGGCGCTGAGCGGTGCGTAGCCGGCGGTCAGCCCCTTGGACAGGCACATGATGTCGGGCTCGACGCCGGTCAGCTCCCACCCGAACATCGGGCCGGTCCGGCCGAACCCGGTGAACACCTCGTCGAAAATAAAGAGGATGTCGTGGGCGGTGCACAGCTCCCGCATCGGGCGCAGGTAGTGCTCTGGCAGCGGGATGCCCCGCAGTCCCATGAGGGGCTCGACGATGACGGCGGCGACCCTGTCCTCGCCGATCGCCGAGACCGCGTCGGCCACGGGCTGGAAGCAGGCGGCAGGAGCCGCGGCGTCGCCGGCGCAGGCCGCACAGGCCACCCGGTCCGGTGGCGGGACGTGGACGAACCCGTCGGGCATCGGGCCGAAGAGCTGGTGCAGCATGGGCTGGCCGCACGCCGCCATGGTCAGCAGCGTGCTGCCGTGATAGCTGCCGTCGAGCGCGATCACGGTCCGACGCTCCGGCCGGCCGAGGATCCGTTGGTAGAGCCTCGCCATGTGCAGGGAGGATTCGACCGCCGAGGAGCCCGTGTGGCTGAAGCGGACCCGGGTGAGCCGCTCCGGCGTGATCGACACGAGCCGGTCGGCGTGGTCCACGATGACGGGAGCGGGACGCTCGTAGCGCATCGTGCAGACGAACGGCAGCTCGAGCGCCTGGCGGTGCATCGCCTCCGCGATGTCCGGCCGGCTGTAGCCGAGGGCCATGTTGCCCACGCCCGCGCGTCCGTCGAGAAAGCGCCGGCCCGTCCGGTCGACGACCCAGCATCCCTCGCCGCGCACGAGCATGTCGGCAGGGCCCGCAGCGCCGAGCATCCAGCTCATCGGTGCCGACCCGTACCAGAGGGGCTGGGTCTGTTTCGTCCACGAGGTCGCGCTCACATACCAGGAGTCTCACGAAGCGAAGGCCCGGGTCAACGTTCGCGCGACCCGGGGGAGGGCGCGGTGAGCCCCGCCGGCGCCCGGCAAGATTTTTGCCGGGCGCGCTTGTTCCGAGGACCCGGGGTGGCAAGGATCCTGAGGGGTCCTGCTTGCCTCCCACCCCTATCCCGGCGCTACATTAAGGGCGGCGTTGCCTCTGACAAAAGTCCGAAGGCTTTCCTTCACCATTTATCGGAGATATTCATGACCGCTTCGCGCAGCCCGAGCCTCGAAGAGGTCGCCGGGTTCTACGACCTGTTCACTCCAATGATGCGGCTGATTTGGGACGACAATATCCACTTCGGGTTCTGGGCGGACGCCGACGACGCCAGCTCGGTTGGGCAGGCGACGGATCGCCTGACCGACCTCGTGGTCGAGCACATCGCGGCGAAGCCGGGATCACGCCTGCTCGACGTGGGCTGCGGGGTCGGGAAGCCGGCGCTCCGCCTCGCGCGCGCCACGGGGGCCGAGGTGATCGGGATCTCGATCAATCACAAGGAGATCGAGGAGGCAAGCCGGCGGGCCTGGGCGGAGGGGCCGGCGGACCGTGTGTCCTTCCGGTTCGCAGACGCAATGGCGCTGCCGTTTCCAAAGGAATCATTCGACGGCGCCTTCGCCCTGGAGTCCATCATCCACATGGACCGGCCCGTCGCGCTCCGCGAGATGGCCAGGGTGCTGCGACCCGGAGCGCGGTTGGTGCTGACCGACCTGTTCCAGAAGGCGCCGCTCCCGGAGGAGCTGCAGCCGGCGGCCGCCGAGGCCCTCGATGCCCAGAAGCTGAGCCCCCTCCCCGAGTTCGCAGACTTCGAGCCGATGGTGCGGGCGGCGGGTTTCGACGTCGAGGAGCTCCGGGACATCAGCCCGCACACGGGCTCGACCCTGCCGCGGATCGGCCGGCAGGTCCAGCAGAAATGGGAGGCGATCCAGGCGCTCGGCCCCGAGGCGGTGCGGGTGCTCCAATCGCTCGCATCCCCGGTCGCCTCCCTCCCCGAGTTCGGCTACGCGCTCCTCGTAGCCCGCCGCCGGGCCTGATGGCGACCCGCACGCAGGAGGCGCTCTCCGCCGAGTCCATGCGGCGCGCGGTCGCCGAGGCGCTCGGCGAGGACCCCGGCTCGATCGGCGAGGAGGAAGACCTCGTCCGCCGCGGCATCGACTCGATCCGCGTCATGCGCCTGGCGAGCGGATGGAGGCGCAGCGGCGTCGACCTCACCTTCGCCGAGCTCATCGAACGGCCGACGCTGCGGGCCTGGTGGGCCCTCGCCTCGGCCCGCTCGGCCGCTGAGCCGGCGGCGGCGGAGGCGGCGCAGATCGACGAAGACGCTCCGTTCGAACTGGCCCCGATGCAGCGCGCGTACTGGATCGGCAGGGGTGACGACCAGGTCCTCGGGGGCGTGGGAGCACACTTCTACGGGGAGTTCGACGGAGAGGGCATCGAGTCACGGCGCCTGGACGCGGCGCTGAGCGCGCTGCTGGCCCGCCACGCGATGCTGCGCGCCCGGGTCTCGGAGGACGGCCGGCAGCAGGTCATGGCCGAAAGCCCCTGGCGCGGCGTCACCGTCCACGACTTCCGTGACCAGCGCCCCGGGCAGCCCGCGGCAGGATCGGCAGGTCTGCGGGAGGCGCTTTCGGCACGCCGGCTGGCCGTGGAGCGCGGCGAGGTGTTCGACGTCCAGCTCTCGCTGCACCCCGGCGGGGCGACGCGGCTGCACGTGAGCATCGACATGCTGGTCTGCGACGCCCAGAGCTTCCAGGTGATCCTGGGAGACCTTGCTCGCCTCTACCTGCGGCCAGAGGGCGAGCTGGGTCCAATCCGCTACAGCTTCGCCCGGTACCTCGCCGAGCGCTCCCGGGGTCGCGGGGACGCCCACGAGCGGGCGAAGGCCTACTGGCGAGGGATCCTCGACGACCTGCCCGGCGCTCCGCAGCTCCCGCTCGCGGTCGCTCCGGAGCGGCTGGCCCGCCACGGCACCGGCCGCCGGTTCCACTGGATGCCCCCCGGGCATCGGCAGAGGATCGAGCAGCGGTGCCGCGACCATGCCCTGACCCCTTCCGCGGTCCTCGCGACCGCGTTCTCGGAGGTCCTGGCGGCCTGGAGCGCCGAGCCGCGCTTCCTCCTCAACCTTCCGCTCTTCGATCGGGAGGACCTGCACCCGGATGTGCCGAGGCTCGTCGGAGACTTCACGAATCTGCTCATCCTTGCCGTCGACGTCGGCGAGGATCTGCCCTTCGTTGAGCAGGCCCGGCGGCTGTCCTCCCGGCTCGCCGCCGCCGCCGCCCGCGCCGAGTACTCCGGCGTCGAGGTGCTCCGGGATCTCGCGAGGGCGCGGCCGGGCGGGGCGATGCTGGCGCCCGTCGTCTTCACGAGTGTGGTCGGCATGGGCGAGCTCTTCGGCCCGGAGGTGCGCCGTTGTTTCGGCACCCCCACCTGGACGTCCTCCCAGACGCCGCAGGTCTGGCTGGACCATCAGGTGACCGAGCAGGACGGCGGCCTGCTGTTCAACTGGGACGTCGTCGAGGAGCTCTTCGAGGCGGGTGTCGTGGACGCCATGTTCCACGCCTACCGGCACCTGCTCGACTGGCTGGTCGACCCGGCGTGCTCGTGGGATGAGCCGGTGCCCCCGCTGCTTCCGCGAACGCAGGCGGTGGTGCGGGAGGCCGTCAACGCCACCGCGGCGCCCCTGCCGGCGGGACTCCTCCACGACGGCTTCTTCGTTCGGGCGGCGGCCGCGCCCGACGCGGTTGGGGTCGCCTGGGGGGAGCGGGATCGCCGCACGTACGGAGAGCTGCGGGAAGGGGCACTGCGGATCGGCGCGCTCCTCGAGCGCCACGGTGTGCGTCCCGGGGACGCCGTCGCCGTCACGCTCCCCCGGGGGCCGGATCAGATTGCCGCGGTCCTGGGCGTGCTCGCCGCGGGGGCGGCGTATGTCCCGGTCGGTCCCGACCAGCCGCCCCGGCGCAGGGCCGAGGCCTACGCCAGTGCGAGGGCCGCGGTCGTGCTCACCGAATTCGGGGCTGCGCCGGAGTGGACGGGTGGCGCCGAGGCGGTCTCGGTACACCACGCACGAGGCGTCGCGCCGCTGCCTGCGCCGCTGCGTGTCCCGGCGGAATCGCTGGCGTATGTCATCTTCACGTCGGGCTCCACCGGCGCTCCCAAGGGGGTGGAGATTTCCCACCGCGCGGCGCTGAACACGATCGACGACGTCAACTCCCGCTTCGGCGTCGGGGCGGGCGACGCGGTGCTGGCCGTCTCGGCCCTGGATTTCGACCTTTCGGTCTACGACATCTTCGGCCTGCTGTCGGCCGGAGGGACGGTGGTGGTGCCCGACGAGGCGGACCGGCGGGAGGCGCGTCGATGGGGCGAGCTCGTGCGGCGATGGAAGGTGACCATCTGGAACTCCGTCCCGGCCCTGCTCGACATGCTGTTGGTGGCCGCCGGACGGCCCGAGGCGGCCCTCAAGGCGCCGGGTAGAAGGCCCGAGGCGCCCCTCAAGGCGCCGGATAAAAGTGAGGGGCTGGGGACCAGCCTGCGCCTCGCCCTCGTGTCCGGGGACTGGGTCGGCCTCGATCTCCCGCCCCGCCTCGCAGCCGCGTGTCCGGCGGCCCGCTTCGTAGCCCTCGGCGGCGCGACGGAGGCGGCGATCTGGTCGAACTTCTTCGAGGTCGAAGCCGTGCCGCCCCACTGGCGCTCGATTCCCTACGGGCGCCCCCTCCGCAACCAGGCGTACCGGGTGGCCGATCTGCGGGGGCGCGACTGCCCGGACTGGGTCCCCGGCGAGCTGTGGATCGGAGGAGCGGGCCTCGCGGACGGTTACCGAGGGGATCCCGCGCTCACGGCGGAGCATTTCGTCACCCAGGAGGGCAGGCGCTGGTACCGGACGGGCGACCTTGGCCGGTACTGGCCCGATGCCACGCTGGAGTTCCTCGGCCGCAGGGATCTTCAGGTGAAGGTCCGCGGCCACCGGGTGGAGCTGGGCGAGATCGAGGCGGCGCTGCGGTCGCACCCGGACGTCGGCGCAGCCGCCGCGGCGGTGACCGGTGGCCCCGCCCGGCGGATCGCCGCTGCGGTCGTCGGGCGGGCCGGGGCGCTGGATCCCGAGCAGCTGCAGTCCTTCCTCGCGGAGCGCCTGCCCCCCTACCTGCTGCCCGGCGGCCTCGCCGTGCTCGACGAGCTCCCCCTGACCTCCAACGGGAAGATCGACCGTGCGGCGCTGGCACGCCTGGTCGAGGTGCAGGAGCCCGAGCCGGGCGACGAGCCCCCCCGAGGACCGATCGAATCCGGCCTGGCCCGGGTCTGGTCGGAGCTGCTCGGGGTGGCGGAGGTGCCGAGGAACCGGAGCTTCTTCGCCCTCGGCGGGGACAGCCTGATCGCCACCCGGATGGTCGAGTCGCTCCGGGACCGCTTCGGCGTCGGTGTCTCCCTGCGGCGTCTGTTCGAGGCCCCGACGGTGGCCGAGCTTGCGGCGGTCGTCGCCTCCGGCCGCCGGGAACTGGAGGAGGCGGAGGAGGGCGTGGTGTGACCGTCGGGGATCTCCTGACGACGCTGGAGCGCGAGGGGGCGGAGCTGTGGGAGGAGTCCGGCCGGCTCCGCTTCCGGGCGCCGAAGGGCGTGATGACCGAGGAGCGCAAGCAGGTGCTCCGCGAGGGCCGGCACGCCGCACTCGAGATCCTCCGCAACCGTGGCGCCCTGCCCCAGCTCGAGACGAGGCCGGCGCAGCGCTACGACCCGTTCCCGCTGACCGACGTCCAGGCCGCCTATGTCCTCGGGCGCAGCGAGGCCTTTGCCTACGGCGGCGTGGCGTGCCACGGCTACGCGGAGTTCGAGGTTCCGGACCTCGACCCCGGCCGCCTGCAGGCCGCCTGGCGGTCGTTGATCGCCCGCCACGACATGCTGCGCGCCGTCATCGATCCGTCGGGCTCGCAGCAGGTGCTCGCGTCGGTCCCCGACTTCGTGGTGGAAGTCCTCGACCTCCACGACGCCCGACCGGACGAGACCGAGGCCGCGATCGGGGCGGTGCGTGACCAGATGAGTCACCGCGTCTACGAGCCGGGGGTCTGGCCGATGTTCGATCTCCGGGTGAGCCGGTCGGCATCGGGGACGCGGCTGCACCTCTCGATCGACTTCCTCATCTGTGACCTCGTCAGCACCCAGGTCCTGCTGGCGGAGTTGCTCGCCCTCTACGAGGCGCCCGACCGGGCGCTGCCCGCACTGGAGATCTCCTTCCGCGACTACCGCCTTGCGGAGGAGGCGCTCCTGTCGAGCGCACGAGCCGAGGCGGACCGGGCCTGGTGGCTCGGGCGCCTCGACGAGCTGCCACCTCCACCCGAGCTCCCGGTGCTGCAGGGCGCGGCCGCACCTCCGCACTTTTCGCGGCTGCAGGCCCGGCTGCACGCCGACGAATGGGCCCGCCTCCGGCAGCGGGCCGGCGATGAGGGCGTCACCGCCTCGGTGGCCGTGCTGGCGGCCTTCGCCGAGGTCGTCGGCCGCTGGAGCCGCCGCCCCGCCTTCACTCTCGACCTGACGCTGCAGAACCGGCTGCCGCTCCACCCCCAGGTCGCCCGCCTCGTCGGGGATTTCACGGCGGTCGGGCTCCTGGCCGTCGACCAGGATCTCCAGGCGCCGCTGCGGGAGCGCGCCCGAGCGCTCCAGACGCGGCTCTGGGAGGACCTCGACCACCGCCTGTTCTCCGGCGTGCGGGTCGCCCGCGAGGTCGCCCGCCGGCGCGGCCAGGGGGCGGGACTGTTCCCGGTCGTCTTCACGAGCGCCATCGGCGCCACCGGCCCCGGACCCGGGCCGGCCGGGCCTGGCGTGGGGATGGCGCTCGGCGACGTGGTGGACGGCATCACCCAGACGCCCCAGGTGTGGATCGACTGCCAGGCGCTGGAGAGCGGCGGGGGCCTGACCGTCAACTGGGACGTCCGGGACGGCGTCTTCCCCGACGGCGTCGTCCCCGACATGTTCGAGTCCTTCGAGCGGCTGCTCGGCGCCATGGCCGGCGACGAGGTCTGGACATCGATCGAGCCCGTCGTGCTGCCCCCCGCCCAGCGGGAACGACGCCGGCGGGTGAACGCCACGGCGGGGCCCCTGCCGGACGCGGGTCTGCACGAGTCGGTGGTGCGGCAGTGCCGGGAGGCCCCCGAGCGGCTTGCGGTCGTGAGCGGGGACCGCCGGCTCTCCTACGGGGAGCTGCTCGCCAGGGCGGCGGCGGTGGCGGAGGCCCTGGCGGCCGACGGGTGCGAGCCCGGCGAGATCGTGGCGGTCGTGATGGAGAAGGGGTGGGAGCAGGTGGCGGCGGTCCTCGGCATCCTGCTTGCGGGGGCCGCGTACCTCCCGGTCGACAGCGTCCAGCCCGCCGCCCGTCGCGACGCCATCCTCGCGAACGCCGGCGCCCGTCGCGCCCTGACCCAGTCGTGGCTCCCGGAGGCGCCAGAGCTCCGCCGGATCGCGGTCGACGCCCTGGCGCCTGCGGACGGTTGGGGGGAGGTGCCCCCAAGGCGCCGGATGAAGGCGGACCCCGATGCGCTCGCCTACGTCATCTACACGTCCGGGTCGACGGGCGTGCCCAAGGGCGTGATGATCACGCACCGAGCGGCGCTCAACACGGTCGAGGACATCAACCGGCGCTTCGGCGTGGGGCCGCAGGACCGGGTGCTCGGGCTTTCGAACCTCGGCTTCGACCTCTCCGTCTACGACATCTTCGGGCTCCTTTCCGCCGGCGGGACGCTCGTGCTGCCCGAGCATGGCCGCCGGGCCGATCCGTCGCACTGGACAGCGCTGGCCGCCGAGCACCGGGTGTCGATCTGGAACTCGGTGCCGGCCCAGCTCCAGATGCTCGCCGACTACCTCTCCACGGCGGGCCGCTCGGCAGCCGGGGGAGCCGGCGTGTCCTCGCTGCGCCTAGCGCTCGTGTCCGGAGACTGGATCCCCGTGCACCTCCCCGACCACGTCCGCGAGCTCGTGCCGGGGCTCGAGTTCGTCAGCCTGGGCGGAGCCACCGAGGCGGCGATCTGGTCGATCGCCTATCCCGTCGGGGACGTGCCGGCCGGCTGGACGAGCATCCCCTACGGCAAACCGTTGACGAACCAGAGCTTCCATGTGCTCGACCCGGCCCTGCGCCCCTGCCCGGACTGGGTGGCGGGAGACCTGTACATCGGGGGAGCGGGTCTCGCCCTCGGCTACCTCGGCGACCGGGACAAGACGGAGGCCGCCTTCATCCGGCACCCCGGCGGAGGGGAGCGCCTCTACCGCACGGGCGACCTCGGCCGCCATCTCCCGGACGGCAACATCGAGTTCCTTGGCCGGGAGGACCGCCAGGTCAAGATCCGCGGCCACCGCATCGAGCTGGCCGAGGTCGAGTCGGCGCTGGTGACGCACCCCGCGGTGTCGGCCGGGGTGGTGGTGATCGACGGGGACGGGCCTGCGGAGCGCCGGCTCGCCGGGTTCGTCGAGACGGCCCGGCGGAGCGACCCGGAACGCTGGAGCACGGAGGCCACGCGCCGGCTGGCAGCGGCGGCCACCGCCGCCTGCGCCGCCGTCACCTCCGGGGTGGACCGGGACCGGTACGCCGCGTACAGCCGGCGGGTCGACGAGGCAGCGCTGCAGTCGATGCTCGACGCACTCCGCCAGGTCGGTGCCCTGGACGCGAGCCGCCCCGTCGGGGGGCTCATCCGGCGCCTTGAGGCGCGCCTCGGGGCCGAGATGCCCGGCGAGATCGCCCCGGAGCACCGCCGCCTCGTACGCCGGTGGCTGCGTGCGCTGTCGGCAGCAGGTCTGCTGGAGCCTGGCTCCTCGGCGGTTGGGCTCGCGGGCTCCGGCCGGCCGGTGGAGCTCGAGGCGCTGTGGGCCGATGCCGCTTCCCTCGCCGAGGGCGTGGAGGAGCCGGGCCTCGTCAAGTACTTCCGGTCGAATGCCCGGCGGCTCCCGGCGCTGCTGCGCGGCGCTGAGGACCCTCTGGGCCTGCTC
>DASXNO010000156.1:0-1623 GCA_036495025.1 Actinomycetota bacterium | reverse complement strand
AGATGCTGAGCCGCATCGTGGGGGGCTCGGATGCCCGGGCCCGGGACATTGCGCTCGACCTGCTCGACACCTTCGACCTGCAGCCGGTCGCCGAGCTCATCCGCTGGTCGTAGCCGGTCACAGATCGGCGAGCTTCTTCTCGAGCGACTCGACCTTGCTGGTCAGCCCGTCGTCAACGCCGGGCCGTATGTCGGCTTTCAGCACGAGAGACACGCGGGGGGCCACGTCCACCACCGCGTCGACGGCTCGTTTGACCACATCCATGACCTCGTCCCACTCGCCCTCGATCGTGGTGAACATCGCGTCGGTGTGGTTGGGGAGCCCACTGGAGCGGACGACGTTCACGGCCCGGGCCACCTCGCGAGAGACTTCTTCCCCGACGCCCAGCGGTGTGACGGAGAACGCCACGATCATGACAACTCCTCCTTGGTCCCCGCGGCAACCCGATCCTAGTCCGCCCGTACGGTTCCGGTGGCCCTCGGGGGGGACGCTGGAAGCCGGACCACAGCCATCACACAGCTCCAACGCTCATAATGTGGCCGTGACCGATTCGCCGGACGGGCAGCGCCCTGACGCTGCCAGTGCAGGAGACCCGCCCGTGACCCCCAAACCAACCGAGGAGTCCGCCGCCGCGCCGGGAACCACCCCGACGCCTGTGGAGGTACCCCCCGTCGAAGATGTCGCGAAGTCTGGTGAAAAACCTTCGCTATCCGACGAAAAAGTTCCAGACTTCTCTGCCGGGGCGCCCGTTCCCGAGGCGCCTGCGGCGGAACCGGCCGCCGTAGCGGAACCGCCGGCCGTAGCGGAACCCGAACCCAAACCCCGGCCCGCGGCGAAGGCCTCGACGCCGCCTCCACCGCCGCCGGTGGAGCGGGGATTCATCGGCAACTTCTTCCGGCCGCCGGGGGGACCGATCAAGGTCGCCCAGCGGGTGGGGATCCTCATCCTGGCCCTCGTGCTCGTCGCGATCCTCGGCGTCGCCGGCTGGGGGATCGTCGGCGGTCGCTCCACGGGCACCAACGGCACAAACAACACCAACGGCACCCCCGCCCCGACCACCTCGGCGACCTCCCCCTCCGCCAGCCCGACGGCGAACGGCATCACGGTCCAGGACCCGGTCAACGAGTTCAGCATCTCGCGGCCTCAGGGCTGGGTGGCGCGGGGCCTGGCCTCGCCCGATCCCAACATCGCCATGATCATCGGCCCGGATGCCCCCTACCCCATCGCCGACTTCGTGGCGGTCACCATCCACAAGCTGCCCTTCCCGCTCACGAACAAGGACGTCGCTCCCTTCAAGGACTTCATCCTTCAACTCCTGGGCACCGACCTCAACATCATCGAGCAGACCCCGTCACCGCTGATCAACGGCCACGCGGGCTATTACTTCGTATGGTCGTATCCGAAGGCGGCGCCGACGACGCTGCATTCGGCCTACTACCTGATCGATGGGGACCGCTTCGTCAGCATCCTGCTGCAGATCGAGCCGCCGACGGACTCGACGTCGCTGGCGAACCTGTCGCCGGTCTTCCAGCAGATGGCACAGAGCTTCAAGAGCTACCACGTCACGCCGACGCCCACCTCGACGGTGACCAGCACCGCCAGTCCTTAAGGCAGAGCGCTCTT
>DASXNO010000155.1:0-4542 GCA_036495025.1 Actinomycetota bacterium | reverse complement strand
ACGAGCACCGGGATGGTCTGGAGCCCAGCCCGACGGGCCGCCCGCCAACGCCGCTCCCCCGCGATCAGCTCGTAGCTCTCGCCCTCGTCCTGGAGCTCGCGTACCAGGACCGGCTGGAGCAGGCCCACGGCCTTGATCGAGGCGGCCAGCGAGGCCATGGACTCCTCGTCGAAGTTGCTCCGAGGTTGGAACGAGTTGGGACGGATATGGGAGATCGGCACCACCCGCAGGATGGAGTCGGACTCCCCGACCGCCTCACTGGGAATCAGAGCGCTCAGCCCTTTACCGAGTCCGCTGCGGCGCGCCATTGCTCACCTCCTTGGCCAGCTCGCGGTAGGCCACGGCGCCTCGCGATGCGGGATCGAAAACCGTGATGGGCTGCCCGAACGAGGGGGCCTCCGAAAGGCGGACCGTCCGGGGGATGACCACCCGGCAGACCCGCTCCGAGAAGTGCTCCCTGACCTCGTTGGCCACGTCGACCGAGAGCCGGGTCCGGGCGTCGTACATGGTGAGGACGATCGTGGTGACTTCCAGCGTCTCGTTCAGGTTGGTCGAGACCAGGTTCACGTTGCGCAGGAGCTGGCTGAGGCCCTCGAGGGCGTAGTACTCGCACTGGATGGGCACCAGGACCTCGTGGGCCGCCGCCAAGCCGTTGACCGTGATGAGGCCCAGCGAGGGGGGGCAGTCGATCAGCACGAAGTCGAAGTCGTCGACGATGGTCTCGATGGCACGGCGCAGCTTCAACTCCCTGCTGAACGCGGGCACCAGCTCGATCTCGACGCCGGCCAGGTCGATGGTGGCAGGCGCCACGAACAGGTTCTTGACGCTCGTGGGTTCGATGCAGTCCTCGAGTGGCTGGTCACGCATGATCACGTCGTACATGGAGAGCTCGAAATTCCGGGCCTCGACTCCGAGACCCGTGGTCGCGTTCCCCTGCGGATCCAGGTCGACGACCAGCACCCGGTAGTCCTGCTCGGCCAGGGCAGCCCCGAGATTCACGGTCGTCGTGGTCTTCCCAACGCCGCCCTTCTGGTTGGCGATCGCAATGACCCGGGGGAGCTCACGAGCCGCCGGCTTGGACCCATTGAGCAGCTCGGTGGCCTCGTCCCGGATGGATGGGGCTCGCATGGCAGGCTCGTCGACCAAGGCTGGATCGGCCGCCTTCATCATCTGCGCCTTCGGCTTCTTCTTCGCCATGTCCGCCTTTGGTTGGGGCTCCTCGACTGGGGCTGGGGCAGGCGTCGAAACTACATCCTCGGCCAGGGACGCTTCGCCGGCTGTCTCCGGCCCAGGCTGAGCTGCGTGGACGGCTTCCACGACCTGGGGCGCAGCCGCTGGTGACTGGCCGTCCTCGGGGGGGGAGGCGGTAGCGGGGGTGGACGGAGCGGGCTCCGGCGGTGTTTCCGGCTGCGGCGGCGCCGCCTCCTCGACCAGGGGCTGGGGTGCCGGGGGCGCGCCGTTTGCCGTCTGTTCCGGGTCAACGGACACCCGCTTGACCGGATCGGTGGACGTGGGCCCGTCTGGGCTGGCAGGGCTGTACTGCTGCTCGGACGGTGGAGGTGCTGGGGTCGGTGTTTTGTCCCTGCGCCGGATGCGCATCAGGCGGGGAATCCGAATCGCCTTGGCACGCCGCCTATCCTGGCGTCCCCAAGAGTGCGGGTCAAGACTTCAGCCTCTGTTTCACGTGAAACCTCGGCTGAGAATTGTGGCGCGACGCGAGCCTCCGGTTCCACGTGAAACATTCGCCGGACCGCACCGAAACTCCGGCAGGAGGCGTTGCGCTCGGGGTCTCCGGCACCCTGCGGGGAGCCGGCCGGGGTCAGAAGAGAGGTCGCTTGGCGGGGACCCCGTCTCGCCGGGGGAACCGGTCCGGGCAGGGGTCAGCCTGGCGCAGGGTCTGGAAGTCGAACGACTCGTGCAGCTTCAGGTCGGGCACCAGGCCGAGCTGGCGGAGGGGCTCGGCCGGCCACCGGGCTGCGGCGGGAGGATCCACGGGGGCGTCGCCGGGGGGTTCCGAGACGACCAACCAACCGCCGGTTTTGAGTAGGGGAGCGGCGCACTCGGCCACGACGGCGGGCCGGCCGAACGACCGGGCCAGGACCCCGTCGAACTTCCCACGGGCGCCCGGATCCCGGCCTGCCGCCTCGGCACGGTCCTGGCGAACCGAGACCCGGGCCTCGAGGCCGAGACGCCGCACGGCGTCGCTCAGGAAGGCTGTCCGGCGGGCCTGGGCGTCGAGGAGGACCAGGGCGACGTCGGGGAGGCGGCCGGCGACGACGAGGCCTGGGATTCCGCCCCCCGAACCGAGGTCCAGGAGGACCGGCGGGGTGGGGCCGTCAGGCCAGAGGCGGCGGCAGACGGCGACGAAACCCTCGGCGTGGCGGAGGTGGGTGTCGACGGGCCCGGGGCCGAGGAAGCCGGCGGCGCGGGCCTCCTCGAAGATCTGGCGGAGGAGAGGGAGCTGGGGGAGGGGAGCGGCGGGGGAGTCGGTGCCGGGCACCGACGGGTCAGGACGCCGGGGCGATGACGACGTGGCGGTGGGGGTCCTCACCCTCGGAGCGGGTGACGACGCCGTCCATCTCGTTGATGGCGTCATGGACCGCCTTGCGGTCGGCCGGGCTCATGGCCTCGAGCGCCTTCTCGTTGCCCGAGGCGATGACCTCTTCGGCGATCTGGACGCTGAAGCGCTTGAGGGCAGCCGAGCGACGCTCCCGGTAGCCGGCGACGTCGACGAGGATCCGGTCGGTGCGCGAAGGGCACTGGCGCTGGACGACGGCGCGGGTGAGGTCCTGGAGGGCGGCGAGGGTGGAGCCCCGGGGGCCCACGAGCATGCCGAGGTCCTTGTCGTCTCCGGTGGCGGCGATCTCGACGGTCTCGTCGTCGATGAGGCGGCTCTCGACCGTGGCCTCGACCCCGTACTCGGCGAGCAGACCGGCGAGGAACGTACGGCCGATCTCGGCCTGCTCCTCGAGCGTCATTCCCTCGGCCATGTCCTCTGTCTCCTTACCTTCGGTGCTCCGCGACGGAGCCTTGCTGTGGGACGGCGCCCGGGTGGAGCCGTTTTGGGAACCTTCACGCATCTCGGCGCCGTTGGCGGTTGCGCCAGGCGTGGCGGCCCGAGAGCGGTTGCGTCGGCGACGGGCCGAGCGGCTCGTGCCGCTGCCCTGCCCCTGGCCCGGGTCCGATCCCCCCGAGGCCTCGCCGCGACCGGACGAGCCGTTGCCGCCGCCGGCCGGTGTCGTTGCCCTCGATGAGCCGTCAGGGCCGTTGCCCGTCGAGTCCCGGCCGCCACCCGACGACCTGGAGCCGGAGCTCGAGGTCGAGCTGGAAGAGCCGCTGCGCGGGCGGTCGCGGTCGCCCTGGCGGGACCGGCCGCCCCGGCGGGAGCGCTCCCGCTTGGGCCGGGCACCGACCGGACGGACCCGGGCCCGCACGCGGGCCTCGACCCGCACACGGCCGAAGAGGCCCATCTTGGGCTCGTTGACGACGTCGACCTCGGCGTCGTCGAGGCTCACGCCGAGCTGGTCCAGTGCCTGCTCGGTCGCCTCTTGAACGGTCTTCCCTGCTACTTCAACCCACTCCACGTCCTAGCGTGCCTTTCTGGCCCGCTTGGTTCGCGATCGGTTCTGCGGCTTGGGGGCCGGTGGCTGCTCCGCCGCCGCACCCTTCCCGTTGGTGGGCCGCTTGCCCGCCCCCGGCTTCCGCCCGTTCGCGTCCGTGTTGGGCCGTCCGTTGGTCTCCGCCTTCTGGGGCGGGACCGTTCCCTTGGCCAGCGCCGTCCCGTCCGTCGCGGTCGAGCGCTTCTTCGCCGGTTTGGGGGCCGGCTTCTCGGGTGGTGGTGCCTTGTCCTGTTTGCCCGAGCCGATCTCGCGCTCGACGGCCACCGGTTGCACCATCCCCGTTTTGAACATCACCTCTTGCGTGGCGATCCGCATGGCCGAAGAGACCACCATGTAAATGGTTGCTCCAGCCGGCACTCTTAGGTAAATGAACCCGAAAATAATGGGGAAAAACTTCTGCATGGTTTGCATCTGCGGATTCGCAGCTGCAGCCTGCGGATTACGGCTGTTCATCTGCTTCATTTGGTAGTACTGCAGGAACATGGCAGCCGCAATGAGCACCAGGTACGGGATGACCAATACCGCCTGGCTCACGCTCGTGGTCACGACATGTGTGAACGGATCCGTCGTGTGATTTGAGAATGGATACGACGAAAGGTCCATCCCGAACCACCAATGCATCTGGCCCACACTGTGCACCAGATCGGTGTGCATTTGGGAGTTAGTCGGGATGTAGCGGGGTGCCCCACATGCGGCTTTCACGCACGTCACATAGTGGCCAGCGGCGTCGACGTATTTCTGGCCGTGGGTGACGGTGGTCGACAGTCCGCGGATCAACGTGTAGAGGACGATCAGGAAGGGCATCTGCAGGAGGCTCGGCAGGCAGGCGCCGAACGGGCTGGTCCCGTTCTCCTTGTAGAGACGCATCATCTCCTGGTTGAGCATCTCCCGGTTCTCTGCGCCCTTGTACTTGGCCTGCAGT
>DASXNO010000154.1:0-33158 GCA_036495025.1 Actinomycetota bacterium | reverse complement strand
CGCATACAGCCGGCGGGTCGACGAGGCAGCGCTGCAGTCGATGCTCGACGCACTCCGCCAGGTCGGCGCCCTGGACGCGAGCCGCCCCGTCCAGGGGCTCATCCGGCGCCTTGAGGGGCGCCTCGGGGCCGAGATGCCCGGCGAGGTCGCTCCGGAGCACCGCCGCCTCGTACGCCGCTGGCTGCGTGCGCTGTCGGCAGCAGGGCTGCTGGAGCCTGGCTCCTCGGCGGTTCGGCTCGGAGGCTCGGGCCGGCCGGTGGAGGTCGAGGCGCTGTGGGCCGATGCCGCTTCCCTCGCCGAGGGCGTGGAGGAGCCGGGCCTCGTCGAGTACTTCCGGTCGAATGCCCGCCGGCTCCCGGCGCTGCTGCGCGGCGCTGAGGACCCTCTGGGCCTGCTCTTCCCCCAGGGCGGCGGCGAGGTCGCCGCAGCCCTGTACCGGGATGCCCTGCTCCCGCGGGCGGCCACCGCCACGCTGGGGGCCGCCGTCGCAGAGATCGCCCGGCACGCCGGGCGTGGGCGGCCCCTGCGGGTGCTGGAGGTGGGGGCAGGCACTGGCGGCGCGACCGCGGCGGCGCTGGCCGCGCTGGAGGCGGAGGGTGGCGCCGAGTACCTCTTCACCGATGTCTCCTCCTTCTTTCTCGGCGAGGCCCGGCACCGGTTCGGGGCCTACCCGGGCATGACCTTCGGTCTGCTGGACCTCAACGCCGACCTGAGGGCGCAGGGAGTCGCCCCGAACTCCTTCGACCTCGTCCTGGCGGCGGACGTCCTGCACGCCACCCGGGACGTGGACCGGTCGCTCGCCCGCCTCCACGGGGCCCTCTCGCCGGGCGGGTGGCTCCTCGTCGCGGAGATCACCCGCGACCACCCCGCGATCATGGCGTCCCTCGAGCTGCTGCTGCGCCTCGACGACGACTTCGGCGACTCGGGCGACTTCGGCGACGAGCGCCGGGCCTTGGATCAGACCTTCCTTTCGCCCGAGCAGTGGCGGGGGGTGCTCGCCCGGGCCGGGGCGGGGACCGTCCTCGACCTGCCGGTCGGCGACGAGATCATGCAGGAGGGCGGCATGCGGGTGTTCGCCGCCCGGGTCAAGGAGGACCGGATGCCCGTCGACGTGGCGGACCTTGTCGAGCACGTCGCGGGGCGGATTCCCGAGTACATGATCCCGGCCTCCCTGCAGGTCGTCGATGCCCTCCCGCTCACCTCCAACGGCAAGGTCGACCAGCAGGCCCTGCGGTCCTGGCTGGCGGAGGAGCGTCCGCGTGCGACCCCCCGTGGGCCACAGCGCCCGCCTGACCCCCTCGAGGCCCGGTTGGAGGCACTGTGGGCCGAGGTGTTCGGCGTCGCTGTCGAGTCGGTCGGCCTGGAGACGGGCTTCCTGGATCTCGGCGGAGACTCGCTGCTGGCGGCGAGGCTGGCGGGACGCCTCCAGGAGGAGGTCCCCGAGGCCGGGGCGCTCTACTTCGACGAGTTGCTGCGCGCCATCCTCGAGGGGCCGACGGTGGCCGAGCTGGCGGCGACGCTCGCCTCCGGCGCAGGCGACGCCGCCGAGGCGGGTGCGATCCCTCCCGTGACGGTCACGCACGTCGCGGAGCGCGCCGGACCGCTGTGGGTGCTGGTCCACGAGGGAGACGGCACCCTGGACTCCTACCGCGACCTCATCCCCGTGTTGTCGGCGCGGGGCCCCGTCGCGGGCCTCGCCGTCGGCGACCCGGATGCCTACCTGGGCCTCGATCCCGACGGCCTCGTCGAGGTGGCGACGACCTCCTGGGCCGGCGAGCTGCTGGCGGGGACCCACCCGTCGGTGCACCTGGTGGGCCGGGGGCCGGGGTGTGTCCTGGCCCTGGACGTTGCCCGCAGGCTCCGGGAGGCGGGAACGGCCGTGTCGAGCGTCACCCTGATCGGCCCGGTGCCGTTGCCGGGAAGGGACCAACCGCTGGGGGCGCCGGCGGCGCCCGGCTCGGCGGCGATCGCCCGGCACACCCTGCGGGCGACCGCGGCCTACGATCCGCCGCTCTACGCCGGGGACGTCACCCTGGTGTGGCTTTCCGGTGACCTTTCGGGCAGCCCGGTGCCACGCGATGAGGTGGTCGCCTGGTGGGAGCGGCTCTGCCTGGGCGTGGTCACCGTCGTGGACGCGCCCGCAGGCGGCGTCGACCAGCTCGTGGCGGCACTGCCCGGCGGGCTCGCAGAGAGACCGAAATGAGGTAAAAATCACGCGTATGCGCGGCATTTTTACCTCGCTTGTGCATCGGAAAGAGAGGAGGTCACATGTCGTACAACCCCGCCGAAGGATTCCCCCAGGTAGTTCCGGCCCTCCTGTACGAGGACGTGGACGCCGCGGCCGAGTGGCTCTCACGGGTCTTCGGGTACCGCGAGCTGCTGCGGTGGGTTGGCCCGGACGGGCGGATGGGCCACGCGGACATGGAGCTGGAGGGCGGCATCATCATGCTCGACGCCGGGGGGGAGGGCTACCGGAACCCCGAGCAGGGCGCGCAGCCATCGGCCTACATCGTCGTGTGGGTGGACGACGTCGACGCCCACTTCGACCGTGTGAGGGCAGCCGGGGGTGCCATCGTCGAGGAGCCGGGTGACCGGCCCTGGGGTCTCCGCCAGTACATGGTCCGCGATCTCGAGGGCCACACCTGGGAGTTCACGCAGCACATCCGCAACGTGCAGCCCGAGGAATGGGGGGCCGAGGCCGTCGACCCGGCCTACCCCTGAGCCGCCCTGCCCGCTGCCGAGTGGTCCGTCTCGAAAATGAGTTGGCGCAGAGAGTGGTCCTGCGCCCCGGTCGCAAGGCGCGAGGAGGGAACATACCTGGAGGTACGTGACCGACGAGCAACGCCGCGAGCGGGGATGCAGGGCCGCTCGAACGCCAACGTAATTGAGAGACGGACCACTAGGGCAGGGATCGGTCGGCACCGAAGCCGAGCAGGTCGAGGCGTCCCAGACCGTCCCGGACCCGGCCGGTCATGAGCCCGATCTGGTCGAGTGAGCGCACGATCTTGGCGAAGATGGCCTGCCGGTACTTCACCATCAGGACGTCGTGGGAGGCGTAGGCCCTTCCGTCCTCCCGGCTGACCCCCAGGCGCTCCCAGATGTCCTCGAGGAGGAAGCGGCGCCGGATCAGGGCGGCCGCCTCGAGGACGAACTCCTCGCGCTCGGCTCGCTCGGGGTGGCTGAGCTCCCGGTAGAGGTCGCCCAGGGCCAGCACGCCGAAGGAGACGTGTCGAGCCTCGTCCCGAGCGGCGAGGCGGATGATCTGGCGGATCAGGTCGTCGTGGAACGTCCCGTCGGCGAGGCGGAAGGCCGCCATCGCCAGGGCCTCGATCATGATGTGCATGCCCAGCGCGGTGACGTCCCAGCGCGAGTCGGCCAGGGCGTGCTCGAGCAGGGTGATCAGCGACGCAGACGGGGGATACGGGTCAGGGACGTGGTCGCGGAGGTACCGGGAGAAGACCTCGAGGTGGCGAGCCTCGTCGGCGACCTGGCTCGCCAGGTAGTACTTGGCGTCGAGGCCGGGGACCGTCTCGACCAGCCGGGCCGAGGCCGCGAGCGCTCCCTGCTCCCCGTGGAGGAACTGGCTCACCATCCACGATTGCAGCTCCCAGCGGAAGCGGTCCCACATCGACCGCCCCCCGACGGCCAGGGGGGAGGCCTCGAACGACGCCATGGCGAAGGACGAGTCGTCGGGCAGGGGAGAGCCGAACGCAACGGTGGCCGACCAGCGGATGTCGGTCGCGGGGTCCCACTGCGCCTTCCTGGCTCGTTCGTACAGGCCGAGCATCCGGGACCGGGGCGAAGGATCGTAGTCCCAGCTCAGGTGGGCCGCCACGGTTGCGCTGACGCGGAGCTGCGGCCCTGCCGAGGCCCCCGCCGACGTGAGGAGTTTTTTCGGCGTGGAGCAACGGATTTCCTCCTCACCTCGAGAGGTCACGACGTCGGGCTGCCCGCGGTCATGCGGCGGAGCTCCGCCTTGTTCACCTTCCCGACCGCCGTGCTCGGCAGGGCATCGACCAGGTCGAGCCGGTCGATGAGCTTGTAGTCGGCGAGGCCCCGCTCCCGCAGGAAGGCGTTCAGTGTGTGGCGCTCGAGCGGCCCGGCGCGGGGGACGATGAACGCGCAGGTCTTCTCGCCCATGGCGGCGTCGGCCATCGCGACGACGGCCGCATTGCGGATCCCGGGATGGGCCAGCAGGTGGTCCTCGATCTCCTCGGCGGAGACCTTCTCGCCTCCCCGGTTGACGACGTCTTTGATCCGCCCTTCGACGATCATGTTGCCGTCGGGGGTCAGCCGCACGAGGTCGCCGCTGCGGAAGTACCCGTCCGCCGTGAAGGCCCTCGCGTTGTGCTCGGGGGCCCGGTAGTAGCCGCGAAGCGTGTAGGGACCCCGGGTCAACAGCTCACCGACCTCGCCCGGGGCGACGTCGCGCCCTTCCTCGTCGACGACGCGGATTTCGTCGGCCGGGGCCAGTGGGCGACCGCTGGTGTGGATGACCACGTCCTCCGGGTCGTCGAGGCGGGTGTACGTCAGCAACCCCTCGGCCATGCCGAACCAGTGCGTGAGGGGAGCGCCGAGGACCGGCCGGACCAGCCTCGCGACCTCGGCCGGGAACTTCGCCCCGCCGACCTGGAGGAGGACCGAGGACAGGTCGGCCCCGAAGACGTCGGCCAGGTCCAGCCACAGGAGGACGAAGGGGGGCATCAGGGTGGTGAAGGTAACGCCGTGGCGCTCGATGAGCGGGAACGCCGCGTCGGGGCTGGCGCTCGGCGCCAGGACGACCGTCCCGCCTGCCTTCAGGGTGCCGAGCACGCCCGGGCAGCCCAGCGCCGCATTGTGCGCCGCGGGGAGCGCGGCGAGGTAGACGCTGCGCTCGTCGACGCCGAGGGCCTCCGCCGTCGCCCTGAGCTGGTAGGCGTAGTCGTCGTGGGTGCGGGGGATGAGCTTGGGGAGCCCCGTCGTGCCGCCCGACAGGAGGAAGAAGGCGACGTCGCGTGGGTCGGGGGGCGGGAGGGCCGCCGGCTCTCCGTCCACGCTCTCGAGCGCGAGGAACTCTTCCGGCTCACCCGCCACGATGACGTGCCGCAGTGTCGGGGCGACAGCTCGCACCTCCCGGGCGAGGGCGAGATAGTCGAAGCCCTGGAAGGTGTCGGGGATGACGTACGCCGCCGCCTCGGCGTGCTGGGCAAGGTAGCCGATCTCCGACCGCCGGTGCGAGGGAAGCGCAAATACTGGCAGCGCGCCGATCTGGAAGAGCGCCAGGCTGACCGAGACGAACTCGGGGATGTTCGGGAGCTGCACGATCACCCGGTCGCCCGCCCGGATCCCGAGCTGGCGCAGTCCGGTCGCCTGCCGGTTGACGCGGGTGGCGAGGCGCCGGTAGGACCAGACGTCACTCCCTGCCACGAGCGCGGTACGCTCCCCGTGGTCGGCCGACCAGGCGCCGATCAGGCCGGCGAGGGTCTCGCCCCGCCAGTACCCGTCGCGGCGGTACCGCTCCACCAGCTCGTCGGGCCATGGCTCGCATCCGGGCAGCATGTCGAGATCGCACCCCCTTTGTGTTCTGTCGACCCGTCCGAAGGTCATCGTGGGGCCCCGGCACGGCCGCCAGCAAGGCCCAGGATTCCGCAGGTTCTGAGGCGCTGGACCCTGCCTGCAAGCCTGGTGTGTGCTGCGGCGCCCTTACGCCGGGGGCGAAGGGCGAAGCTGCCTGGCCGTTGCCACGACCTCGGCGAGATCGGGATTGCCGCCGACGTGGCCGAAGCGCCGGAGCAGGTCGTCGTAGGCGAGGAGCGCCTCGTCCAGCCGGCCGAGCGCGCCGAAGGCGATGCCCTGCTGCAGCAGGGCGCCGGCGACGAGCACCTGAATGGGGGCGTCCGGACGGTCGCCGTAGAGCCGGACGACCTCCGCGCACACGGCGATGCCCTCCTCGTAGCGCTGCAGGTGCATCAGGGTGAGCCCCTTGTTCGCAAGGGTGGCCGCGATCCGCCAGGCGGATTTGTGCTGCGTGTAGGTGGCGAAGCGCACGAGGTCGGCGTCGATCTCGGCGAGGGCCAGCTCGAGGCGCTGGCGCTCACCAGGCTCGATGCCCCGGCCCATGGAGGGCTCAGTTCCCGTAACGGGAGAGGAGGCGCTCCCGGTTGAACGCCCGGGTGGTGAGCACCAGCCCGACCGCGTCGATGAGGAGGACGACCGCCGACGCCGCGAGGTAGAAGCCCGGGCCCTTCCCCGCCAGCTGGAACGACGAGATGGCGACCACCGCCAGCAGCGGCAGGGATGCGAGGGCCGAGAGCTGCTGCGCCACCCGGATGTCGGTCGAACGGGCGGAGATGAGCAGCCCGAGGATGATCGAGTAGCCCGCCAGCGTGGGGGCGAGGACCCCCTCGGCGAGCAACTGCGTGCCGGTCGCCATCTCGTGGAGGGCAACGGATTTGCCAATGGCCACGGCGAACACGAGGTAAGCGACGTACAGGAGCCACGACAGCCCGATGGCCGGGACCGCGGGGGCGACCGCCTTGCCGAGCAGCAGCTCGCCGTCGGTGGCGGGCGTCGTGAGCACCGGCTCCAGCGCTCCCTGCTCCCGCTCGCCGATGACGCTGTAGGCGGCGATGGTGCTGGGCAGGAAGAGCGGGAGGATGAGCAGGAACAGTCGCGCCTGGCCGAAGACCGCCCGGATCAAGGTTGGCGACGCATGCGCCGGCAGTGCGAACGCCGCCCGGGCGGCCACGAAGAGAAATGCTGCCGGCAGGAGCGTCATCGTGATGACGATGAGCTTGTTGCGGCGGTACTCGGCGAACTCCTTGCGGATCAACGCCCAGACCCGGCGCTTCATGCGGGCCCCTCCACGAGCTCGAGGTAGACGTCCTCCAGGGAGTGCTCGACCTCCGCGACGCGGATGACGTCGGCCCCTGCGGCCACGAGCGCCCGGACGACCTCGGGGGCCACCGCCGACGGCTCGGCCGTCTGCAGGATGTAGGAGCCCGGCACCGGCCCGGGCTCCCAGGCCGAGATGCGGGCGATCGGCCCGAACACTCGTTCTGGCTCGGGGAGGGGCTTGCCGAGCCGGACCTCGAGCGCTCCCGAGAAGACTTGCCGGCGCAACTCTGCCGGCGGGCCGACCGAGCGCAGGCGTGTCTTCAGGACTGCCACCCGGTCGCAGAGCCGCTCGGCCTCGTCGAGGCGGTGCGTCGTGAGGAAGATGGTGGTCCCGCGCTCGCGCAGGGAGGCGATGAGCTCGCGCACCATGAGGGACGCCTCCGGATCCAACCCGGAGGTGGGCTCGTCGAGGAACAGCACGGTGGGCCGGGGGAGGAGGGCCCGTGCGAGCGCCGCCCGCTGGCGGAGCCCCTTGGAGAGCGTCCCCGCAAGCGAGTCCGCCCGGTCCTCGATCCCCACCGCACGAAGGCACTCCACGATGCGGCCGCTGAGCTCCCCCCGGGCGATCCCGTAGAGGCGGCCGAAGAAATCGAGGTTCTCCCGGACGGACAGCCTGAGGTAGAGGCCCGGGTTCTCGGGCATCACGCTGATGCGCTCGCGCAGCTCGGATGCCTGCCGGGCCGACAGGGCGGGGCCGATCGGCAGGCCCGCCACCTCGGCCCGCCCGGCGCTGGGTGCAAGGAGGGTGGCGAGTACCCGCACCGTCGTGGTCTTGCCGGCGCCGTTGGGGCCGAGGAAGCCGAAGATCTCACCGGCCTCCACCTCGAACGAGAGGTCCTCAAAGGCGACGCGGGATCCGAAGCGCTTGGTGAGCCCCTCGGCCACGATGACCGGATTGGAGGTCGGGGTCGCCCCCGGGGAGAGATCGGCCATTGCAACCGATGCTAGTGCACCTTCGCAAAGTTCGACGCGTGTCCACGCGCAAGCTCTGCGATCCTCGCAGGGTGCCGCATGTGGCGACATGGACCGTCCCCGGAGCCGGTGACCCGGCGCCTGGACGATCCACCTGCGAGCGACGCCTGGGTTTCCCCGGGTGGCCCGGTGCCAGGCAAGGCCGGCGTCGTGAAACGCCGGCCACGCCGTGCCGGGAATCCCCGGCCCGACGGTGCGTGACGCACGTTCTTGCGTGCGTGGATCCGCCTTGCGGCGATGGTTGTCCTGGCGTTGAAGGTTTTACGCGTGGGACTTCCCCACACAACCCCCTACCTTCAGTTCTCAAGGAGCTAAAGGTAGTTTCACATAAGCGAACATGTGTTCGCAAGCCTACGCGCGCTTTTCGAATGCGCTGCAGCACTAGCCGGTGGCGCCTCCCCGCATGGAGCCCCGGGCAAGTTCCTTCACCTCCAGCACTTCCGGCACCCGCATGCGGAGCACGAGCCCGATGTAGACAGGGACCCCGACGGCCAGGCCCGCGGCGATGCCCATCACCGACCCGTCGAGGCCGTTGCCGAGCGCCCCGGTCACGGCATGCGAGGCGACGTAGCCGGTGCCGGCTGCGACGAGGCCGGCAAAGCTCAGCCGGACGAGGGTCCTGGCGACCTGCGCCCCGGGGTGCCGGCCGAGCCGGCGGCGGAGCAGGACGGTGAACCAGGCGTAGCCCGCGATGTAGGAGATCGAGTACCCGAGTGCCAGGGCCACGGCTCGGTCGCCCACGGGCAGGACCCGGATCATGACGAGGTCGGCGGCGACGTTGATCGCCGCGAGCACCAGGTTGACGAGGGCCGGCGTCCGCGTGTCCTGCATGGCGTAGAAGGCCCGGAGCTGGAGCTGGAATGCCGAGAAGGGGACGAGGCTGATGGCGTAGGCGGCGAGCGTCGCCCCGACAAGCCTGCCGTCGGCCACCGAGAGAGCCCGGTGCCCGAACAGCAGGGCGCCGATGAGGGGGCCGAGGACGATGCCCGCCAGCGCCGAGGGCACGAGGATGACGGCCGCCAGCTTGAGGCCCCGGGCGAGGTCGGCCGCCACCGCATCGAGGCGGCCCTCGCCGGCGTTGCGGCTCATCTGCGGGAGGAGCGCCGTGATCACCGACACCGCGACCACGGAGTGGGGGAGGAGCACGAGGGTGAAGGCGTAGACGTAGATGGTGAAGGACCCGTTGTGTGGGGAGGTCGCCAGCCGGGTGATCACCAGGAACGCCGCCTGGTTGGCGAGGACGTAGACGAACACCCAGCCCGCCAGGCGGGCGGCGGCGGTCAGGCCCGAGCCGGCGAGGTCCAGGCGGAGCCGGAACCTGAAGCCCGTGCGCCGGAGGGCCGGGAGCAGGGCGACGGTCTGGGCGACGATCCCGACGGTGGTGCCGGCGGCGAGCAGGATCTCCTGGGACGAGGTCAGGGTCCCCCGCTTCACGGCGTCGGTCTGGGTGACCGCGATGAAGAGCACCCCCGTGAGGATGAGCACGACGTTGTTGAGCACGGGTGTCCACATCGGGGGGGCGAAGCTGCCGCGGACGTTGAGGATGGCGCCGACGAGCGCCCCGATGCCGTAGAAGAAGATCTGCGGCAGGAAGAAACGGGCGAAGAGGATCGCCATCGGGGCCACCTTGGGGTTGCGAAGGTAGAGGGGGATGATGGTCGGGGCGAGCGCCACGGCGAGCAGGGTGATGGCCCCCAGCCCGACGACGACCACGGTCAGCAGGCGCTGGGCATAGGCCTCCCCGGCGTCGTCGTCCCTCCTCGCCGCGGCAACGAGGAGGGGCACCACGACGCTCGTGAGCACCCCGCCCAGCAGGAGCTCGTAGATGATGTTCGGGATGGTGTTGGCGGCGTTGTACGCATCGCCGACCACCGTCCCGATCGCCACCCCGATGATGAGGGTGCGGAGAAAGCCGGTCGCCCGGGACGCAATCGTCCCGAGCGCCATGCTCCGGCTCGTTCGCAGCGCTCCCGCCGGTGTCGCAGATCTTCCGCCCATTGTCCGAAGGCTACCGGGAAGGGCGCAGGGGCCTCGGATTGCTGCTCTCGGCCCGCTAGCGGGCCGTGTGGCGGAAAATCCTCGCTATTCGATGAAAATCCTCCACGGCCTGGGGGTCTTTATGGCAGATCGCGGAGATCGACGACGCTGCCGTTCTCCAGGCCCGCATCCAGCAGCCGCCACAGGTCCCGCGCGACCGCGTCCGGGTCGGCCAGCTTGCCGGCAGCGTGGAGGTCAAGGAATTTCTGCCGGCTCGGGAAGTCCTCGGGCGAGGTCGCCCGGAGCTGGGCCTGCATCTCCGTGTCGACGGTGCCCGGAGCGACCGCGAGCACCTGGACGCCGCCCCGGATCGACTGCTCGGCCCCGACGTTGCGAACCCACTGGTCAACCGCCGCCTTGGCCGCCCCGTAGGACGACCAGCCCGGGTACACGCTCCGTGCGGCTCCGGAGGTGAGCATGACCAGGTGGCGGGTTGTCCCGGCCGCCCGGATGGGTGCGGCCGCGGCCAGGAACAGGTGACCAAGGGCCTGGGGGGCGGCGCTGTTCAGCAGCACGTTCACTGTGTAGGCGCCGGTGTCCACCTCGCCGGCGAAGCCGATGGGGTCGAGGGTTCCGGCCGCATGGATGAACACCACCCGATCGCCGTCGAAGCCGGCCAGCTCACGGGAGAACGACGAGCCCACGATCCCCCACTCGGAGGGCTCCGCGAGGTCGGCCTTGAGGTGCTCGGCCCCGGCCGCAGGACGGCGGCTGATCCCGATGATCCGGGTCCCGGGCCACGGGACCGTCCGGATCAGCGCCTGCCCGATCCCACCTGATGCTCCTGAGATCCATACGACTGCATCACCCACGTTGTTCCTCGCTTTCCCGTTCGCGTTGCGTCTCGATCATGGATACCCGGCTGGTCAGAAACAGCGAGACCAACGATGCGGCCAGCACGGGCGGAAGCAGTCGGTACCCGGCCATGGCGGCCACGATCAGGCAGGAGCCCAGTGGCGTCTTCGTCACGCCGACGTTCGCGGCAGCCATCAGGGCCAGCATGAGCACGACCTGGTTGACGCCCAGGGCAGGTGCCGCGGCCGCCCCGAGCGCCGCGCCCATGAAGAACAGGGGAATGATGAAGCCGCCCCGCCAGCCTGCGGAGACGATGGTGGAGGAGGCCAGCAGCTTCACGGCCACGGCGACGAGCAGGGTGGAGACGGCAAGTCTCGTGCCGGCGACGGTCTGGATCTGACCCTCACCGAAGGTCAGGGCGAAGGGGCTTGCCCAGGCCAGCGCCCCCAGGGCCAGGCCACCCACCACCGGCCGGACCGGGATCGGGAGACGGCGGAAGCCCCGGCGGATGGTGTGGGTGGCGTAGGTGAACGCCGCCGCGATCACGGCACCGGCGACGCCGGCCAGGACCCCGGCCGCAAGGTCCTGGGGGTGCAGCGACGTCACGGTCGGGAAGCGCCAGATCGGCGTCAGACCGAAGTGCGCCGTCACCATGGAGACCGCAAACCCGGCGAGCGAGCCAGCGGCGGCCGGCAGGAGGGCCTCGTAGTACTGCAGCCCACGGCGGTGCAGGATCTCGAGGGCGAAGATCGCCGAGCCGAGGGGCGCCCCGAACAGCACCGTGAAGCCCGCGGCCATCCCGGTGATGGTGAGGGTCCTCGCCTCCACCCCCGGCATCCCGGAGCGCATCGCCGCCCAGTTGCCGATCTCCCCGGTGGTCTGCACCAGCGGGGCCTCGGGGCCGATGGCGCTGCCCGCCGCGATGCCCAGCAGCGAGACCGGGATCAGGGAGCGCAGCTCGCGCAGGTCGGACCGGCCGCCGACGTGGATGTTGTTGACGAGGAGCTCGACGTCCCCGGGATTGCCGAGGACCTTCGTGAGGAGGGCGATGCCCCCGCCGGCGAGGGCCAGGACCAGCAGGTGCGCCGGCCGGCTCCAGGCATCCGGGCCCAGCAGCGACGCAGCGGCCTTCATCGCCGTCACGTAGGCGGCGCCGGCCAGGCCACCGGCGACCCCGACGGCAAGGACCAGCAGCCAGAAGCGGCGCGGCTCGCGGGCCCGGAGGATCTCGGAGAACATATCCCATTATGATATATTGTTGGCTCCCATGACACCGACCCGGACGTTGCGGAGCGACGACTACCGCCACCTCCTCGAGGTCCGGACCGGTCTGCGCCGTTTCCTGCACTGGAGCGAGGAGCAGGCGCGATCCGCTGGCCTCACGCCAGCCCAGCACCAGCTGCTCCTTGCCGTCCGGGGCCACCCGGGCGACCGGCCACCCACGATCGGCGAGCTCGCCGACCACCTCCTCCTCCAGCACCACGGGGCGGTTCAGCTTGTCGACCGGGCCGCCGCGGCGGGCCTCGTGACGCGTGAGCGCGATGCCGGGGACCACCGGGTCGTGCACGTGCGCCTCACGCCCGAGGGGGGCCGCATCCTCGAGTCGCTCGCGGCCCGGCACCTGGAAGAGCTGCGGCGGGTGGGCCTGGCCTTCGGGGAGATCTCCGCCGGCATCGAAAACTAGGCGTCCGGCCAAGGGCCGGGTGCGAAGCGGTCCCGCCGATGTTTGGGCCAAAAGGTGCGGTATCCGCACGTTTTGGCACAATCTAATCTCTCAAGCTGCGCTGGCTGCCGCCACCGAATGATTCACAGGAAGCGAACAGCAAGTCCTCAGAGGAATCTGGGCTCCCGGCTCAACACTTGGTGGGAAGGCACAAGAACCTGAGGCGCCCCTCAAGGCGCCGGACAAGGACAGAGTGAGAGCAACGCTCTGAGCGGAAGCCAAGGAGAGCCGACATGGACAGCTACCCCCACCAGGATCCGGGACAGGATCCGCCCGAGGGCCCCGTGGCGGGCCCGGATACAGGCCAGCAGCCGCCCCCACCTCCGATGTGGGAGCCCGGTCCCGGTGCCCCGCCGCCCACCTGGGGCACCAGCGTTGGGTATGGCAGCGAGGGTCCCTACGTCCCCTACGGCCCGTATGGGCCCTACGGGCCGATGGAGGCGCCGCCTGCACCGCCGAAGCGCACCAACCCCCTGGGCGTGGCCGCCCTCATCGTGGCGGTGTTCCTTTCGTCGGTCCTCGGCGTCGGCCTGGCTACGCGCTTGCGGTCCGGCCCGTCCGGGTCGACGACCTCAGGGGATTCCACCGCCATCAGCGGCTCCGACACCTCGGCCGCCGGGTCCCTGTCTTCGCAGGTCCAGGCGATCGTCGGCAAGGTGAACCCCGGCATCGTCGACATCAACACCGTCCTCGCCTACCAGGGCGGGAGCGCGGCGGGCACCGGTATGGTGCTCACCTCCTCGGGGGAGGTCCTGACGAACAACCACGTCGTCGCCGGGGCAACCAGCATCAAGGTCACCGCCGTCGCCACCGGACGGAGCTATACCGCCAAGGTGGTCGGCACGGATCCGGCCGATGACGTCGCGGTCCTGCAACTCCAGGGGGCATCCGGCCTCAAGACCATCTCCACCGGCGACTCGTCGAAGCTCGCCGTTGGGACCGGGGTCGTCGCCCTGGGGAACGCCTACGGGGCGGGTGGCACGCCCAGCGTGGTGACGGGCAGCATCGTCGCCCTCAACCAGACCATTACCGCCGGTGACGCGGGGGGCGGTGCTACCGAGCAGCTCTCCGGCCTGATCGAGACCAACGCCGCACTGCAGCCCGGGGACTCCGGTGGCCCGCTCGTGACGGCCGACGGGAAGGTTGTCGGCATGGACACCGCGGCGTCGGCGAACTACCGGTTCCAGGCCGCCAACGGCGTCTCCTTCGCCATCCCGATCAACGCCGCCCTCTCGGTCGCCAAGCAGATCGAGTCGGGTACGGCCCCGAACGGCGGCACGATCGGCACCGGTGGGTTCCTGGGTGTCTCGGTGGACCGTACCCTGACCGGGGGTGCGGTGGTCGCAGCGGTGCCGGCGGGCACGCCGGCCCGGGCGGCCGGCATCGTTGCCGGCGACACCATCACGTCGGTCGACTCGAAGACGATCAACTCGGCCACCGACCTCACCAGCGCCCTGGCGGGCCACAAGCCCGGCGACAAGGTGACGGTCGGCTGGGACGATGCGACGGGCCAGCACCACACCGCCGTGGTGACCCTCGCCACTGCCCCGGCCAACTGAGCCAGGAGATCCTGCTTTCGCCGGACCGCCTCCTGAGCATATCCGGCGCCTGTAGTCCTGCCTCGGGGCCGCCCGCCTTCCCCGGGGCAGGGCTACAGTGGGGATGGAGGCGGCCCATGAGGAATCACGCGGACTGGCAGGAAGGTCCATCGGCGCGAGCGGACGCCGCCCCGGCATTCGAGATCGTTGCCGTTGCTTCCTCCGCCGGCGGGTTGGCGGCCCTCACCTCGCTCCTGTCGGGACTTCCCGCGTCGTTTCCTGCCTCCGTGCTGCTCGTGCAGCACCTGGATCCCCGGCACAGGAGCCTGCTGGCCGACATGCTCAACCGGTCCACCGAGCTGCCCGTCAAGATGGCCGAAAGCGGGGACCGCCTCACCGGAGGATCGGTGTTCGTTGCGCCCCCCAACTACCACCTGCTTGTCGATCCCGGCGGGACCCTATCCCTCACGCAGTCGGAGTTGATACATTTCTTGCGTCCTTCCGCCGACGTCCTGTTCGAGTCTGTGGCGAGCAGCTTCCCGGCCCGGGCGATCGCGGTCGTGCTGTCCGGAACAGGATCCGACGGGGCCAGGGGGGTCAAGGCCATCAAGAAGACGGGTGGGACGGTGATCGCTCAGGACCAGGACACTTCCGAATTCTTCGGCATGCCATCGGCCGCGATCGCGACCGGCAGCGTCGACATCGTGCTCCCCCTCGCCCTGATCGCGTCCGCCCTCGTGGCCCTCGTGCAACCCCCGCAGTCCCCCGAGCGCTCCGAGACAAGCCCGTGACACCGGCGCCGCCCGAGCCCGGGTTCCTCCAGCTGCTCGAGTACCTGCGCGCCACCCGCGGCTTCGACTTCACCGGCTACAAGCCGTCGAGCCTGATGTCCCGGATCGGCAAGCGCATGCACATGCTCCGCATCGAGGGCTTCGCCGAGTACCAGGACCACCTCGAGGTCCACCCCGAGGAATTCGAGGAGCTCTTCAATTTCATGCTCATCAACGTCACCTCCTTCTTCCGGGACCCCCCGATCTGGGAGTACGTCGCCGAGGCGATCATGCCGGCGCTCGCGGAGCGTGCCCGGCAGCGGCAGGTGCGCATCTGGAGTGCCGGATGCGCCTCGGGGGAGGAGGTCTACACGATCGCCATGCTGCTCGCCGAGCAGCTGGGGAGGGAGGCCTTCGTTGAAAGCGTGAAGATCTACGCCACCGACATCGACGAGAAGGGCCTCGCCGAGGCGCGGGCGGCGACGTTCGACGGGTCCAAGATGGAAGCGATTCCCGAGCACCTCGGAGCCCGCTATCTCGAACCAGTCGCGGGTGGGCACCGGTTTGTCTTCGACAAGGAGCTGCGCCGTTCCATCGTCTTCGGCCGGCACAACCTCGTGTCCGACGCCCCCATCTCCAGGATCGACCTGCTGGCCTGCCGCAACACGTTGATGTACCTGAACGCCGAGACCCAGGCCCAGGTCCTCAAGAACTTCCATTTCGCCCTGAACGACGACGGCTACCTGCTGCTCGGCAAGGCCGAGATGCTGTTCACGAAAGAGAAGTCCTTCACGGCCATCGACCTGAAGCGGCGGGTCTTCCGCAAGGTCCCCGGCGACGACGCCAGGGCCCGGCTCTGGCTCACGCCTCCCCCTGACCTCGCCGGGGCGGCGCTGGGGGCGATGACCGGCAGCCTGACCTTCGACGCCACCCCGCTGGCGCAGCTCATCCTGAACCCCGATGGCATCGTGGTCGGGGCCAACCGGCAAGCCCGGAGCATGTTGCGCCTCCCGCCGGCTGACATCGGACGGTCGATCCACGAACTCGAGCCGGCCTACCGGCCGCTCGACCTGGTCCTGCCCCTGCAGCAGGTCGTCAGCCAGCGGGCGTCGATTCACATCTCCGACGTCTTCTTCGCCGGCGGACCCCCGAACGTCACCCACGTCAGCGTTGACCTGACTCCGCTCGTGGACGGGTACGCCCACGTCACCGGGATCCTCGTCTCCTATGCGGACGTGAGTCGCCTGAAGAAGGTCGAGGACGACCTGCAGACCACCTCCCAGGAGCTCGAAACGACCTTCGAGGATCTGCAGGCGACCAACGAGGAGCTCGAGACGACGAACCAGGAGCTCCAGGCGACCAACGAGGAGCTCGAGATGATGAACGAGGAGCTCGAGTCCACCAACGACGAGCTCGAGGCCGTCAACGACGAGGCCCGCCGGCGTGCCGCCGCCCTGGACGAGTCGCACCTGTTCCTGCAGTCGGTCCTGGGTGGGCTCGGGTCGGCGGTGATCGTCATCGACCCCGACCGCAGGGTCACCATGTGGAGCAGTCCCGCCGAGGAGATGTGGGGGCTCCGCTCCGACGAGGTGAGCGGGGAGCCACTGGAGGGCCTCGACTTCGGCCTGCCCATCCGCGAGTTCATGCCGTCGGTCCGCCGCGTCCTCGCGGGGGAGTCGGGACACGAGCAGGCCACGCTGCACGCGACCAACCGCCGGGGGCGGAGCATTGTCTGCGCCGTCTCCGCGGGCCCGGTGGCAAGCGACGGCAGGGTGATGGGTGCCATCCTGCTCATCGACGAGCAGGATCCTGCGGCGAGGCGGTAGGCGAGCATCCTTCCGCCTGCCGCTCGGTCAGGGTGCGAAGACCTGCACCTTCCAGGTGGCCCCCGCATCGGAGGAGACGAGCAGCTTCGCATCCGGGGTGGTGCCGAGGACCGCCACGCCGTGGGTGGGGTCGGTGAACCCGAGGTCCGTGAAGGGGGCACCGCCTCCGGTGTCGGTGAAGACCGTCTTCCAGGTCTTCCCACCGTCGGTGGTCCGGTACAGGGAGGAGGCACCGCTGGCTGCCGCGACCAGGAACGTGTGGGTGGACGCTGCCGCCAGCCCGCTGGTCTGGCCCCCGCGGGGGGCGGCGCCGCCGGTGGACCAGGTGCGGCCCCCGTCGCGGGAGAGGAGCAGCGTTTTCGTGGAGGAGCCCGCCCCGGGATCTGCGGCGCACACCACCGCCACCCCCGCGTCGCTCGGCGCTGCGACGGCGGCCACGGTGGCGGCGGGGCAGGGCATGCCACGCTTTTCCATGCCGGCCGGGCCGAGCGCGACGATGGCGCCGTCGGGTGCCACGGCGTACCCCACCTTGCCGTGCAGGGTGATGTCGATGGCCGGCGCAGCGGGACCGACGGGTTGCCAGTCATCGGTGTCGACCGGGGCGGCATACACCGTGGCGGTGGGGCCCTCCGTGGAGCCCACGAGGCCCCACACCCTCCCGTCGGCGGCTTCCAGGCTGGTCATCGGCCCGCCGAGGGGGGTGACCTCGCGCCAGCTCGTGCCGCCGTCGTGCGTGGCCCAGACCTGCTGCCCGAACAACCACCCGTCGCTGGCGTTGGCGAACCGGACGTGCGAGACGCTGTCGCTGCCCGACGCCACCCCCGGGGGGACAGGCACCGAGTGCCACGTCGCGCCTCCGTCGCGGGTGCGGGCCAGCGCCGTGCACGCCTCCGTCCCGCAGGCCGACGTGCCGAGCGCCCACCCGACCCGGAGCGAGATCCGGGTGATCGAGACGGGATTGAACCCCGCCTGGAGCGACCCGTCAGGCGGTCCGGCGACCGGGGAGCCGGTCGAGGGCGACGGGTCCTCCACCTGTCCCTGACCACCGTCGACGCTCACGTGCGAGGTGCGGCTCAGGTAGCGGGCGACGACGAGGAACGGGACCAGGACGACGACGGCGGCCGTCGCCACGGCGAGCCACAGCCGGTGCCCGGGCCGGGCGGGGTCCCCGGTGTCGGGCCGTGTCAGGAGGTCCTCCCACGTCGGCTGGTCGGGGACCACGCTGTCGGCCCGCTGGGCCAGGGCCTCCCGGAGACGATCCTCGAACGACCTCACTCCCCGACCTCCTGTCGCAACCTGGCGAGGCCACGATGGATGAGGGACTTGACCGTGCCTTCGCGGCAGCCCAGGATCGTCGCGATCTCGCTGCCGGGCAGGTCGGCATAGAACCGCAGGACCAGGGCGGCCCGCTGGCGTTCGGGCAGGGTTGCGAGGACGTCCAGGAGCTCGTGGGCCCCCAGCTCGGCCTCCCGGGCGGGCGTCGCCCGGAGATGGTCCCGCTCCCGGCGCTGGCGACGCATCAGCGACCGGCAGCCGTTGACCACCGACCGGTGGAGGTAGCCCGCCGGGTCGTCGACCGTGTCGAAGCGCGGCTGCAGGCGGAGAAAGCAGTCCTGGACGACCTCTTCTGCCAGGTGCTGGGAGCCAAGGAGCAGGGTGCCGAGGCGGACCATGGGCGCGTAGCGTTCCCGGTAGAGCTCGCTCAGATCCCCCGCGCGTCGCTGCACAGCTCCAATCTGCACACCTGGTCGACGTCTCACAAGTCGGGGAGGTTGCAGCGTGCCCGCTACGAGGTGAGGCTGCGGCCGGTCTCGGCGTCGAAGATGTGCAGCCGGGCGGGGTCGAACCACAGGGACAGGACCTCGCCGCGGCGAGCCCTCGTGTCGGGGTTGAGGCGGGCCACCATCTGGTCGGTTGCGGCGTGCGGCAGCTCGTCGAGGCCCGTGCGGTCCGCGACCTCGTCCAGCTCGGCGGCCTTGTCGCCGGCGCCGACGCTGAAGTACACGTACACCTCCGAGCCGAGCGACTCGACCAGTTCGACGTTGGCCTTGAAGGTCACGCCGCCGGCCGTGCCGCCGGCCGGCTCCGCCTCCTCGAAGTGCTCCGGCCGGATGCCGGCGACGAGCTTGGGCGCGGCATCCTTCAGCCGCTCGGCCAGGCTTGGCGGCGGATCGATGTCGCCGAAGACGCTGTGGAGCCTGCCGCCGTCCCAGTCGACGGGGCTGAAGTTCATCGCCGGTGAGCCGATGAACCCCGCGACGAAGAGGTTGACGGGCCTGGCGTAGAGGTTCGCCGGCGTGTCGACCTGCTGGATCACGCCCTTGCGCATCACCGTCACGCGGTCGCCGAGCGTCATCGCCTCCACCTGGTCGTGGGTGACGTACACCATCGTCGTCGTGAGCCGGCGCTGCAACCGGGAGACCTCGGTGCGCATGGCGATGCGGAGCTGGGCGTCGAGGTTGGAGAGGGGCTCGTCCATGAGGAAGGCCTTCGGCTGGCGGACGATCGCTCGCCCCATGGCGACGCGCTGGCGCTGGCCCCCGGAGAGGTTGGCCGGCTTGCGGTCGAGGTGCTCGACGAGGTCGAGGATCTTGGCCGCGTCCATCACGCGCCGGTCGATCTCGGCACGGTCGAGCTTGGCGAGGCGGAGCGGGAAGGCCATGTTCTCCCGCACCGTCATGTGGGGGTAGAGGGCGTAGTTCTGGAACACCATGGCGATGTCGCGCTCGCGCGGGGGCTTGTCGTTCACGACCTCGCTGCCGATGCGCAGCTCGCCCTCGCTGATGTCCTCGAGCCCGGCGATCATACGGAGCGCCGTCGACTTCCCGCAGCCGGAGGGGCCGACGAAGATCATGAACTCGCCGTCGGCGATGTCGAGCGTGAAGTCGCGCACCGCCAGCGTGCCGTCCGAGTAGCGCTTCGTGACCCCTTTCAGCGTGATCTCAGCCACGTCTCCTCCTTGTCTCCTACCCCTTCACGGCTCCGGCGGTGAGCCCTGCGACGATCCGGCGTTGGAAGGCGAGTACGAGCAGGACGATCGGGATCGTCACGACGACCGCGGCGGCGGCGATCGAGCCCGTCGGCTGCTCGAACTGCGAGCTCCCGGTGAAGAACGCGAGCGCGGCCGGCACGGTGCGCGCGGCGTCGGTCGAGGTCAGCGAGATGGCGAAGAGGAACTCGTTCCAGGCGAAGATGAAGACGAGGATGGCGGTCGTGAACACGCCCGGGGCGGCCAGCGGTGCGATCACCCGCACGAATGCCTGGAACGGGGTTGCCCCGTCGATCTGGGCGGCCTGCTCGAGCTCCCACGGGATCTCCCGGAAGAACGCCGAGAGGGTGTAGATGGCGAGTGGGAGCGAGAAGGTGAGGTAGGGCAGGATCAGCCCGGGCCAGGTGTCGTAGAGGTGGAGCCTCAGCCAGAGCTTGAAGATGGGGCTCACGAGCGAGATCAGCGGGAAGATCGCGACGACGAGCGAGGCCCCGACCAGCAGGCGCTTCCCCCTGAAGTCCAGACGCGCGACCGCATAGGCCGCCATCGCCGCCAGGATCACCGCCACCACGGTCGTGATGACGGCGATGCCGATCGAGTTGAGGAACGAACGGGTGAACAGCGTCGTGTGGAAGATGCCCCGGTAGTTGGCCCAGCTCGGGTGCTTCGGAAAGAACGCCCCGTCGGTGAGGGTGGCCGGCGTCTTCAGGGACAGCGACACGATCCACAGCACAGGCACCAGCGCGAGCGCGATGACGACGACGTCCGCCAGGCCCCAGAGGACCCGCTTCTCGCCCGAGGCGCTCACCGCCCGGTATCCATGCCCGGGGCGGCAGCCCCGAAGCCCTTGATGAAGCCGAAGCCGATGATGGCGATCATGAGGAAGATCAGCACCGACATCGCCGAGCCGATGCCGAGGTTGAGGCCGACGAACAGCTGGTCGTAGCCGAGGATCGACACCGACTGGGTGGAGTTTGACCCCTGGGTGAGGATGAAGATGTTGTCGAAGATCCTGAACGCGTCCATCACCCGGAACAGCACGGCGACGAGGATGGCTGGCTTCATCACCGGCAGGATCACGTTCGTGAAGCGTTGCCACGCCGTGGCGCCGTCCACGCGGGCCGCCTCGAGCAGCTCGTTGGGCACGAGGGCGAGGCCGGCGAGCAGCAGCAGCGACATGAACGGGGTGGTTTTCCAGACCTCCGCCAGGATGATGATCGCCAGCGAGGAGGCATGAGCGGTGAGCGGATCGCCGTTCAGGTGAAGCCACCGGGGCAGGTAGCCGATGCTCGGCGTCCAGGCGAAGCGCCAGGAGAACGCCGCGACGACGGTGATGATCCCGTAGGGGATCAGCACGGCGGTCCGCACTGCCGTCCGGCCGATCAGGGCGCGGTGCATGACGAGGGCAATCGCCATGCCGAAGACCAGCTCGATGGCGACGCTGACGACGGTGATGATCAGGGTGTTGGCCACCGCCTGCCACCACAGCCCCGAACGCAGCACCGTGAGGTAGTTGGCAAGGCCGACAAAGGCCGACTCGGCGGGGAACCGCAGGTCGGCGCGCTGCAGCGACAGCCAGAAGGCGTAGAGGATGGGGTACGCGGTGACGGCCAGCATCACGACGACCGCAGGGGCACAGAGAAGGTAGGCGAGCCGGCGCTCGTCTTTGGCCCGTCGCGTCGCCTTCCCCCGCCGGCGGGCGGGAGCCGGGGGAGTGAGGACGTCGGTCCCGGCGGCCACTACGGGACGAGCCCCCGGGAGGCGATCGCGTCGCGCAGCGTGGTTCGGAGCCGCGGTGGGACCTTCGGCGGGTCGATGTGGCTCGGCGGCGACAGCACGCTCTGGATCTCGAGCGAGACATTGGTGTAGGCGGGGGTGAGCGGCCGGGTGCTCGCCTCGCGGAGGGACTGCAGGATGGTGTCGGCGAACGGATAGGAACGACGCAGCGCGGGGTCGCCGTAGAGCGATTCGATGGTCGGCGGCAGGCCACCCTTGATTGCCGCGTACTTCTGGTTGTCGGCGTTGCGCAGGCAGGCGGCCGCCTGGAAGGCGAGATCGGGGTGCCGGGAGTAGGCGCTGACGCCGAGGTTGATCCCGCCGATGGTGACGTGGCTGGGGGTGTTCGGGCTGACCGAGGGCCAGGGTGCCCAGGCCATGACCCTGGCCAGCGCCGGGTTGTCCTGCTGGGCGGAGGGGTACACGAACGGGTAGTTCAACTCGAACGCGGCCTTGCCCGACTCGAACGCCAGGCGAGCCTGGTCTTCCATCATGTTGGAGAGCGACGGGTCGGCGGCGGGGGAGGTGGCGAGGCGGTGCATGATGTCGGCCGCCACCCGGCTGGTGTCGTCGACCGCCACGTTGCCGTTGTCGTCGAGGATCCTGCCGCCGGCGGAGGCCACGAGGCTGTTGAACCATACCGTGAGGCCCTCGTACTGCGCCCCCTGCCCCTCGATCAGCCCCGGCTTGCCCTGCTGGCGCAGCGCCACCGCCTCGCTGATCATCTGGTCCCACGTCGCGGGCGGCGTCGGCACGAGGTCCTTGCGGTACCAGAGGAGCTGCGTGTTCGTGTTGTCGGGCAGCGCGTACAGGGTCTTCTTCCAGGTGGCGGTCTTGAGGGATGCGGGGAGGGTCCCGTCCGACGTGACCTGTGCCTTGATGTCGTCGGGGACCGGCTTGATCCAGCCCGCCTCGGCGAACTCCGGTGCCCACACCACGTCCATGCCCATGATGTCGATGCTGGCGTCGTGGGCGGCAAGGCGACGGACGAGCTGCTGGCGCTGGCCGTCGGCGTTCGACGGCAGCAGGGCGAGCCGGACCTGGTAGCGACCCTGGGCAGCCTGCGTGCAGGTATCGGCCGCCCGCTGGAACGAGCCCCCCGGCTCGTTGAAGATGTAGAAGGTGACGGTGTTGCCGGTCGCGGCCTGGGACGAGGCGCACCCAACCGTGATGGTGAGCATCAGCAGGCTCACTGCGAGCCGTGCGACCGCCCCCGTCGTCCTGCGTTCCGGCATGGTTCCGTCCGAAGTCTTTCCAACTTCTGGACGGTTCAACCTTCGGATCCGCTACGTCTGGCCCTTCCGGGCGAGAAATTCAGATCTAGGCCGTCACGTCTCGTCTCGTGAACACGAGCGTGCCCAGGCCCACTGCGATCACCGTGTAGACGGTGGCCGTCACCAGCGCATGGCTGAAGGTCACGGTGCTGGTGCCGCCCTCGGAGATCACCGACAGGAGCTGCCCCGGCAGCCAGCGCTCCGAGCCCTTCACCACGGCGCTGAAGATGCCTTCGAAGGGCAGCAGGTACACGAAGCCGACCACCGCTGCCGGGGCCGGTGAGCGGAGGATCAGCCCGGTGAGCATCCCGAGGACGCCGTAGCCCGTCACGGCCAGGGCGACGTCGCCGAGGGCATGGCCCGTGTCTGCAAGGCCTGCCGAGGACGTCCATGCCGTGGTTGGGACGCCCCGCACGTGGGCCATGACCAGGGCTGCCACGCCGCCGCCGATGCCGGAGCAGATCACCGCTCCCGCCAGGAAGGTGAGGATGGCCAGACCCTTGCCGGAGAGCAGGACGGGGCGCCGGGGCTGGCGCACGAGGAGCTGGCGCAGGGTGCCGAGGCTGAACTCGAAGGCGACCTGGGCGGCGGCGATGCCGAAGGCCACGACGCCGAGCAGCACGGCGGCACGGGTGAGGCCCCGGGCGAGCCCGTTGGGCTGCGCGAGCTCCTGCAGGGTGATGAAGTCGCCGCGCCGGCCGCCTGCGCCGGCCCGCGAGAAGACGAGGATGGTGAAGAGGGCCGAGACCGCCGTCAGGGAGATGTAGGTCGAGGCGAGCAGTGTCCTTCGACGAAGCTTGACCCACTCGCTGCGGAAGGCGTGGATCACCGTGCACCTCGGGGGGCACCGGCGCCGACGTCGCCGTTGGCGCCGCCGGTGAGGGCGAAGAAGGCCTCCTCCAGCCGGCGGGGCCGCTCGCTCAGGTGCACGAGCGTGATCCCCCCGGCCGCAGCCAGGCGGTTGAGGTCCGCGGCCCAGGAGGCATCGGCGTCGATGGCCACCGTGCCGGGCGGTTCCTCGGCCGCGACGCGCGCCCCGTGGCCGGCCTGCTCGACGAGGGCGATGAGCGCCGCCGCCTGCTCGGGCCGCTCCGGCCGGGCCAGGAGCTCGGCGATCTGGGAGGCGAAGAGGTCGTCGACGTGGCCCTGGAAGACCAGCCTGCCCTCCTGGATCATCAGGAGGTGGTCGCAGATGTGCTCGATCTCGCCGAGCAGGTGGCTCGACACGAAGACGGTGATGCCTTCGTCGGCGAACGACCGCATCAACCGGCGCACCTCGACGATGCCGGCGGGGTCGAGGCCGTTGGCAGGCTCGTCGAGCACCAGCAGGGAGGGGTCGGGCAGCAGGGCCGCTGCGATGCCGAGGCGCTGCTTCATGCCGAGGGAGTAGCGCCGGAAGGCGTCCCCCGAACGCTCGAGCAGCCCGACGCGCTCGAGGGCCGGGTCGACCCTGCCGGGGTCGATGCCGCCCAGCCGGGCAAGGACCAGGAGGTTCGCACGGCCCGACAGCGTGGGGTAGAAGGCCGGCGCCTCGACAAGCGCCCCCACCCGTGAGAGGTAATCGGCCGGGTGGGTGAGGGGATGGCCGAGGACGGTCCCGGTGCCCTCAGTGGGGCGGATCAGGCCCAGCAGCATGCGGATCGTCGTGGTCTTCCCGGCCCCGTTCGGGCCGACGAACCCGCACACCGAGCCTGCGGGGATGGCGATGTCGACGTGGTCGACCACCGTACGGGAGCCGAAACGCTTCGTCAGCCCACGGGTGGCTACGGCAAGTCCGCCAGGCGGAGCAGTGGTCATCGGGAGCCCGTTCTCGACATGAAGGAAGTGGCGATGTCAGGCCGGTAAGCACCGCACGGTCGTGAAATGTGACGTCTGGGCCGCGGATTCCACGAGGATAGTCCGCGATCGCGCAAATACGCGCGATAGAGGACTAACCTCCAAGTCTGCCTCGTTGCCCCCCAAGCGCATGAACGTTGACCGGTACCGCGGCCACGTCGTAAAGTCGTCCTCACAACGTTGATAAGGGCACCCTAATCATGCTGCTTAGGGCGCCCTTACTGATGTCGGCTCCACGCCGGGCTCGGCTCCACGCCGGGCTCCTGCCGGGATACGGAGGTCGTGGTGGCGCGCAGGGGTCGTCGGGAGATCAGTCGCCGGGCGGTGCTGGGCACGGGTGCGGTCCTGCTGGGTTCTGCGGGTCTCACCGCGGCCGGGGTCAGGATCGCCGATGACGCCACCCACGCCGCGCCGGTCGCTGCGGCGCCGTCCATGTGCACGCCGGCGCGGCCGTCCGGGAAGGCGAAGCAGTACTGGGTCCAGGCCGACAGCTTCTCCCACAACCTTGTCCCCACCGGTGGCGACCAGATGATGGGCACGACCTTCAAGCCGGCTGGCTCGACCTACTGGGCGGTCGGGTACCGGGCCTTCACGGCCGGCTGGGGGGAGGTGCTGCCGGGCAGCGACGACATCGGCCCCAACACCGGGATCCCCGGGCCGGTCCTCCGGGCCGAGGTCGGGGACACCGTCCTCGTCCACTTCCGCAACAACGACACCCACTACGGCTGGCCCCACAGCATGCACCCCCACGGCTTCAAGTACGCCCCCGACAGCGACGGCAGCTATATCGCCGCCGACAGGACGGCCCCGGGCCGGGCGGTGCCCGTGGGCCAGTCCTACACCTACCGGTGGACGGCCGAGCCCTCGTCCGTCGGTACGTGGCCGTACCATGACCATTCGATGCCCCAGGGCATCACCCCGGCCGGGCCGGTGATGGAGTTCAACGCCGAGGTGGGGATGTTCGGCCTCATCGCCATCACCGACGGCGGGACGCCCAAGGTGGACCGGGAGTTCTTCCTCTTCCTCCACGACCTGTACCACGACAATCTCCCCAGCCTCAGCCAGGACTACGATGCCTTCAACGGTGCCTCGTACCTCGGCAATACCCCCACGTTCGAGGCCAAGGTCGGGGACCGGGTCCGGTGGCGGGTGGCGACCCTCGGGAAGGAATTCCATGTCTTCCACATCCACGGCCACCGCTGGCAGGACGAGGCCGGACGCTTTACCGACGCCCAGCTCCTCGGACCCTCGACGACGCTGACCCTGGAGTACACGGAGGACAACCCGGGGGACTGGCTCTACCACTGTCACGTCACCGACCACCTGGCCGGCGGGATGGTCGGCTGGTACCGAGTGTCGGCGTGACGAGGAGGCGCTAGGCGGGGTCCGCCGAGCGGGGCAGCGTGGGCCGCCCGTCCGGGCCAACGGGGAAGTCGGGGTTGTAGGCGACTTCCCAGAGGTGGCCATCGGGATCGGCGAAACATCCCGAGTACCCGCCCCACTCCGTGGTCGCCGCCGCCTTGATGACCCGGGCGCCGGCAGCCACCACGTCGTCGAGGACGGCGTTGACCTCCTCCGGCGACTCGAGGTTGAGGGCGAGCATGGTGTGGCGGAAGCCTCCTCCCGGCGCCGTGTCCGGCGTCTGGCCTGTCTCCGCGGCGAGGGCTGCCAGATCCCACAGGGCCAGCAGGCCTCCGTCGGTGTGGAAGAAGCTCACCTCGCCCGCCACCGAGGCGGGGGAGCGTTGCCAGCCGAGCGCCCGGTAGAAGTCGGTCGCCCGCTCCACGTCGGCCACGCCCAGGGTCACGAGGCTCACCCGCGCCGGCACGACCATGTACCGGAGTATTGCATCCGGAGCGGACGTTAGTGTGGGCAACGGCATGGATACCGAGATTTGCGAGGTCGTCGTCACGGCCGGGGATGCAGCAGCGCTTGCCGCGTTGACCCGAACCCTCGTCGAGGAGCGGCTCGCCGCCTGCGGACAGAACATTGCTTCCGTCCGTTCGATCTACCGCTGGGAGGGTATGGTCCAGGACGACCCCGAGGCACGGGTTGCCATCCACACCAGGACGGCACTCGTCCCCGAGCTCGTCGAGCGGGTGAAGAGCCTTCACTCGTACGACGTGCCCTGCATCATCGCCTTGCCGGTGATCGCAGGCAATCCGGCCTACCTCGACTGGGTGCGCGCCGAGACCCGGGAGCCGCGCCCCGCCTGATAGGAGTTAAAATAAGTTATGACTCGTGATAGAGACCTATTCGAGCTGTGGGGACGGCTCGACGGAGCTACCCGGGCGCATCTCGTGCGGGTGGGGAGACTGGCGGGGGACCTCGCCTGCCATGTCGGCCTGAGCGCAAGGGACCAGGAGGCGGCACGCCTTGCGGGCCTCGTGCACGACATCGGAAAGCTGGGGATCCCGCCCGAGATCGTCGCCAAGGCGGCCCCGCTGGACCTGGCAGAGCGCCGGCTCATGCGCAGCCATCCGGAGCTGGGGGCACGCTGGCTGGAGGGGGCCGTCAGCCCGGAGGTCGTCGATGCCATTCGCCACCACCACGAGCGTATGGACGGCCGGGGTTATCCCGATGGCGTCCGGGCCGGGGAGCTGCCCACGGTCTGCCGGCTGGTTTCGGTGGCGGACACCTACGACGCCATCGTCTCCGATCGCCCCTACCGCCTCGCCCGCTCACCGGATGAGGCGTGCCGCGAGCTGCGCTCGGACCTTCAGCTCGACCCCGACCTCGTGGAGGCGCTGATCGATCTCGAGCGTCGAAGGCTCGAGGCTCTGGCTGCCTGAGCTCGGCTCCCTACTTCCAGTCCAGGCACACGATGGTCGCGTCGTCACGCAGATGGGCGTTGCGGTAGCTCCGGACCCCCGACGCGATCAGGCGCACCGCCTCGTGGGGCCGCAGGTGCCGGGTCGCCAGCAAGGCTCCCTCCAGCCGGCGGTCGCCGTACGGCTCGCCGCCGTCACGGGGCTCGGCCTCGAGGACCCCGTCGCTCACCAGCACCAGGCGCTGGCCCGATTCAAGCTTGGTGTGCTGGATCGCATAGGGCGTCGATCCGAACAGGCCGAGGGGCAGGTCGGCCTCGAAGGTCATCGTGTCCACGGCGCCCCCCTTGATCCGGTAGGCGGGGGGAGCGCCGGCGTTGACGACGGCGATCTCCCCCGTGGCCAGGTCGATCTGCATGATGAGGGCCGTGACGAACTGGTCTCCCCCGAACTGCGCGTTGAGGGTGCGGTCCGCCGTTGCCGCCTGGGCGTCGATCGGAGCACCCGAGCGGCGGGCGTTGCGGAGCGTGTTGACCGTGAGGGTCGTGAGCAGCGAGGCCCGGAGCCCGTGGCCCATGGCGTCGGTGGCGGCGACGAGCAGCGACCCGTCGCTGAGGGCGTGGTCGAACATGTCCCCGCCCACCTCGTAGGCGGGGACGAGCTGGCCGGCGATCGAGAACGTCGCGTAGTCGAACGCCCGGATGGGCAGCAGGGCCCACTGCATCTCCGCCGCCAGCGCCATCGGTTCGTGGCGTCGTGCCCCCTCGAAGGCATCGCTGAGGGGAAGGACGGTCTTCAGCACGTGCGCCACGCAGGCTCCCACGTGCGCCAGATCGGGGAGCAGGTCGCTGGCCGATGTCTCGGCGGGGAGGTCGATCTCGAGGACGCCGAGCTCCTCGGCGCGAAGCGTCAGCGGGAGGAACAACCGCGTGCCCGTCGGGGAGGACACCTGGACGATCTCCTGGTTGCGGAAGGCGTCCCCCGCGCCGGGACCCTCAACCGGGGCGCCGGGTCCCGCCCGCAAGCCGTGGCGGGGAAGGGCGGCGAGCGTCTCCAGGTCGTAGTCGACCAGGAGCACGTCGCAACGGTGGGCACCGAACGCTTCGTGCAGCTCGCGGTCCACCACGTCGACGACCGCCGCCGGCGACGCGCCGTCGAGTGACGACAGGAGCCGTCCGATGAGATCCGTTGTCAGCATTTCGGGCCTCCAGGGCCCGGAGGCTATCAGCGCCCGGGCCAGGGAGATCCTGGGATGGATCCATGCCGGAGAACCCAGCGCCCAGGCCGGGCAGAGATCCCCGACCGGCGCCCAGGCCGGGCAGGGATCCTTAGAATCCAAGACAAACGGGCTGGCTTGGGCAGAATGGGAGTATGGACCTCGACACCGCCATGGCGCTCGCGCCGGCACCTTCCCCGACGCGTGCGGCGAGCCGGGGCCGTCCCGCCCCCGTCGAGGCCACGGCGCGCAACCCGGCAGAGGTCCTCGCCGCCATCGACATCGGGACCAACTCCGTCCACCTCGTGGTCGCCCGCATGCGAGGCCTCCGGGGCCTGGAGGTGCTGGAGCGGGAGAAGGAGATGGTGCGGCTCGGGTCGGGGGCCGGCGACATGAAGCATCTCGATACAACGGCGGTCGACCGGGGGATCGCCGCCCTGGCCCGCTTCCGGGAGGTGGCGGACGTCCATGGCGCCGCGGTCACGGCGGTGGCGACCAGCGCCGTCCGGGAGGCGGAGAATCGCAACCTGTTCCTCAGACGTGCCCGGAAGGAGGCCGGGATCGACGTCGAGATCATCTCCGGCGTCGAGGAGGCACGCCTCATCCATCTTGGGGTGCTCCAGGCGGTGCCGGTGTTCGACGAGCGCCTGCTGCTGTGCGACATCGGGGGCGGCTCGACCGAGCTGCTCGTCGGGTACCGGGGCAGGACGCTCACGGCGCGCAGCATGAAGCTCGGCTCCATCCGGCTCACGCAGCGCTTCTTTGACGCCAGCAAACTCCAGTCCAGCGCCGTCGACTCCTGCCGGCGCGAGGTGCGAGCGATGCTCTCCTCGTTCTCTCGCGTCGCCCGGCGCCACGGCTACGAGGTGGCGGTCGGCTCCTCGGGCACGATCGGCGCCGTCTGCTCGATGGCCGTCGCGCGGCGCGAGGAGGCCCCACCGCGCACCTGGAACAACTTCCAGCTCTCGCGCCAGGACCTCGCCGCGGTGGTGAAGTCCCTCCTGAAGGCGCCCACCGTGGCGGCGCGGGCGAAGCTACCGGGACTGGATGCCGGGCGCGCCGACATCATCCTCGCCGGCGCCCTGATCCTCGAGCAGGTCTTCGAGGAGTTCGGTCTCGAAGCGATGACGTTCTCCGACTACGCCCTGCGTGAGGGGGTGCTGCTCGACGCCTGGCAGCGCCGCCACGGCGGATCGCTGCACCACCTCTCCAACATTCGCCGCAGCAGCGTCGTCCAGCTCGCCGAGCTCATGGACGAGGACCCCGCGCATTCCCAGCACGTCGCCACCCTCGCCCTCGACCTCTTCGACCGGACCGCCGAGCTGCACGGGCTCGGCGATGATGCCCGGGAGTACCTCGAGGCGGCGGCCCTGCTGTGCAACGTCGGCCTCTTCCTGTCCCACGCCGGGCACCACCGGCACAGCTACTACGTCATCCGCAACAGCGACCGGCTCACCGGCTTCACGGACCGGGAGATCGAGTTGATCGCCCTCATCGCTCGCTACCACCGCAAGGGGCTGCCCCGCGCCGGTCACCCGGAATTCGCTGCCCTCCCCAAGGCGGACCAGCGCCTCGTGCGGGCCTGCGCCGGCCTGCTCCGCATCTGCATCGGGCTGGACCGCACCCACGACGCCCGGGTGGCAGCCCTCGAGGTCGAGGCCAGCGACGGCCTGCTGACCCTGACCGCAGTGCCGCGCGACGGGGCCGACATCGGGTTGGAGCTGTTCTCTGCGGCCGAGCGTACAGACTTGTTGACGGAGGCCCTGGACCTCAAGGTCCAGGTGGCGGGGGCCACCTGAGACGGTGGCGACCGAAGGTAGGTAAAAATGACGCGTCCACGCGCAATTTTTACCTCACCTCTGCGTCCCGAAGCCCGGGGCGGCCTGGTGGGCGGTTATGAGTCTTCGGGGTCTGGGGCAGGCGGAGCAGCCTCGGGCCGGAGGTCCGGCCTGTCCTCGTGGCCCACGTCCTCGTCCTCCTGCGGCTGGTCGCCGCTGCCGGGCGTGTCGGTGGGTTGGTCCTCGCCGCTCGTGGTCACGCATGTCCTCCCGCTCGATCGTCGGGGGCGGGTTACCCGGCCCGCCCGTCCGGCAAACCGGCCCGCCGGACCGACCGGATCACCAGGCGACGGGGATCTCGACCGCCCGCCCCGGTGACCGCTCCGCTTTGGCACGGAGCTGCTCCACGGGGACGTCGAGGCGCAGCAGGGGGAACCGGCCGAGGAGTTGGCCGAAGAGGAGCTGCAGCTCCATGCGGGCGACCGAGGCCCCGAGGCAGAAGTGAAGGCCATGGCTGAACGCCAGGTGCGGGTTCTCCTGCCGGGCGATGTCGAAGTGTGCCGGATGGCGGAAGGTGCCCGCATCCTCGTTGGCGTCCTGAAGGGCGAACATCACCAGGTCCCCGGCCCGGATCCGGGCTCCGCCGGCCTCGAGGTCGACCGAGGCGTAGCGGGGGAGGCCTCCCCGGCGGTTGGCACGCGGCCGCTCGAGCGGGCTTGCAAACCGAAGGATCTCCTCAACGGCCTGGGGCGCCAGGCCGGGTGTTCGCCGGAGGGCCTCGCGTTCGGTGTCATGCGTGAGCAGGAGCAGGATCCCCCGGTCGATCACCGCCACGGTGGAGCCATGACCGGCGAACAGCAGGCCTGAGGCCAGGTGGGCGATGGCGTCGTCGGTCATCGCCGGGTCGGCCGCCCCGGCCGCGAGCATGTCGGAGATGACGTCCTCCCCGGGGGCGGCGTGCTTCCGCTCGATCGTCGCCCCCAGGCACCGCCAGAGCGACTGCAGGCCGGCGCGGGAGCGGGCGGGGTGCTCCATGTGGATGGCGTCTTCGGACCAGCGAAGGAAGTCGGCGCGGTCGGCCTCGGAGATTCCGAGCAGCTCGCACATCACGAGACCGGGCAGGGGGAAGGACACCGCGGCGTGGAAGTCGGCGGGGGAGCCGGCCGCCTCCATGCGGTCGAGCACCTCGCCGACAATGCGAACGATGCGCGGGCGGAGGCTCTCCATGCGGCGGGACGAGAACGACCTGGTCAGCAGCCGGCGCATCCTGACGTGGTCCTCCCGCTCCGCGTCGGGGTCGCCCATCGGACCCCCGAAGAGGGCGGGCTGGGTCATGCGAACGGGATGCCTGGGGTCGGCGTGGGAGCGGCTGAGCCGCGGATCGGCAAGGAGCTCCTTGACGAGCTCGTAGCCGGACACGAGCCATGCAGGCTCGCCACTCGAGCTGGTCAGCCGCTCCACCGAGCCGCGTGCCGTCAATGCCGGGGCCCAGGCGCCGGCCGTGGGCAGTTCAGCGAGGCGGGTGACCGCGGGAGCGGCCGGAGGCGCTGGGGACCTACGGCTCGCGCAGCTCGCTCGTGGGGCCCTGCTCGGCGGGAGGGGTGCCCTCGTCGCCCTGGACCTCCTCGTCCGCGCTCTCCCCGTAGAGCCCGACCTGCTCCGCGATCGTGATCGCGAAGCACATCTGGTCCACGTCGAGCTCGCCCTCCAATTTGTCGAGCCACTCGACCGCGGCTGGGGCCCGCTGCGAGAGGTCGAGGTCGGCCGCCCACTCCTTGGCCGTCTTGGAGGCGGTCATGCTGGCCGCCATCTTGGCGCGCTCTTCGGGCGTCCTCGTTGCCTTGATCTCGGACTGCATGGTCTTGATCTGCTGGGGCAGGGCGAACTGGTCGACGACCTTCAGCTCCTCGGGCGCCGCCGTCAGTTGCTGGGCAAGGGCGTCGCGGATCTGGTTTCGGACCTGGCCGACGTTGCTGCCACGAGTCGTCAGGCCCGTCTCGGCGATCTCCGCCACCCACTCGTCGCCATCACGTGCATACACCGCGGTGTAGGTCTCGCTCACGTCAGCCAACCTCCCGATCAGGTCCTGCTCACATTCTCCGTTAGGGTCGTTCTTCGTTCCCGGCTGCATCCACCACCCTGGGGCCTACAAGGATACGGCAAACCTGGCATCAGGAGGCGACGACCACATCGATCTGGTAGTGGCCTGCGGAGCCCTGGCACAGCATGGCCTCGCCACAGCTCGTGCGGGTCGCCACGATGGCGGCGTGGCCCGGAGACAGCGCCGTGAACGTGGCGGCGGCGGTCCCGCACCCCGCCCCGGGAACGCATCCGGGGCTCGGGGAGGTCGCCGGCGATCCCTCGGCACGGAGCACCGACGGGTCCGAGGCCGGCTGGAACTGCCAGTAGGTCGACGACAGGACCACCCGCAGGTGGTCGCCCGGGTGCAGGGTCACCGTCTGGCCGTCGTTGGCGTCCGCCACGGCGAGCGTGCCGTTCACGATCACGGCCGTGCCGGATGGCGAGGCCGCCGGTGTCGTCGGGGTGGGGGCGGGCGCCGGTGGGCTCTTCGGTGATCCCGTCGGCCTGACCGGCGGCTTCACAGAGGACGGTGGGCCCGGTGATGGCGAGGTGGCCGCCGGTGTCGGAGAGGCCGGCGCCGACGCAGGCGGGCTGGCCGGCGAGGTGCCCGTCGGGCTCGGGGCGGTGGAGGTGCGCGACGTCGGCGAGCACGCGCCGAGCAGAAGGACCGCCCAGACGCCCAGCATCGGCCATGCGAACCGGGGAGGCCGACCAGGACGGCGGCGTTGCGGCCTCCTGCGTCCCTCCCCTGGCATCGCCCACCTCACTGTGCACCGGTCGACGTCTCGTCAGGGGTTTGACGCTGCCATATGGCAGCGGAGTTCCACAAATCCTGGGGGCTACCGGCTCTGCGCCCGTTCCTCCACCGAGTCCCGGTGCACAAGCCTGAAGAAGGTGCTGTC
>DASXNO010000153.1:0-2816 GCA_036495025.1 Actinomycetota bacterium | reverse complement strand
CCCATGGTTCGGCCGGATCGTCGCCCGCCAGCTGGAAGCGATGTGGGAGGCGCTCGGGACGCCGGACCCGTTCTGGGTCGTCGAGGTGGGAGCGGGCCGGGGAGACCTCGCTGCGGGGGCGATGGAGGCTGCGGGCCCCATGTCGGACGCCCTGCACTGGCGATTCGTCGAGCGCTTCGAGCGGGTTCGCTCGTGGCAGCGGCGACGGTTGGGCACGGCCGCCACGTCGGCGGAGTGGGCGCCGGCCCTCGGAGAGCCGCCCGGGGTGGTCGGCTGCGTGGTCGCCAACGAGGTGCTGGACAACTTCCCCGTCCACGCCCTGGAGGTCACCGAGAGCGACGGCGTCCGGGAGGTCTACGTCGACGTCGACGGCAACCATCTCGTCGAGCGGTTGGGACCGTTGTCGACGCCCGCGCTCGCGGAGCCGGCCCGGCGAGCCGCCCGCCACCTCGGCGGAGGGAGCCGCTTCGAGCTCTGCCCCGAGCTGGAGGCCTGGTGCTGCCAGGCCGCACGAGCGCTGGAGCGCGGCTACCTGCTCCTCGTGGACTACGGCGGCGTCGAGCCCGGGATCTGGCTCGACAATCCCGAGGGCACCCTCGCGACCCACGGACCCGCCGACGTCGGGCCGTCGCCGGTCGAAGACCCCGGTCGCAAGGACATCACGGCCAAGGTCAACTTCTCCGCCGTGCTCCGGGCCGTGGATGCGGCGGGCCTCGGCCCGTACCCCCTCGTCACGCAACGCAGCTGGCTGCTGTCGCTGGGCCTGGCCCAGATCGCGGACGAAATCGATGCCGCCGGATTCCAGGCCGCCCTCGAGGGGTGGCTGGAGCAGGCGGAGGTGCTCCAGGGAGAGCTCGGCCTGCTCCTCGAGTTGGGCGCCGTCGGCGGGCTGGGCGATCTCCTCGTGCTCCGGGCCGCCAAGGGGGCACGGCCCTGGTGTGACCGCCACAACCGCCCTTCCCAGAACAGAATGGTCGGATGTTGCTCGCTGAGCGAGCAATATTCCGCCAGGGTGTTGGCACCGGGAGGCTAGCGGTACAGCACCTGCTGTCGCGAGCCGTCCAGAGCCTTGGAGGGAAGGAACCCTGATGCGCCCCATCCACGCCCTCGCTCACGCCCTGGCGTTGGCCGGCTCGATGACCTGGGAGATCCTCTGGGCCCTGATCCTCGGGTTCGCCGCCTCCGCCGTCGTTCAGGCCCTCGTGCGGCGCGAGACCGTCACCCGTCTCCTCGGCGACGACCGACCGAAGACCCTGGCCATCGCGGCGGGCCTGGGCGCTGCCAGCTCGTCGTGTTCCTATGCGGCGGTTGCCCTGGCTCGCTCGCTGTTTCGGAAGGGGGCCAGCTTCACCGCCGCAATGGCGTTCGAGATCGCCTCCACCAACCTCGTCATCGAGCTCGGCATCATCCTGGCGCTCCTGCTCGGCTGGCAGTTCACCCTGGCGGAATTCGTCGGCGGTCCGCTCATGATCGTGTTCCTAGCCGTCCTCTTTCGCCTGTTCCTGCGCCAGCGCCTGCTGGAGGAGGCCCGCCGCCAGGCCGACAGGGGCCTGGCCGGCTCCATGGAGGGCCACGCCGCCATGGACATGAGCATCGCTGGCGGCGGGACGTTCTGGCAGCGACTCCGCTCGGCAGAGGGCCTCACCGCCGTGTCGCACATCTTCGTCATGGAGTGGGCGGCCGTGCTGCGCGACATCGCCGGTGGCCTCCTCATCGCCGGGGCGATCGCCGCCTGGGTCCCCGATCGGTTCTGGCGCCACTTCTTCCTGACGGGCCACCCGCTGGCCGCCAGGCTCTGGGGACCGATCGTGGGGCCCCTGGTGGCGGTGATGACCTTCGTGTGCTCGATCGGCAACGTGCCGCTCGCGGCCGTGCTGTGGAACGGGGGCATCAGCTTCGGCGGGGTCATCAGCTTCATCTTCGCCGACCTCATCATCCTGCCGATCCTGGTGATCTACCGGAGGTACTACGGGACCAGGACGGCCATGTTCATTGCGGGGACCTTCTTCGTCTCGATGGTCGCCGCCGGCTACGCCGTGGAGGTGCTGTTCGGACTGCTGCACCTGGTGCCGCATGCCCGGACGGCGAAGGTCGTGGAAGCCGGCGTCCAGTGGAACTACACGACGTGGTTGAACCTGGTCTTCTTGGTACTGGCCGGTGTGCTGGTCGTCCGGTTCTTGCGGACCGGCGGGCCACGCATGCTCCAGATGATGGGCGGTGGCCCCGACGACATGAGCGGCCACGCGGCGTGAGGCCTCTCGCCGGGCGACGATCGCCCTTCGTCGTTGAAGATCTTACGGACGGACTTCCCCGCCCAACCGCTTCTTTTCAGTTCTCAAGGAGCAGTCTCCATCGTAAATGATCGAACAGATGTTTGCAAGTGGTCTCAATGCGGTGGGTCGGAAAAGTGTTCGCTGGGCGATCAACATCCTTGCCACCATTGCTGCCAAATACTTCCACCGAGGCACCCGCCGGACGGTTGCCGTGACCCACGCCGTTGTCGGCATCCTCTCGATGCCCGCGCCTACCGAGTCGGCGCCCGGCCCTACCCCTGCTTGCGGGCGATCGCCTGGCCCAGTTCCATCTTGGTCATCGAAGAGCGCCCTCGGATCCCGAGGCGCCGCGCCCGCTCGAGGAGCTCCTGCTTCGAGTGCCCTTCGACGTCGACGCCGCCGGCGGTCTCCCGTGCCGTGTCCCGGCCACCCCTGGCCTGGGGGTCCGACGGTCCCCGGTGATCCTTTGGTTCCCAGTGGTCGCCGACCTTTTCGAACGAGTGCTTGAGCGAGGCGTAGGCGGTGCGATGAGCTCGCTCCTCA
>DASXNO010000152.1:0-5590 GCA_036495025.1 Actinomycetota bacterium | reverse complement strand
TCAGGACGTCCACTGAAAGGTCTGGAGCAGCCGGTCGTAATTCGGGTGGGGATCCTCCGTTTTCGACGTACCGCCGAACAGCACGTAGAACTTGTTGTCACGGAAGAACGCCCGTGACCGGAAGGATGCCCCGGAGCGGCTGATCACCGCGTCCTCGGCGGGATGGCCCCCCACGGTCGCCGTCACCCTCGACGACACCGCTCCGGAGAAGTCCACGGCCTCGGCGTCGATGGCGGCATCGAGCGCCTTCTCGACGTCGTTGCCGGCCGGGGCGGTCGCGCTGTGGGTGAACACGACGCCGATGTCCTCGCTGTTGGTGACCGCCTGGTAGGTGATGACGTCGACCGAGGCGCCCGCCGGCGTGGCGGTCTTGGCCGACCGCGACGGCGTCACCGGGAAGACGGCCCGGAAGTCGGCATCCTTCGCACTGAACGCCACCGCCGTGGGCTTGGCCCTGCCGCACCCGGCGAGCAGCCCCGCGGCGAGCACGAGCGGCAGGATGGGCAGGGCACGAGTGCGGTTGGCCACGCCGGGAGACTACGACAACTTGCCGGGGGCACCCCGGCGGCCGCGCAGGAAATCGGGCCCGGGCATCCGCCGGCCGCCTTCGGGCTGGACCTCCTCGAGCACGAGCGAGCCGTCACCGGTCGCCACGACCAGCGAGCCCCCCGGGCCGCCCGCGAAGGATCCTGGCTCCTCTGATTGCATCGGTCCGTCGCCGGGCCGGGCCCGCCACACCTTGAGGCGGCGGCCGTCGACCGTGGTCCAGGCCCCCGGCCGGGGGCTGAAGGCCCGGACGCGGCCGGCGATCGAGGCACTCGGCCGCGCCCAGTCGATCCGGGCGTCTTCGGGCGTCAGCTTCCCGGCGTAGCTCGCGTGCGAGCTGTCCTGGGGGCGGGCCTCGATGGTCCCGGCCTCCAGACGGTCCAGGACGGAGACGAGGAGGCCGGCCCCGGCGAGCGCCAGCCGGGCCTCCAGCGAGCCGGTGTCGTCGTCGGGGCGGATGGGCTCCTCGACGGTGTCGAGGATCGGCCCGGTGTCGAGGCCGGGGTCCATCTGCATGATGGTCACGCCGGAGACACCGACGCCTGCCAGGATCGCTCCCGCCACCGGCGCAGCCCCCCGGAAGGCCGGCAGCAGCGAGAAATGGACGTTGACGCAGCCCAACCGGGGCGTCTCGAGCACGGCCGGCGGCAGGATGAGCCCGTAGGCGCAGACGACGAAGACGTCGGCCCCGGCGGCGGCGAGCTCGGCCTGCGCTTCCGGGGTTCGCAGGGTTGGAGGCTGGACGACGGGGATGCCGGCAGCCGCCGCCCGCTGCTTGACGGGCGAGGCGGCCAGCTCCATCCCCCTGCCCCGAGGCCGGTCGGGGGCGGTAGCCACCGCAACGACGCGGTGGTCGGAGTCGAGCAGGGCCTCGAGCGTCGGCACCGCTGCCTCGGGCGTGCCGAGGAAGACGGTCGTGAGCGACATTCGTCAGGCCAGCTGCGTCGCTGCCACCGAGGTTAGGTGCCAGTCGCGCGTATACGCGCGATCTGCTCCAAACCTCGGCGCTCGGCCGCTCAAGAGGACCCCTACAGGGCCGAGACGGGCTGCGGGGAGATGCCGCTCATCGCCTGCTCCCGCAGCCGCCGCCGCGCCTCCCGCTTCAGGTCGGGGTGGATGCGGTCGATGAACAGGACGCCGTCGAGATGGTCGATCTCGTGCTGGACGATGCGAGCGAGCCAGTCGTCCATCTGGAGCTCGACCTGGTCACCGCGTTCGTTCATGCCGATGACCTTCACCCATTCCGCCCGTGCCACCGGGTAGCTGAGCCCGGGCAGCGACAGGCAGGCCTCGTCGGCTTCGGCCTTGCCGTGCTGCTCGACGATGGCCGGGTTGGCGAGCGCCCCCTCCGAGCCCTCGTACGTCCAGACGAACACCCGCCGGGGCACGCCGATCTGCGGCGCGGCCAGGCCGACCCCCGGGGCCGCGATCACCGTGTCGCGCATGTCGCGCATCAGCTTGCGCAGCGCCTCGTCGGGGGCACCCACCTCTGCGGCCCTGCGCCGCAGGACCGGGTCCCCAAATGTCCGGATCGGCAAGACCGCCATCGTCACCACTCCCTCGGGTCCATCTCCACGAGCAGCCGCTCACCGGCCGACGCCACGATCCCGCGGAGGGGATCGAGGACCGGTTCCTGGTCGCCCACCTTTAACAGTACCTCCGCCCCAAGACGCCCCTCCACGGGACCGAGCAGCTCGGTCCCCGGCAGGTTCGCCAGCCGGTCGAGGACCTCGTCGCCAATCTCGTTGCGCACCGCGCGGACGCGGATCAGCGTGGAGAACGGCGGGACGTCGCTCGCCCGGCGGGCCTGCAGCTCGTGGCGGGCGAAGAAATGATAGTCGCCCCGGACCACCGCCTGGACGACATGGTGGCCCGGGGAGTCCGTCTCCAGCAGCAGGCGGGACCGCGAGGGCGCTCTCGCGAGCAGGCACGCCAGCTCCCACAGCGTCGCGAAGGCCTCCTCCGCCGCCCTGCCGGTCGGCCGGTGGACCATCGAGTCGACCCCCAGAGCGACCGCAGCGCCAAGAGCAGGGCGCTCGACGTCGGCCAGGGCGCCCTCGGTGGCGACGATGATCTCGGCGGTGAGCGCCCGCTCCAGGTCGGCGGCGCCGGACAGCGCCGCGGGGTCGGCCCGGGCGATGCGGGCCCGGGGCGCCACCTTCCGCAGGTAGGCCGCGACCTCCGCCGGGCCCGGGCCGGAGGGGGTTGCGACAAGGCGCGGGACGAGGACCAGCACCCGCTCCCCTGCCGTGCGGGCGGCCAGGATGGCGGCGACGGCACGCCGCGGCATCGCAGTGCGCCCGGCCTCCAGCAGTTCCACGAGCGGCCAGACCGGGCGCATCGACTCCCTCGGTGGCTCGACGACCGACCAGCCTCCCGACCGGGCACGGTGCAGGGACCGCAGGCTCGGCGCCTCGGCGGCCAGGACGAGGTCGGCGCCACAGGCGGCGGCCCTCGCCTCGGCGACCTCCCGGGCGTCGTAGTAGGGCGCCCGCTGCTCCTTCAGCGTCCGGTCCCCTTCGGAATGGACGATGACCACCCCCAGCGGGAACGCAGGGACCAGGGCAGCGGTGCGCCCCCCGAGCACCACGCGCCGGCGCCCCCTGGCGACGTCCCACAGCGCCCGGGACCGCTCGGCCGGCTCCTGGGCGCTGTGCACGACCGCCGCCTCGTCGCCGAAGGCATCCTGCAGCCGCTCCAGGACGAGCGATCCCTCGCGGATCTCGGGGAGGACGACGATGGCGCCCCGCCCCTGCGCCAGGGCATCCCGGATGAGCCCTCCGTACAGCGCGGCGGGATCCTCCCGGGGGCCGAGCCGGCGCAGCGTGCACGTGGGCACGCTCTGCCTGGCAGGCCGGGACGGCACCGCAGGGGCCCCCGTCGCCCGCCCCAGCATCTGCGGCGGGGTCATGAGGTGGAGGAACGACGAGAGCGGGTGGACGTAGCGCCGCGCCAGCGCATAGGCGGCCGCCAGCAGCCCGACGTCGAAGACGGGTGCCGGCCCCGAGACCGCCGCCAGGTCCACCAGGCCGTCGTCCGAACTGCCCTCCGAGACGGCCAGGACCCAGCCCCGCACCCGGCGACCCCGAAGGGGAGCCCGAACGATCATGCCCGGCACGGCCCGGCCCTCGAGGGCCTCGGGGATCCGGTAGGTCAGGGGCCGGTTCAGGCCCCAGATCGACAGGTCGAGGACAACCTGCGCCCGCAGTGACGTTGCCTCAGGGCGCCCCTCAGGGCGCCGGATCGCCGAGGAGCCCTGAGTAACTACAGGTCTCTGACCTCGGCCGCGATCTTCTCTGCGAGGTCCGTCCGCTCCCAGGAGAACCCGTCCTTGTCCGGCCGGCCGAAGTGGCCGTAGGAGCTGGTGGCCTTGTAGATGGGCCGACGCAGGTCGAGGTTGTGGATGATCGCAGCCGGCCGGAAGTCGAAGAACTCCTGGACGAAGGCTTCCAGCTTCTGGGGGTCGACCCTCGCGGTGCCCCGGTCGTCGAGCGACACCGAGACCGGATGGGAGACGCCGATGGCATAGGCGAGCCGGATCTCGCAGCGGTCCGCGACCCCCGATGCGACGAGGTTCTTGGCGGCATAGCGGGCCATGTAGGCGCCGGACCGGTCCACCTTCGTGGGGTCCTTGCCCGAGAAGGCGCCGCCCCCGTGGGCGCACATGCCCCCGTAGGTGTCCACGATGATCTTGCGGCCGGTCAGCCCCGTGTCGGCCTTCGGTCCCCCGACCTCGAAGCGGCCGGTGGGGTTCACGAGGAAGCGGATGCCGTCCGACCACAGCACCTCTGGGACGGTCGGCTTGACGACGTACTCGAGGAGGTCCGGCTTCAGCAGGGTCTCGATGTCCACCTCAGGCTGGTGCTGCGCCGAGATGAGGATCGTGTCGATGCCGACGGGGCGGCCATCCTCGTACGCGATGGTGACCTGGGTCTTCCCGTCGGGGCGGAGATAGGGGATCTGGCCGCTCTTGCGTCCCTCGGCGAGCTTCTCCGCCATCCGGTGCGCCAGCCAGATCGGCAACGGCATCAGGGCGGTGTCGATGTCGTCGCGCTCGTTGGAGGCGTAGCCGAACATCATGCCCTGGTCGCCGGCCCCAACCTTGTCGAATTCGTCCGCGGCTCCCTCGGCGAGCGGCGCCCCACCCGCCCGCTGCTCGAGAGCGGTGTCCACCCCCTGGGCGATGTCGGGAGACTGCTCCTGGATGGAGGTGATGACGCCGCACGTCTCGCCGTCGAAGCCGAACTTGGCCCGGGTGTAGCCGACCGCCTTGACCTCGTTGCGAACGACGGTCGGGACGTCGACGTAGATGTTCGTCGAGATCTCGCCCGCCACCATGATGACGCCGGTGGTGACGAAGGTCTCGCAGGCCACTCGGCCGTAGGGGTCGGACGCGAGGATCTCGTCCAGGACCGCGTCGGAGATGCGGTCGGCCAGCTTGTCGGGATGGCCCTCGGTTACAGACTCAGACGTGAACAGGTAACGCCTCGGCATCCGTCCTCCATTCCACCGTGTCGTGGGGTTTGCGGCTCCGGCGATCGAGGTTCGCTGCCGTGCCTGTGGGCCCGATTATAGGCGGGGTAGTTGTCATTTCCGTGACAAGCGCTCAGGGGCTCTCCGAGGCCCCCCTCAAGGGGCCGGGCAAAAAAAGAGGCCGGGAAGCGTCCGGTCGGGCACACGCCCGATCAGGGACACGCCCGGTCAGGGACACGCCCGGTCAGGGAGCGTCGATGTCCCGGTTCCGGCTCCTGCTCCGCAGCCATGCCCCCGCCGTGGTCCCCGCAACCACCACCAGGAGGATCACCGCCACGATCACCCCGCTCACCCCCCGAGTCTACTCTGACCCCCCTCCCGGCCCTTCTTCCTCTCCAGCCGGAGGCCGACCTCGTCGACGCGGCACCGGGGCCCGTCGACCTCCACCAGCCAGATCCCCAGCGGCGCGTGCGCCGGCAGGTCGAGATCGACGACGGCCGCCCGGACCGGGCCCGACCACGGATTGGCCCCGCCCGCCGCGCCGGGGCGGACGATCACCGCATCCCCGGCG
>DASXNO010000151.1:0-2837 GCA_036495025.1 Actinomycetota bacterium | reverse complement strand
CAGCCTCTCGAGGACGAGGGGGCAACGGGGGCACGATCGCTGGACGAGTTCGTCACCAAGCTGGTGCCGCCGCGGGCAGCGTGGATCATGATCCCTGCGGCCTACGTCGGCGACACGGTCCAGCAGCTCGCCGCCCTGGTGGCGCCGGGCGACATCATCATCGACGGCGGCAACTCCTACTACCGCGACGACATCGAACGATCGGAGGCGTTGCGGCCGCAGGGCATCCACTACCTCGATGTCGGCACCAGTGGCGGGGTCTTCGGCCTCGAACGGGGTTTCTGCCTCATGATCGGCGGCGACGACGAGCCGGTGGCCCACCTCGACCCGATCTTCGCCGCCATCGCTCCCGGCGTCGAGGCCGCGCCGCGCACCCCCGGCCGGACGGGGCCGCCTGCCCAGGCGGAGAAGGGCTACCTGCACTGCGGGCCGTCGGGGGCTGGCCACTTCGTCAAGATGGTCCACAACGGCATCGAGTACGGGATCATGGCTGCCTACGCGGAAGGGCTCGGCATCCTGAAGGCCGCCAACATCGGCAAGGAGCAGCCGGCCGGCGGTGACGCCGAGACCGCGCCGCTCCGGGAGCCACGCTACTACCAGTACGACATCGACACGGCTGCGGTCTCCGAGCTCTGGCGGCGAGGCAGCGTCGTCGCTTCCTGGCTGCTCGACCTCACCGCCGAGGCCTTCGTCGAGGACCCCGAACTCAGCGCGTTCAAGGGCCGGGTGTCCGACTCGGGCGAGGGCCGCTGGACCGCCATCGCCGCCGTGGAGGAAGGGGTCCCGGCCCACGTGCTGTCGGCCGCCCTCTCCGAGCGCTTTGCGTCCCAGGGACGGGCGGACTTCGCCAACAAGGTGCTGTCGGCCATGCGCAAGGAGTTCGGGGGCCACGCCGAGAAGACGGCGCCGTGAGGACGTCATGAGCAAGGCGGAGCGGTCCGACGCCCTCGTCCTGTTCGGGGCCACCGGGGACCTCGCGCACAAGAAGATCTATCCCGCCCTCTACCATCTGACCGCCGAGGACCGGCTGAAGATCCCGGTCATCGGCGTCGCCGCCACCGCATGGAGCGACGACGAGCTCCGCAGCCATGCGACCGAGGCGATCAAGGACAGCGTGGACAACCCCGACTCCGCCGTCATCGAGAAACTGGCGGCCAACCTCTGCCTTGTCAGCGGAGACTACCGGGACCCGGCGACGTTCCAGCGCCTGGCCGAGGTTCTCAGGCAGGACCGTTCGGAGCGGCCGCTGCACTACCTGGCCATCCCGCCCTCGCTTTTCGAGACGGTCGCGCAGGCGCTGGCCGCCGCCGGGCTCGACAAGGGCACCCGCGTGGTCGTCGAGAAGCCGTTCGGGCGGGACCTCGCATCCGCCCAGGAGCTCAACCGGGTGCTGCACCAGGTGTTCCCGGAGCGGGCGATCTTCCGGATCGACCACTACCTCGGCAAGGAGCCCATCGAGAACCTGATGGTGTTCCGGTTCGCCAACAGCCTGCTCGAGCCGGTGTGGAACCGCCGCTACATCGCCAGCGTGCAGGTGACCATGGCGGAGTCCTTCGGCGTCGAGGGCCGCGGCTCGTTCTACGACCAGGTGGGGGCCATCCGCGACGTCATCCAGAACCATCTGCTCAACGTCGTGGCCCTCCTCGCCATGGACCCCCCGTCCAGCTCGGGCTCGGAGGCGCTGCGCGACGAGAAGGTGAGGGTGCTGAAGACGATTAACCCGGCCAACCCCCGCTCCCTCGTGCGGGGCCAGTACGTCGGCTACCTCGACGAGCCCGGCGTCGCCCCGGGCTCGACCACGGAGACCTTCGCCGCCCTCCGCCTCGACATCGAGAGCTGGCGCTGGGCGGGGGTCCCGTTCCACGTCCGGGCCGGCAAGGGTCTTGCGACCACGTCGCTCGAGGCGGTCGTGGAGTTCCAGTCCCCGCCCCGAATGCTGTTCAGCTCGACCGACCACCAGCCCCACCCCAACCTGATGGTCTTCCGCCTGGGGGCCCACGACGGCGTGACGCTGAGCCTCCAGGCCAAGGAGCCCGGCGAGGCCCTCGTCAGCCAGCCCGTGGAGCTCGACGTGGACTTCGAGCGGGTCTTCGGGCATCGCCACGAGGCCTACGAACGCCTCATCGGCGACGCCATCGAGGGCATCGCCACCCGCTTCGCCCGGCAGGACGCCGTTGAGACGGCCTGGAGGATCGTCCAGCCCCTGCTCGATCACCCCGGCCCGGTGTACCCCTACCCCCGCGGGAGCTGGGGCCCGCCGGAGGCCGACCGTGTCGTGGCGCAGCACCGGCGATGGCACAACCCCGGGCCGATCGACCACGACGACGCCATGCCCCACACCCATCCTGCCTCCGAGAGCCTTCAGTGAAGGAGACGCCAGCGGAGGCGGCGGCCATCCTCGCCAGGGGCTCGGAGGCGCTCGACGCCGCCTTCTCCACGTTGAGCGCAGATGCCGCCGAGGCCCGGGGGACCATCGGTGGGGGCACCTGGTCGGCCCGTGACCTCGCCGGCCACCTCGCGACCTGGGAGGAGGTCGCCCTTCGCACGATCGAGGAGGTCCAGGCGGGGCGTCCGCCCAGCATCCGCACCACCGTCACGGACGAGGCCTCCCTCGACCTCTTCAACGCCGGCGAGGTCGAACGCAAGGCGTCGAGGGGGTGGGAGGAGGCGCTCACGAGCTTCCGTGCGACCAACACGCGTCTCGTGGCGACGGTCCGGGCGATCCCCGACGACGAGTGGGGACGGGTTGCCCGGAGCGGTGAGGGCCGCCGGGCCCGGACGCTCGGTGAGGAGGTTGGGTCCAGCACCGGGATGCCGGAGTATCCCTTCCGCCACGC
>DASXNO010000150.1:0-6270 GCA_036495025.1 Actinomycetota bacterium | reverse complement strand
ACGCCGGCGTCGAGGACGGCCAGGTAGGTCAAGAGCTCGACCCCCTGTGGCTTCCCGCCCTGCGCGGCCAGGAACGGGTTGAGGAACCCGCCGACCGTGGCGAGGATGGCCAGGGCCAGCGAATCGTAGACGTACGCCAGCGTGGCACTCCCGACGGTGATCGCCAGCAGGGCGGCCAGCGTCACGGGCGCTGAGATCAGGTGGTACGCGTCGTTAGCGACGATCACCGACAGGTAGCAGATGGCAATGCCCCCAGCCGTCACGGCCTGGGAAAACGTGTGCCACCCCCTGCGCCGCGCCCAGGAACCCCATGCGACGAACGCCAGGCCGGCCAGGAGCCCGATCAGCACCCGGACCGCCTCCGTGATGAACCCGCGGTCGATCCCGTACTTGAAGCCGAAGCCTGCCCCGATCAGCATCGCCAGCGCCCCGCCGCGTGCGAACCAGGTCCCCGCCAGCCTCGCCTCGTCCGGGGGCGTTCGCGGGGGCAGGTCCGGCAGGCCCGGGACGCCGCCCAACGGCTGACCCCGCGGGGTCCCCCACGGCGGGCCACCCGGGGATTCCTGGGGAGCCGGCCACGTCCGGGGAGCCGTCCGCGGCGCGGGCTGCGCCTGGGGCGGGGTCGCCGGGGCCGCGGTGCCGCTCTTCCACAGGATCCCCCTCATGATGCCGACGTCGCGCTCCAGCACCTCCACGCGAGCTGCCAGGTCGTCGACCGTGCCGTCGTACCCGTCCGGGCCCATGCGATCTCCTCAAAGATTGTCCGTGCGTCGATGGTCGCGCAATCCCGTCGGCAGAAAGAGACGAGAAGGAAGGCATTTCGGGAACGCCGAGGCCAGGTCTCGCCGGCCACCAATCCGCGTCTGCCTCGGAGAGACGTTCCGGGACTTCTCCGAGCACCCCGGTCAACCCGGGAAGACGTGCGGGGCCGCACGGGAACTCCGTGCAACCCCGCATCGTTCTGGAAACAGAGCAGGCCTCCTCGCGGTTGCCCGTCCTTCCGCAAACCGCCCACCCCGGGCGGCCGCGTGGGAGGCCGCTCCCTCGACGGGAACCCCGCCCCTACCGCAGGGGGGTCAACCGACGTCCATCACGTAGCCCCGGTTGTGCACCCTCCGCACGACAAGGCCGAGGGGAGCGATGCGCTTGCGGAGCCGGGAGATGCTGACCCGGAGGGCATTCGGGGATGGCTGGCGGGTGACGGAGGCGGCAGCCTCCACCGTCGGGTGGTCGACGACCTCCCCGAAGTGCTCCGACAGTACCTGGGCCACCGCCTCTTCGATCCCGGTCAGGCCCACCCAGTGCCCACGGAACGTGAGACGGCCGTCCCCCTTCACCTCCGGGGGCTGGGCGTGGCGCGCGGCTCGGGCCGCGACCGTCGAGATGCGGACGCGCATGTCGGCGTCCTCGGCGGGTAGCCGGATCCAGTCCTCGTCGCAGTCGTCCGTGCAGGGCGCGGCGGCGTTGGGTGCGACGAGCAGCAGTCGCGGCTGCCCGAGGGTGCGCAGGCCCTCGAGGGCGGCCGCCTCTTCGGGCCAGCGGACGATGACGACGTGGGAGCCACCGGAGGCCACCGGTAAGGAGCCGGGATACGCCGCACCGTTGGTGGTTCCCGACAGCGCGCTCGGGGTCACTAGACGGCGTCGTCGCCGAGCTCACCCGTGCGGACCCGCATGAGGCGCTCGATCGGGATGGCCCAGAGCTTGCCGTCTCCGATCTTCCCGGTCCGGGCCGCCGAAGCGATGATGTCCATGATCTTCTCGGCCTGGGACGACTCGACGAGGACCTCGATCTTGACTTTGGGCACGAAGTCGACCTTGTATTCCGAGCCACGGAACACCTCGCTCTTGCCACCCTGCCGGCCGTAGCCCTGCACCTCCGACACGGTGAGCCCGAGCACGCCGGCGCCGCGCAGGGCTTCTTTGACTTCCTCCAACTTGAACGGCTTGATGATGGCGGTGACCAGGTGGGGCATCGTTTTTCTCCCTTGGTTCGAGCTTGTGGTCATGACGTTCAAGGATTGAAGGTACGCCCCGGGAGGTGCTCACGCACCCCCCGGGGCGGCTCAGTCCCCCGACAGCAACCCCGTAGGGCGTTACTCCTCGCTTCGTGCGGCTCCGACCGGCTCCTCGCTGGGGGCCTCCTGGCTGTGGTTCCCGTTGAAGGGAAGGCCGGCCGGCGTCGTGTAGGTCATACCCTGGCCGAACTCCACGTGGTAGGCGGCCGTGCCGTGCTCGTGGAGGTCCATGCCCTCGAGCTCGCCCTCCCGGGAGATGCGCAGGACACCCCGGTTCTTGAGGAAGTACATGAGCAGCAGCGAGAAGCCGAAGACGCAGATGACGCAGGTGGCGCTGCCGATGAACTGTGCCTTGAGCTGGTCGAGGCCGCCGCCGTAGAAGAGGCCCTTCACGACGGTCGAGGTGTCGACGCCGGTCGGCGTCGGCACACCGTAGTGCCCCGTGGCCATCAGTCCGAGGCTGAGGGTCCCCCAGATGCCGGCGAAGCCGTGGACCGGGACCGCGCCGATCGGGTCGTCGATGCGCCAGTGCTCCAGGAGGTCGATGCCGTAGATCACCACCACCCCGGCCACGGCACCGATGACGACGGCGCCGAACGGCGACACCCAGTAGCAGGGACACGTGATCGCGACCAGGCCGCCGAGGAATCCGTTCACCGAGATCCCGAGGTCCCACTTCTTGGAGCGCGGGTACGCCCAGAGCACGGCCGCCATGCCGGCGGCGCAGGCGGCGATCGTGGTGTTGGCCGCGATCCGGCCGATGCCGGCGAAGTCCATTGCCGACAGCGTCGACCCGGGGTTGAACCCGTACCAGCCGAACCACAGGATCACGCCGCCGATGGCGCCCCAGGTCAGGTCGTGCGGCGGCAACGGACCCCCGCCGTCGCGTTTGAACGTGCGTCCCAGCCGCGGGCCGAGGGCCATGGCGCCAGCGAGTGCGATGAAGCCGCCGACGGTGTGCACAACCGTCGAGCCTGCGAAGTCACGGAACACCGCCCCGTGCGTGAAGGTGCTGAGTGGGTGGATCGTCATGTTGCCGAGCCAGCCACCCGGCCCCCAGGCCCAGTGGCCGAAGATCGGGTAGATGAAGCCGGAGACGGCGATCGAGTACCAGATGTCGCCGATGAATGCGGTGCGGCCGACCATGGCGCCTGACGTCACCGTCGAGGCCGTGTCGGCGAAGGCGAACTGGAACAGCCAGAAGGCCAGGAAGGCGACCCCGGTGGTGCCGTAGGTCTGGGGGGCGCCGTGGAGCAGGAAGTACGTGTGGCCGATGAAGCCGTTGCCGGTGCCGAACTGGAACGCGAACCCGAACGCCCAGTACAGCAGACCGCAGAGGCAGGTGTCGAACACGCACTCCAGCAAGACGTTGACCGTCTCCCGTGAGCGCGCGAACCCCGCCTCCAGGCCCATGAAGCCGGCCTGCATGAAGAAGACCAGGAAGGCGGTGACCAGCGTCCACACGGTGTTGATCGGGTTGACGATGTCATCCGCCTTCACGGCGACCTGGCGCAGCGTCGCCGCACTCGCCTGGGATCCGAAGTACCAGCCGAAGGCTTTGACTGCGAAGAGCAGCGCCACAATGCCGAGCATCTTTCCGGCCAGGATGACCGCGATCAATTTGCGCGTATCCTTGTCGCGCAACCGTCGCAACCGCGTCCGTATCATCGGTCGAGTCCCTTTCTCTTCGCACGATTTCGTGAGCCCCCCGTAGGACTCGGTCGTGTAATTCAGGATCGACATCAGGTGTTACGAGCCTGTTTTTGTAACGTAAAGAACGTGTAAAGTTTCGGTCGAGTTTCCGTCGAAACTCCCGTTTGACCGGGATCGCTCTCCGACGTGGGGAAGTACTCTTGGGGCATGCTTGCGGAGCGCAGCGCCCTGTTGGCCGACGCCGCGGCGAGGGGATCGGCCTGGTGCCGGGCGCACGCCGGCCTCGTCGACGCCTGGCTCGCACAGCTCCTCGAGAAGGCCACGCTCGGCGAGACGGCCGGGCTGGCGCTCGTGGCGGTCGGGGGCTACGGGCGCTCAGAGCTCGCCCCCGGCAGCGACATCGACGTCATGCTCCTCCATGACGGACATGCCGGCGTGGCGTCGGTCGCCGATGCGATCTGGTACCCGGTCTGGGAGGGGCGCCTGCACCTCGGCCACAGCGTCTCGACGCCGAAGGAGGCGTTGCGCCTGGCCTCCGGCGACCTCGACACCGCCTCGGCGCTCCTGGCTGCCCGCCACGTCGCCGGTGATGCAGGGCTGACGGCCCGCCTGGCGGAGGGCGCCCGCTCCGACTGGGAGCACCGTTCCCGCCACTGGCTTGCGGCGCTCAGCGAGCGGGTGGCGCAGCGACACGACCAGGCCGGGGAGGTGGCATTCGAGATCGAGCCCGACCTGAAGGAGGGCCGCGGCGGCCTCCGTGACGTCCATGCGCTGCGGTGGGCCGAGGCTGCCCACAGGGTGCTGCTCGAGTTCGACGCCCCGAGCCTGGCGGCATGGGAGGCGGTGCTGCTCGACGCCCGGGTCGAACTGCAGCGTCAGACCGGGCGGTCCGGCAACGTCCTCGCGCTCCAGGAGCAGCCCGGCGTCGCAGCGGCCCTCGGCGACCCCGACGCCGATGCGCTGATGGCCCGCATCGCCGAGGCGGCCCGTTCCGTCGCCTGGACCAGCGACGACGCCTGGCGTCGCATCGCCGCGGCCCTCCGGGGGCCACGCTCGCGCCGCGCCGAGCGCCCCCGAGCGGTGGCGCCAGGCATCCTCCTCGCCGCCGGGGAAGTCAGCCTTGGCCCCGGCGCTGCCCTCGACGATCCGCTGCTGGCTCTGCGGATCGGTGCGCTGGCGGCCACGCATGGCGCAGCCATCGAGCGGCGGTCACTCGAGGCGCTCGCCTCCACGCAGCCGGCCGTCCCGGTCCCGTGGTCCCCCGAGGCGCGGACCCACTTCGTCGATCTCCTGCTGGCAGGCGAGCGCGCCATCCCGGTCATCGAGGCGCTCGATCAGCGCGGGCTGTGGGGGCGCCTCCTGCCGGAATGGCTGCCGGTGCGGGCGCTGCCCCCCCACAGCGTGTACCACCGGTTCACCGTCGACCGGCACCTGCTCGAGACCGTGGCCAACGCTGCCCGGCTGGCGGATCGGGTCGACCGCCCGGACCTCCTCGTCGTCGCAGCGCTCCTGCACGACCTCGGCAAGGGATCCCCTGGCGACCACAGCGCTGCCGGGGCCACGATCGCCCGGACTGTCGCCCAGCGGATGGGCTTTCCCGACGACGACGCCGCCACGCTGGCCCTGGTGGTGCGCCACCACCTGCTGGTTGCCCAGGTGGCCACCCGGCGGGACCTCGACGACCCCACGACGATCCGGCTGGTGGCGGAACCGGTCGGGACGGTCGAGCGGCTCCGCCTGCTGGCCGCGCTGACCGAGGCCGACTCGCTCGCCACCGGTGCCTCGGCGTGGGGACCGTGGAAGGCGGGGCTCGTCCGGCGCCTCGTCGAGTGCGTGATCGACTACCTCGAGTCAGGGCTGAGCGCCGGCTGTCCGCCGCAGTCGCCGTTCCCTTCGCCGGAGCAACTCTCCCGCCTGGCGGCGGGCGGCCAGCACATCGAGGGCTGCGGCAACGTCCTCACCGTCGTGAACGACGACCGCCCCGGCATGTTCAGCCGGATCGCCGGTGTCCTTGCCATGCACGGCCTCGACGTGCTCGCGGCCGCCGCCTTCTCCACCGACGATGGACGGGCACTGGACGAGTTCCGGGTCATGGACACCCTGCGGGACGAACCGCCCTGGGGACGCGTCATCGCCGATCTGAGGCTCGCCCTCGAGGGGCACCTGGCCATCCACGCCCGGGTGATGGACCGTGCCCGGTTGTACACGCGCTCGGGACCCCGGTCCCGGCACCCCGTCGTTGCGTCCGTGAGGTTCGACAACCGCGCCTCCGACGATTCGACCGTCATCGACGTCCACGCTGCCGACGCCATCGGGACCCTCTACCGCATCACGCGGACGCTGGCCGAGTTCGATCTCGACATCCGGTCCGCGAAGGTGCAGACGCTGGGCTCGGAGGTGGTCGACGCGTTCTACGTACGGGACCGGTCCGGCGGCAAGGTCACCACACACGCCCGTCTGGCCGAGATCGAGCGGGCGATCCTGCACGCGATCGGAGAGTGAACGTGACTGGATTCGTGGCCTTCGCAGCCGTCGTCGTCGCCGGCGCCCTGCTGAAATCGGGCATCCGCTGGTATTTCAGGCGGAAGGACTGAGCCAGC
>DASXNO010000149.1:0-3006 GCA_036495025.1 Actinomycetota bacterium | reverse complement strand
GGAACTGCTCGAAGGCCACCGTGACCCAGAGGCCGGTCCCGTCGCTGCTCGGCACGACGCCGATGCCAATGGAGGTCCATTTGGGGTCGACGATGTTCTCGTAGTGGTGGGGCGACGCCAGGAAGGCCTGCTGGACGTCGTTGCAGGTAGGGCCGACGCCGACGTTCTCGCCGAGGCCGATCCAGTTCCCCGGGTACTGGTCGGCCGTCGAGTGGTAGAGGCTGTTGGAGGAGGCCATTGCCTGGCTGTGCGTCCGGGCCTCGCTGGCGAGCGAGCCAGAGACCGGCAGGACGGAGAGGCCCTTGGAGGCCCTGGTGGCGTTGGTCTGCTGGACGAAGCAGGTCTCGTCCGCTCCGGCATCCCTGGGCTGTGCCGCGGGACCACGGGCGTGCGGGGAGAGCAGCAGGAACAGGCCGATCAGGGGTTTGATGACGATCATCTAGGGTCCAAGCAGGAGGGCTCCCTCGAGGTCGTGGGCGCCGGGGAGGAGATGAAGGTCCTCGCTCGCCGAGCCGGTCCCTCGGGGACCGATCCGCCCCAGCGAAAGGGGGAGCATCAGGTTGCCGACGGTCAAGTCGACCGTGCCTCGCCACGGGTGCACCGTGTTGTTCCTGAGGAAGACGGTCATCGTCACGGTGCTGTCTCCCTTGACGCTGGCACGCAGGTCGACGTCAAGGCCGCCGCACAGCGACGATTCCCCCGTGCCCAACTCCGCCAGGCTGGTGGTGAGCACCGGCTGGCTCTTCTGGTTGATGAAGATGCTGAAGGGCGTCTGCGTCTTCTGCTGACAGGTCAGGAGGTGGGTGAGGCCCCTCGGCGAGCTCCAGATCACCGGCAGGAAGAGGCACGCGGCGGCGCCGAGCAGCGCGATCCGGGACCGGAGGGTGGGGGGCACGTCAGACCGGGAGTCGTTCGGCGGCGTCGATGCGTTCGAATTGCTCCCGGAGGTCGACGAGCGCTTCTGCGTCGTCGGGATACGTGATGCTCAGCGAGGTCAGGCCGACTGCCCGTTCCCCGAGGAGCTCGCGGAGGCGCTCGACCGTGCGGTCTTCGACGATGTGCGCGCCTGCCGATGCCGTTCCCGGAAGGAGCAGGACGAAGCGATGGCTCGTGTCGTGGGCATGGACCGGGCGGTCGGAGCGCCGCAGCCCCTTCGTCATGGCGGCCCCGACTTCGGAGAGGAGCTTTGCCCCTTCACGGCCCTGAAAGGCCTGCTCGCCCACGCCCGCAACGACGACCGAGAACACGGAGCCGTAGCCGAGGAATCCCCGCTCGGGATCCAGCGCCCGCTGCACCCGGTTCATCTCGGCATCGGTCGCCTCGAGGAACCACCGGGCGTTGTGGAGCATGGTTGCGTCGTCGACCATGTCGTGGCGTTCCAGGTGCGACAGCGAGGCGTTCAACCTCTTGGCTGCGTAGCCGATGACGGCACCGAAGACCAGGTAGGACCCCACTCTCGGGATGAGCACCCCGGAGAGCTTGCTGAGGCCGACGACCCGGATGGCCGGGATCCGCAGGGCCACGTAGCCGATGGACGCCAGCAGGCCGACGCCGAGACCCTCCCCGGGGCCGAGCAGGCTGGCCGCGAGGAACACCGGCACGTACAGGGCTGCACCCACGCTTTCTGCGGGATCGACGCCCCGGGCCCAGGCCAGGGCGGTGATGCCTGCCAGGAGCAGGGTTCCGCCGAAGACGGCGAGACGGCGAGTGTCCGTGTAGCGAAGACGGTGAAGGCCGCTCACACCACTCCTCTCTTTTTCATCCTTGGGTCCTCCAGGTGGGGGAGAACCCGGCCAGCAGCGGATCGGCTGTCTCGGCGCAGCGCCCACGTCGGTCTGCGGTGGTCGCCGGGAGGGGGATGGCCGACGGAGATCTGGGTCGGCACCCAATCACACTAGTAAAGGTGTGAGCGAAATTAAGTCAGATCTATAATTACATACTTTTCTTCTGATTAGCCCATCATGGGCAAAACAAGACACCGACGGGGGGGCGCTCGGGGGCTCATACGGGGAAGCGCTTGTGGAGAGGCGGACCTCGCCGAGGCGCCCCTCAAGGCGCCGGATCGTTAACCCCGGGACCGACTGGTTGGGGTTACGCGCCGCGTTCGGGGTCAGATGGCATCGTCGCCGGCGGCCCTTGCTTCCAGGATCCGCTGGCGGCGGGCCAGGCGGGCCTCGCGGCGGATCAGGGCCTCCCGCATCCGGCGCTTCTCGTCGGGCGTCTCGGCCACGAGCCGGGGCACCTCCCGCGGCTTGCCCGTGTCCTTGTCGAGTGCGACGAACACGAGGTAGGCGCTCGAGGTGTGTGCCCGCTCGCCGGTGAGGATGTCCTCGGTCTCCACCCGGACACCGACCTCCATCGAGGAGGTCCCGACGTAGTTGAGCGACGCCTTCACCGTCACGAGGGAGCCGAGCTGGACCGGTTCGATGAAGCTCATCTCGTCGATCGCCGCGGTGACCACCGGACCTCGCGAGTGGCGGATGGCGGCCAGCCCGGCGGCGTTGTCGACGAGCTTCATGATGACGCCGCCGTGGACGAAACCCGCCAGGTTGGCGTCCTCGATGCCCATGTTCTGCGAGAGCACCACCTGGGACTCCCGCACCGCCCGCTCTTCCACCCGCCTACACTTCCGATGCCACAGTTGACCGCGTAGCTATAGACGAGAGCGGAGCATCAAGGAGGTTTCCTCACGTGAGTACCCAAGAACTGAGCGGGGCCGAGGCAGTTGCCTGGCAGCTCGGCGATCTCTATGCCGGGCCCGACGACCCCCGCCTCGAAGCGGACATCTCCCAGGCCCTCGCCGGCGCCGGAGCCTTCCGGGAGCGCTACCGCGGCCACGTCGCCGAGCTCGATGCCCCCGGCCTCGCGGAGGCGGTTGTCGAGCTGGAGCGCATCCAGTCCGTGTTCGTGCGCGCCGAGTCGTTCGCCTTCCTGCTGTTCTCGACCGACACCGCCGATCCCGCCCGCGGGGCGTTGCTGCAGCGGGTGGAGGAGCAGTCGACCGCG
>DASXNO010000148.1:0-8369 GCA_036495025.1 Actinomycetota bacterium | reverse complement strand
GCCCAGCGGTCTCGGCAGATCGATACCACCCTGGCGCAAGTCCCGGCGGCCTCGGCGCTGGAGGCACTGGCGGCGGAGGAAGATGCGGGCTCGGCGCGTGCGCTCGCCGCCGGGGCAGCCTTCGATGAGGCGCGGCGCCGGGCGGAGCGCGCGGAAGTCGTCGCTGCCGAGCAGGAGGCCGAGGTCGGCGGCGAGGCGCTCGCGGCTGCCCGTGACCTGTCGTCCCGGCGTGCCCGGGCAGCTACCGCGGTATCGGGGCGGCGGCAGGACGTGGCGCGGCTGAAGGTGAGGGCTGCCCAGGCGGCGGATGCGCTGGAAATCCAGGAGCGAGCCGTTGTTGCCGCCGAGGCGGCCGCCGCCGCCGCCGAGCGGGTGCTGCGCGCCGCACAGCAGGGTCATGCCGCTCACCTCCTCCGGGCGGAGCTGCGGCCGGGAGAGCCGTGCCCCGTCTGTGCCCAGGAGGTGAGGGTCGTGCCCGACGGCGGCCCCGTGCCCGCGGCGCTCGATGTGGCTGAGCGGGCGGTGCGCACCGCCGCGGCCGCTGCCAGGGATCAGGCGGGCAGGGCGACGACCTTGCTCCGGGAAGCGTCGTCGGCCATCGCCACGCTGCAGGCCGCGGAGGCGGGACTGCACGACGCTACGAAGGAGATCGCGGAGCTGGACGAGGGTCTGGTGGCGTTGTTGGGGGCGGGGGTCGAGCCGGACGCCGAGGTGGCAAAGCGGGAGGCCCTGCTCGCGTCGGCCGCCGCCGAGGTGACGCGGTCCCGCAAGGCGGCACAGGCGGCCTCCGAGGCGTCCGATGCGGCGCAGCGCCTCCTCGAGGCCTCGGCGAGGAAGCGTCGCCAGTTTGCGGGGGACCTCATCCGGATCTCGGCCATCCTCGGCGTCGAGGGACCGCAGATCGAAGACGAGGCGGCGCTGCTGGCCGGTGCCGCCAAGCGAGCCCGGGACGCCGGGGTTGCGGTGGCGGCGGAGCAGGTCCGGCTCCGCACGGAGGTCCTCGCCGAGGAGGCCCGGGGCCGGGAGGTCCTCGCCGGGCTGCGGGAGCGGCTCGGGCTGGGTCCCCGAGACCAGATCGAGGACGCCCTGCAGGCTGCGTCCGAGGCGGTCGGGGCGCTGGGGGAGCGCATCGAGCAGGCACGCCAAGCCATCGAGCAGCGGGCGAGCCTCGAGGCCCGGATCGTGCAGATCCAGGCCCGCCGCGGCATCTACCAGCGCCTGGTGGCGGATCTGACCGACGCCAAATTCATCGCCTACCTCCTCGACGCCGATCGGCAGCGTCTCGCGGACGTGGGGTCCGAGAAGCTCTTCCAGCTCACCGGCAGGTACCGGTTCGATGACGAGGGCCAGTTCCACCTGCTCGACCTCGCCAACGACGTCGTCCGGTCGCCCGACACCCTGTCCGGCGGCGAGACCTTCCTCGCCTCGCTGGCCCTCGCCCTCGCCCTCGCCGAGGCGGTGTCCGAGGGAGGGAGCCGGCTCGACTGCTTCTTCCTCGATGAGGGCTTCGGCTCGCTGGATGCGGCAAGCCTCGACCTTGCCATCGACGGCATCGAGAGCCTGGCGTTGCCCGGCCGCCTCATCGGCGTGATCTCGCACGTCGGGGGCGTCCAGGCCCGCCTCGAGGACCTGATCGTGCTGGAGAAGGCGAACGACGGATCGACGATCGTGATCCAGACCGAGGGCCCGATCGCCTACCCCACCGGCTCCATCTGACGCCTCGGGTGCACGACGCCTGAGGATGGTCCGCGATCGCGCGCATGCGCGCGGCCAGGGTCTAACCTCGGCGAGGCCCCGAGAGGGGTAGAGGGGGGACGGAAGGACCTCCTCAGCACCAGGGCGTCCTTGAGGACGCTGCGGCCGCGGGGGGTGGCCGCCAGTCAGTGCAGCGAGGGAGCCTGCGATCAGCCACGCCTTCCGCCCCCCACAGGCGACAGCATAGAACGCGGCAGGGCAAAAAGGAAAAGCGCTACTTCAGGGAGCCTCGAGTTCCTCGGGCAACTCCCAGGGCAGCGAAAGGCGGAGGGTGTGCTCCCGCGGCTCGTAAGCCGCGTTGGGAAAGAGGGCATGGACGAGCGGTTCTCTGAGCCTGCGCTCGAGGGGGCCGATCTGCAGCGTGGGCGCTGGGGTTTCCGCGGCATCGGCTTCGATCCCGGCGGGCTCGGACGAGACGGTGACTTCGAGCGCGTCGACCCCCGAGCGCATCGCGATCCTCAGGTGGTCGGGACGGCGCACGTCCTCAATGGCGTCGGCGCACACCTCGGACACGGCGACCTTGACATCGGCCACCGCCTCCTCGCTCAGTTCGAAGTGGCGCCCGGCGGCTGCAAGGAACAGGCGAGCCGTCCCCACGTACTCCGCCTGCGGCGGGATCTGCAGTTCCAGCAGGTCGTCTTCGGTCACGTGGTCGTCTCTCCGTCGGGCGGTTCCAGGCCGACTGCGTCCTCCACCGAGGGGAAGGTCTCGAGCACCTGGTCGAGATTCGTGAGCCTGAGCATACGGCGTACCTGGTCGCCCGGCTGGACCAGCACGAGCGTCCCGTCGTTGTTCCGTGCGAGCCGCAACCCGTTGATCATCACGGCCACGCCGGCGGAGTCGAGGAAGTCGACATGCTCCAGATCGACGATGATCCTGCTGTCGCCCCGCTGGATACGATCGAGGATCTGGTGGCGCAGCGTGGGGGAGCTGTAGACGTCCACGTCTCCCCGAACGTCCAGGACCGTCCAGTCACCCTCGCTCCGGCAGGCGACACCAAACGGTTGGATCGCGTGTTCTCCGTTATCCTGCTGGTCGCCGCCTCCGTGGGCCTCCATCCGCGCATGATCTACCCCAGCCTCCAGCCTGGCAAACTGTAGGGGGTCAGGGGAGGAGCGGACCACGAGAGGAAAAGAGCATGGGTCCAGGGGTCGGCACTCCCTGGGGGGGTTTGCCAGGTCTAGACTCCGGGGACAGTCCTGGGGTGAGCATGCACGAGGTGAACACAGGGGTGAATGCGGTCGAGGTCAGGACAATGGGCGACGTCTCACTGAGCGTACCGGCGAAGCCGGACTTCCTTCACGTCGTGCGCGCCGTGGTATCGGGGGTCGGTGCCCGCAGGGGCCTCAGCTACGACGCGATCAACGAGTTGTGCCTGGCCGCCAGCGAGGCGGCCGCCTACCTGCTTGGCCTGACGCCCGCGGAGGGCGCCAACCGGGGAGGCAGGCTCTCCGTCCGGCTGCGGGCCGAGGACGAGATCGACGTCACCGTCATGACCGATGCGCCGGTGCCCACGTGGCCGCCTCCTGCCCAGCGGACGCTCGCATGGCGCATCCTGGCCGGCCTGGTCGACCAGGTGTCGTTCGTCCTCGAGGAGGGGTGTCCCGCGATCCGCCTGGTGCTGGCCGGGCCGGCGCGGGAAAGCGTCACAGAGAGTTGACAGCCGAATGGACTCGACGGGGGCCACGCCGGTGACCGACACGGAACAGCGCGACCTCAATCGCGAACGCACGCGGGAGCTCTTCGAGCAGCTCCCGACCGACCCCTCCGCGCGCGACCGGCTCGTCGAGCTCCACCTGCCGCTCGTCGAGTACCTCGCCCGCCGGTTCCGGGGCCGGGGCGAGCCGCTGGAGGATCTCATCCAGGTGGCCAGCCTGGGGTTGCTGAAGGCCATCGACCGCTTCGACTCGGACCGGGGTGTCGAGTTCTCCACGTACGCCACTCCCACGATCGTCGGCGAGCTGAAGCGCTACTTCCGCGACAAGGGGTGGGCGATCCGGGTGCCCCGCCGCCTCCAGGAGGTGGGCCTGCAGCTTGCCGAGGTCGTGCCGGCCCTCGCCCAGGAGCTGGGCCGGTCGCCGACGCTCCAGGAGATCGGGGACTCGCTGGGGTTCTCGGAGGAGGAGGTGCTGGAGGCGATGAACGCCGCCCAGGTCTACTCCCTCAAGTCGCTGGACGCGCCGACGGGAACCGATGACGGCAGCCTTTCCATCTCCCAGCTGGGCGCCGAGGACGAGGCCCTGGAGCTGTTCGAATCGTGGGCCAGCGTCGCCCCCTTGCTGAAGAAGCTCCCGGCGCGCGAGCGCGAGATCCTCTACCTGCGCTTCGTGGCGAACGAGACCCAGAGCAAGATCGCCGAGAAGCTCGGGATCTCGCAGATGCACGTGTCCCGCCTCCTGGCCAAGACCCTGGCCTCGCTCCGGGAGTCGGTCGGCAGCTTCGACGCCTGACGCGCTACCTCAGGCCCTCACTCCTCCTCGTTGCTTTCGTGCTTTGTCCACCGGTGGAGCTGGTCGCGGACCGCTCCCCCCGGGAAGGCGGCGTCGTGCACGTTGACGTAGTAGTCCGACGGGTGGTCGTGGATGGCCTTGATCAGGGCCGGGTCGACGTCGTGCACGCAGCCCCCGACGCTCGAGATCGTGTCGGGGATCGGACCGTTGAAGAACGGGACGACGACCGATCCCGTGACGTCGGCTGCCCCGGAGTGGATGTGGGCGGCGGTGACCGAGGTGAGGCCGTCCCAGCTCAGGTGGAAGCAGACCGTCGTGCTCGCCGGCTTCAGGGTGATGACGGCCTCGGCGGTGGCGGTCGGCTCCGCCGGCGGGATCTCCAGGCTGCCGTTCATGTGGCCGACGAACACGTTGCCGTTCTGCCACGTTTTGCCCCAGGGGGACCCCGACCTTGCCGTTCCCCAGGGGGACCCCGACCTTGCCGTTCCCCCGTTGGCGAAGACCGGCACGGCGACGGCCATGGTTGCCACGAGGGCGAGCCCGGCGACACCGGCGACGATCCCCATCGTTTTCCTGCTGCGCATGAAGCCCCCTTTCGATCCGCCCGCACGGGCACCGGATCTTCGCACCGAAGCTCTACCCGAAAAACCCAAAAGGTCCCACGGCGGCGGAAAGATTCCTAGGGCAGCAGGCTCTCGAGTCGCAGGAGATCCTCCAGGCTTTCGCGCCGCACGATCGTCTGCGCCGCTCCGTCCTTGACCAGCACGACCGCCGGCCGGGGCTGGCGGTTGTAGTTGGACGCCATCGAGTACCCGTAGGCGCCGGTCGCCGGGATGGCGAGCACGTCGCCGCGCTGCACCGACGCGGGAAGGAGCGCGTCGCGCACCAGGATGTCGCCCGACTCGCAGTGCATCCCTGCCACCGTCACCGTCCTGCCGGGCTCCTGGAGGGCCTTGTTCGCAAGGAGGGCGGCGTACCGTGCCTGATAGAGGGCGGGGCGGATGTTGTCGCTCATGCCCCCGTCGACCGAGACGTAGGTCCGCATCCCGGGGATGTCCTTCACCACGCCGACCGAGTACAGCGTGACCATGGCGTTGCCGACGAGGAACCGCCCGGGCTCGAAGGCCAGCCGAGGGACCGGGATGGCATGGCGGGCGGCTTCCTGCTCGGCGGTCTCGGTGATCAGTTTGGCCAGCAGATCCAGGCGGATCGGGAAGTCGCCGGCGATGTACGGGATCCCGAGCCCGCCGCCGAGGTTGACCTCCTCGACCGTGATGCCCAGCACCTTTTCGACGTCGGCAAGGAAGTCGAAGATGATCTCGACCGTCTTACCGAACGGGTCGTAGGAGAAGATGTTCGACCCGATGTGCGCGTGGATGCCGACGAGGTCGAGGGTGTCGTAGGCGTCGGCCCGCTCGACTGCGTCCATGGCGAGTCCCGCCTCGATCGACAGGCCGAACTTCGAGTCCGCCTGGCCCGTCTGGATGTAGGTGTGGGTGTGTGCCTCGACCCCGGGCGTGACCCGCAGCAGGATCGCCTGCCGGCGGCCGGCCTCTGCCGCCGCTGCGGCCGCCCGGTCGATGTCGTCGAAGTTGTCGACGGCGATGCGCCCGATTCCCACCGCCACGGCCCGGATGATGTCGGCATCCGACTTGTTGTTGCCGTGCAGCGTCATGCGCGCCGGCGGCACGCCGGCGACGAGGGCCGCATGCAGCTCACCCGTTGAGGCGACGTCGACCCCCAGGCCCTCCGCAGCGGCGAGCTGGAGGACAGCAAGGGCCGGGCAGGCCTTGGCGGCGAAGTACAGGCTGGCGTCGGGAAAGGCGGCGCGCAGCTCCCGGGCACGGGTGCGGAACGTGGCCTCGTCGAAGATGTACAGCGGCGTCCCGAACTCCGCCGCGAGGTCGCAGGTGTCGCAGCCGCCCACCTCGAGATGGGATGCGCCGTTGACCGTGGCGGTCACCGGGAGGACGTCCTTCAGCGTGTGGGGCATGCCCGCTACATCTTCTCGGGCGCGCCGACGCCGAGCACGGTCAGGGCGTTGGCAAGCACCTGGCGGGTTGCCTCCGCCAGCCACAACCTCGCCTGCGTCAGTTGGGGATCGTCCGAGATCACCCGGCAGTCCCGGTAGAAGGCGTGGAACAGGGCAGCGAGCTCCCGGGTGTAGGTCGTCAGGCGGTGGGGTGCCCGCAGGCGGGCGGAAACCAGGATGGTCTCCGGGTACTCGGAGAGCATCCGGGCGAGCGCCTGCTCCGAATCGTGCACGAGCTCGGCGAGAGGAGCGTCCTCGATCGGGCCCAGGATGATGCCCCGCTCCGCTGCCGTCCGGAGGATGGAGCGGATCCGGGCGTAGGCGTACTGGACGTAGTAGACGGGATTCTCCTGGGACTTCGCCTTCACGAGGTCAAGGTCGAAGTCGAGGGCACCGTCGAGCGACCGCAGCAGGAAGGTGAACCGGGCTGCGTCGACCCCGACCTCGTCGATCAGCTCGTCGAGCGTCACGATCTCGCCGGTGCGCTTCGACATGCGGACGACCTCGCCTCCCGAGTACAGGTTGACGAGCTGGTACAGCAGGATCTCCACGACGATCGGAAGGTCGAGCGCCCGGCGCACGGCCTCCAGGCTCGCGACGGCGCCGTGGTGGTCGGCACCCCAGACGTAGACGGCGTGAGCGAAGCCCCGCTCGACCTTGTCGAGGAGGTAGGCGGTGTCCGACATGAGGTACGTCGGCCGGCCGTCGGAGCGGACGAGGACGCGGTCGCGGCTGTCGCCGAACTCGGTGGAACGGAACCAGACCGCCCCGTCCTGCTCGAAGGTGACGCCGGCGTCCCGCAACCGTTCGAGGGCCTCGGTCAGCTTGCCGCTGTCGTGGAGCGACTGTTCGGAGAACCAGGTGTCGAAACGGACCCCGAACCGCTCCAGCGTGGCTTTGATGCCGTCGAGCATGCGCTCGAGGCCCCAGGTACGGATCTCCTCGCGGTGGCCAGCCAGCCCGACGCCCTGGGCCTCGGCGAGCTCCCTGCCGAGCTCCACGAGGTACTGGCCGGCGTAGCCGTCCTCCGGCACCTCGGCCTCCTGGCCCAGGGCCTGGAGGTAGCGGGCCTCGAGCGACTGGGCGAACAGGTCGGTCTGGCGCCCGGCGTCGTTGATGTAGTACTCGCGGGTGACCGAGTGCCCGGCGGCCTCCAGCAGGCTGGCCAGGGCGTCGCCATAGGCAGCGTTGCGGCCGGTCCCCACGTGGAGGGGGCCGGTGGGGTTGGCGGAGACGAACTCGACCTGGACCTTCGCGTCCTCCGGCGTGTCGGGGCTGTCCCAGCGCCCGTAGTCCTCCCCGAGCCGGGCGATGTCCCGCAGGGTGTCCTGCAGCCAGGTGTGCGTCAGGACGAAGTTGATGAAGCCCGGTCCTGCCACCGTCACCTTGGCCAGCCAGTCGGCGTCCGGGAGCGCCTGCACGATTCGGTCCGCCAGCGCCCGAGGGGGGGTCTGCAGCTTGCCGCTCAGCGCCAGGGCGATGTTGGTGGAGAAGTCCCCGTGTTCGGGTCGGGCGGGGCGCTGCAGCTCCACCGGCGCGGTGACGACGTCGGGGATGACCCCGTCTCGACGGAGCTCCTCGATGGCCTCTCCCAGCAGGCCGCGGAGCCGCTCCTGGATCACAGTCGCCCACCGCCGAGGGGCGGGCGCTCGTAGTTGCCGTCGAGGACCCGGCCAATGATGTCGAGCAGCTCCGTCGGGTCGAATGGCTTGGTGACGTACTCCGCCGCCCCTGCCTCGTAGCCCCGCCGGAGGTCGGCCTGCTGGGCACGGGCGGACAGGAAGATGACCGGCGTGTCCTGGAGCCGCGGGATGGCCGCCAGCGCCTCACGGGCCGCCCAGCCGTCCATCCTCGGCATCATGATGTCGAGGAGGACGAGGTCGGGGGGCTGCTCCTGTGCCTTCTCGACCGCATCCTGGCCATCGTAGGCGCAGACGACCGCATAGCCCTCCATCTCGAGGTTGACCTGCAGCAGCTTGATGATGGTGGGGTCGTCATCGGCGATGAGGATGGTCTTGGGCATTGTTCGAACGGTCCTATGAGCAACAGAGAAGCGCTCGGGAATCATAAGGTTTCCCAGCTCACCCGCGAACGAGGCCGTGGCCGGGGCCTCAGCCGGGACCTGAGCCGGG
>DASXNO010000147.1:0-2779 GCA_036495025.1 Actinomycetota bacterium | reverse complement strand
AAGCCCGATCAGGATCAGGCCAACAGCCAGGGTGACGGTCGAACCGATCGGGAGCGCTGCTCCGGTGACCGGAAGCACCTTGCCGGTCGTGCCGCGGGGGGAGGTCGTGCCGCCGGTGCCGCCAGTGCCGGTCGTGCCGCCGGGTGAGGTCGTCCCGCCGGTGCCGCCAGTCCCACCAGTGCCGGTCGTTCCCCCGGGTGAGGTGGTGCCGCCAGTGCCGGCCGTACCCCCGGGTGATGTCGTGCACGTCCCCTTCGTAATGATGTCCGTGTCCAGGGTGACGGCCCCGTTGCGTGACAGGACTCGGCCCTCCACCGTCGTGCCGGTGGTCACCGTGATCGACGTCAGGGCCAGGACGTTGCCTCTGAAGACCGAGTTCGTTCCCAGGGTCCCGGAGCTGCCGAGCTGCCAGAAGACGTTGCACGCCCGGGCGCCGCCGATCATGTTCACGTGGCTCCCCGACGCCGTGGTCAGGGTGGACCCCGCCTGGAAGACGAAGACGGCATTGGGGTTGCCCTGTGCATCAAGCGTGAGCGTCCCGGTGAGCCCCAGCGAGCTCGCCGACGTGTACACCCCCGGCGTCAGGGTCCTGCCGCCGAGGTCCCCCGACACGGTGGCGCCGCCTGTTCGTCCGGCGGCGTCGTTGTACGCGATGGTCAGGTCAGTCTGGGCCTGCGATGCCACCGCGTCGGCCGAATGAACCGTCCCGTTCGCGGTCCCTCCAGGGGGAAACCCGATCACCGCGGCGCCGGGGCTCACCCCGACATTTCCGTCGATCGTGGTGGCACCGACGTTGGTGACCGCGGTGCCGGCCAGAACTCCGAAACTGGCGGCCGTTCCAAGTCCCACACCTGGTCCGGCAGCGCTTGCTGCAGGTCCTGCTGCGAGCATGGCTCCGAGGAAGAGTATTCCCCCAATAAATTTGCACAGTTTCATACGATATGCCTGCTCTCCCGTAGTGAGGAATATTGGGCGTGAATGGAGTTGGCTGGGATTCTAGTTATTTCTCGCGCCGATGTCGCCACCTGGTAGAGCGCCAAAGCTTCACGCTGGGTACCTGCGCTCAGCATGAAGCTTCCATCCCGCCCGAGGTCTCCCGGACCTGCGAGTCGACCTGCGAGGGGGAGGGGTTTTCCACGCCCGGCAGCAGCAGGTGCGACAGGAGCACGGCCTCCGCAAGGTCGATGAGCTTGCGTCCGGTCAGGCGTGACCGGTCCCGCAGCATGTTGAATGCCGCCTCCTCCGAGCAGGCATGTCGCTCCATCAGGAGCCCCTTGGCCCGCTCGGTGATGGCGCGCCGGCCGAAGGCTCCCTCCAGGTCGTGGTATTCGGCGAAGCGGCACAGCGCGATGTCCATCGTGCTGTGGAACTCCTGGGGGTCGTGGCCGTCGACGATGTAGGCGAAGATGCCCAGCCTGGCGGCCTGGGTGATGAAGGCCCGATCCTGGGTGTCGAGGACGGCGATCACCGGACACGCAGCCTCTTTGACGATTCTTCGGATCAGGCCGAGCGCAGCCTGCGAGCTGTCCCCGACGATCACGATCGCCACGTCGGGCCAGTACTCCTCCGAGAGGTTCGTCAACGCTGGGAGATCCTCCACCACGGTGACCACCTCATGGCCGAGGCCGCCCAACAGGGTGGCGACCTGCCCGGCACGCGTGGAATCGCCGCCGGCGATGATGATGCGAAGCGGTCCTTTCTTCGGGCCCATCCGTGCTCCTCGGTGCTGTTTGCGGCGGTCAGGGTAGGTAGTCTGCCCCGCCGCTCGAGAAAAGATGCCCGCCTGAAGGAGCAGGACCAAGGCTTCGTGATGGGGCGTACACTAGGCGGGCTGTCTCCAGATCCGGCGGGCCATGCCGCATCGACCGTAGCGCCCGGTCGTGCCTTCCCACCAGCCGCAGCCCTCCTCGGCAAGGGCTGCTCGTGGGGCTCAAGGCCCGGCCATCCATGCAACATGGGGAGGCCTCCGTGGTTGCTCCGTGTCCAAGGCGATGGGGGAAGCTGCCACGACGCCGGCGGTCGCGCCGGGCAGGCCAGGGAGTACGCGGGCAGGCGACACCCCAGTGGCATCGGGAACATGCCGGCTCCCGGCACTGGGCCTCCTCCCGGAGGGGCGGGGGGCTGATGGACGGATGGCGGGAGCATGAGGCAAGGCGCCGGGCGGGGATCCGGGAGCGAAACGAGTGGACCGAGGAAGCCAACGTCCATCTCGGCTCCCATGCTCCTACCGACCCTCCCGCCGAGGCGGACGACTACGCGTGCGAATGCGGGTGCCCCGGCTGCCAGGAAAAGGTTGGCCTGACGATCCCCGAGTATGAGGCGGTGCGCGCGGAGGGCGCCCAGTTCGTGGTCGCCGTCAACCACGAGGATCCTGAGATCGAGGCCGTCGCGACGAAAAACGACCGCTTCGTTGTCGTCCGGGTCCTTGTGCGGAGCCTGGCGCGCATCGCCCGGGAGCGCGACCCGAGGTCCTGAGGCGATTGGGACAGCGCACCCGGCAACTCCTACAAGCCTGTATTGACCTTTTCATTCAACGGATCTAAGCTGCAGTAGTCGCTTCTTCCAAATCTGGAACCCAGCGACCACGGCGGACCTCCATCTCCGGTTCGCAACATCAATGGCCCCAACAGCCGGCCAATCTTCCGAGAATCGCTCCCGCCACGCCTCTTGGGCGACACGCGAGCAACGGTTCAAAGCGCAGCATTCCGAACCCTTCGGTTGGAAGCCGTAGTGGCTTCCCCATCATCCCTGAGAAAGAGAGGTGTTCCATGGGTGTTCC
>DASXNO010000146.1:0-2091 GCA_036495025.1 Actinomycetota bacterium | reverse complement strand
GAGCCGAGCACGGCGAGCGCGGCCGCCGCCGCACCGGTCCCGAAGCGGGCCACGACGCGGGCGTCTCGAAGCCGCCTCGTATTGACGAGGTGGATGATGCCGATGGCGACGAGGAAGATGGCCGGCCCGCCACACAGCGCCCAGCGCGCCCCCGCGCTGAGCCCGACGGCGTTCCCGGTGCGAATGGCAAGCAGGACGCCGGCCCCGGTCGCGGTGATTCCCATGAAGACCAGGAGATGGCCGTAGACGTAGGTCTGTCCCGCCACCATCCCGCCCCGCATCGGCGAGTCGTCGACGAACTCGAAGTAGATCCACCAGAGGGCGGCGGCGAGGAAGAACCCGCCCGCCGCCATCAGCGATGCCGCCGGATGCAGCCGGCTCGTGACGCCGGTGGCCGTGAGCGCCACCGTCTCGCCCAGCACGACGATTGTGAAGGATCCCAGGCGTTCCGGGATGTGCGAAGCATGGTAGGGCACCCGCTTGATCGCCGAGACGCTGAGGAGCGGGGTGGCGAGCTCCACCGCGAGCCCGGCGGCCCACAGCTCGTAGCGCAGCGGCGGGTCGACGAAGACGCTGGCGAGCCAGCACGCGGCTCCGATGCTGAATCCGACGAGATAGCTGCCGCACAGCGGCCGGGCACGCGGCTCGTGGCGGTAGGCCCGGGCGTACAGGACGAGAAGGATCAGCCGGACCGCGACGTAACTGGCAGCGAGGGCCCGGGAGGCCGAGCGGCTGGAGAACGCGAGGGACGTGTTGAGCGCGATGCCGGCGATCGCCAGCATCGCGAGGAGGACGAGCAGCCGGTACAACAGATCGTCGGTCTCGAAGCGGTCCGCATAGAACGTGTAGCCCACCCAGGCCCACCAGACGGGGACGAACAGGGCGCCGTAGCGCAGGAACCCCCGAAGCGACGTGTCGTGGGCGAGCAGCTCCCCCAGCGCCGCGATGGCGACGGCGAGCACGAGGTCGAAGAACAGCTCGAGGGCCGACGCGTGCCGGGACTCCGTGTCGGTCAGCGTGCGAAGCGTGACCCCGAGCCCGGCTATGTCGGTCCTGCCCCGTCGACCGCGGAACTGGCTCCTGCCCAACTGTTCCCGGGCCGGTCGGCGCTAGGCAGCGCCGCACCCGGTGGTCAGGACGGCACGGAAGCGTGCCTGCCCTGCCAGCATGCGTTCGTACCCCTCGGCTGCCCGCTCCAGCGGGAACTCCTCGATTATCGGTCGGATCCCCGTGAGGCTGGCGAAGGCCAGGGTGTCCTCGGAGTCCTTCGCGGTACCGTTGGGATGACCCACGACGGAGCGGCTGGCCCCGATGAGGTCGCGCGCGCCGATCTGCAACGGTTCCGGCGGCACGCCGACGATGACGAGCTGGCCTCCGGGACCCAGGCCCGGGATGGTCGCCGTCATCGCCGGAGCGTTGGTCACGGTGGCGAGCACGACGCTGGCCCCGCCGAGTCGCGTCAGCTCGCCCGCCACGTCCTGGCTGGTGCTGTCGATGTAGTGGTGTGCCCCGAGTTGCCGGGCAGAGTCGGCCTTCTCCTGCCCCCGGGCGATGGCCACGGTCTCGAAGCCCATCTTCACGGCGAACTGCACGCCCACGTGCCCGAGTCCGCCGAGTCCCAGGATGGCGACGAGGTCGCCGGCCGAGGCCCGGGAGCGACGCAGGCCGTTGAACGTGGTGACCCCGGCGCACATCAGCGGTGCCGCCTCCTCGGCGCTCAGGGCATCGGGGATGGCGGCGAGGGCGTCGGCGGGCGCCAGCATGGCTTCCTCGTAGCCGCCGTCGAACGCGAGGCCGGTGACCTGGAAGCCCCTGCAATTGATGATGTCGCCCCGCCGGCACGGGTCGCAGGTGGAGCAGGCGCCGCCGAACCATCCGATGCCGACGCGCTGGCCCGGCTCCCAGGCCGGCACGTCCTCACCGACGGCGTCGATGACCCCGGCGACCTCGTGGCCGGGCACGCGGGGATAGGAGGCGGCCATGCCGAGGGAGGCGAGGGTGTCGCTGTGGCAGATGCCGCAGGCCTGCACCCGAACTCGGACCTGGCCCCGGCCCGGCTCAGGCAGGTCTCGGTGCACGAGCTCGAGATCG
>DASXNO010000145.1:0-13496 GCA_036495025.1 Actinomycetota bacterium | reverse complement strand
CCGTGACGGGGGCCGCCATCGACATCGTCGAGCCACTCCCGCCCGACCTCGCGGCGGTGCTTCACACCCTGGAAGCAGACCGCTAGCCCCAGAGGCCCCGCTGAACCAAGGTTAGTCCGCAATCGCGCATATACGCGCGATCAGCGCCTAACCTCAGTCCCTCTGCGTCTAGAAATCCCTAGAGACGCGTACTTGTTGACAAAGGGCGTTTGACCTCTATTATACGTAGAGAAGTGTTGTTCTCCGTTGAGGGACACAGCAATGTCTAACTAGGGTAAGGAGGGCTCCGGTATGATGAAGAGGTGGATTGGGAGTTGCGTCGGTATCTTGGCGGTCGCCGCCGCCTGCTTCGTCTGGTCGCCCCCAGCGGGAGCTGCGGCGTCGTCAGCGACCGTCGCTCCGATGTCGGGAGGGCCGAACTGCGGGAAGCGCTTCAAAGTGGTTGTCATCCGCAGAAATGGCGATGTCCTGACGGCATACGGCGACTATCTTAGAACCACCAATTGTCACACCATCGAGCGATGCAAGGAGTTCCCATGAGGTCCACCCGAGGGCCGGGGGTTTTCCCGGCGACTCTTCCCGAGCAACTCACCCACATTTTGACGTCCATGAATGTCGATTTGGCGGGCAATCCAGCAGGTCCGTTCATCGATGACAACTGGCGTCTGCAGGCATGTCAGTTTGTCAACGGGGACCCCAGCCGGCTTGAAGTCATCTTCACCGGGATCCTCGGCGGACGGGTTCGCCTGACGCTTTCGGCGAAGAAGCTCGGTCAGGGTTGGTTCGAGGCTGGGGAGATCTGGGGTGACGGCGATCCCGCCCTCACCCCGATTGCCAAGAAGCTGAGTAGCCTCGTTCAAGAGACAGTCGAACCCAACCAGCCGGATGTCTCCCTCGACCTAGATCTCATCAAGATGCGGCCGTCGAGGATATGAGGAAAGATTCGTCGGTCAAATGTTAGTCCGAAAGCGCGCGTATACGCGCGATTCTGGACTAAGTTGAGAGTGGCTCCGCCTCGGGCTCCAACTGCATCTGCATCTGCATCGTCCCCACGAGCGTGACGACGAAGAGTAGGAAGGTAATGACGTGCACGGCCGTGCACCACAGGCAGAGGGCGTCGAGGGTGAAGAGCTCCGTATAGATCAGGTACAGCACCATGAGGATGCCGGCCACGGCCGCCGCCACCCGGGCCCGGCGCAGGAGGCCCGACTCGCTGCGCCAGGCGGCGGGAAGGTGAAGGGGGGTGATCGCCACGAAGTACAGCAGGCCCAGGAGCGCAACGGGCACGCCCAGGATCGCGGACTGAGGGCTTTGGGTCACCTTTGCGCAGTTCACGATGCCGGTCGCCGGGCAGGCGAGGATCACCTTGGCGTTGTAGTGGGCGATCGTGAGATACAGAGACACGCCGAGACCGGCCAGGCACAGCAACGGGGCGGCGACGCGCACCCAGCGTGCGGTCACCGACGTGCCGTCACTGGACGGGGAGGCGTGTCTCCAGGCCGGCGATCACGGGGTCCGAGCACACCGAGGCAGGCTTGTTCCCAGTCACCTTGCAGAGGGCGGCCGTGATCCAGTTCGCCGTGGCGTCGAGGTTCTTCCCGGGCCCGGTCCCCGAGGACGCGGCCGAAGCGATCTGTGCCCAGGTCTTGCCCTGGAGGTCGGTGGCACTGTAGCTGGCCCCGGCGAGGACCCACCGGTTGCCGATGTCGACGAAGGGGATGGTGCCGGCGGTCGTGCCGGAGGGCAGGGTCGGCTGGTTGTCGAGGGTGTTGACGAGGGTCGCGTCGGCCGGGGACAGCTGGTCGAGCTGCTTGTGGTTGCGGTCCGTCGTCTCGTAGGCCGTGAACGAAAGGTAGCTGCTCGTATAGGTGACGCCCGAAAAGCTGAACGTATGGATGTTCTGGACGGTCTCGCCCTGGGTGGCCGAGCGCGCGAAGCGAAGCCCCTGAAAAGTCCCGAAGCGCGACAGGGCGACGACCATGGGCCAGCGCTGGGTGGCGCAGAACGGGCAGAACAGGCCGCCGGCGTAGAGCACGCGGGCAAGGCCGCCGTCGACGAGGGGTGGGGGCGGCGGGTTGCCCACGGGCAGGCGGAAGTCCGGGAGGAACCCCCCGTCGCCCACCTTGTCGAGCACGGACGCCGGGATGCCGGTGATCTGCGCGACCACCGCAGGGTCGGCGGCCTGGATGCCGGAGCCGGTGTCGGCGGCCGGCTTGTGCACGAGCTTCACCGCAATCAGCCCGGCGATGACCAGGAGCACCAGCCCGATCGCTCCGTAGGCGAGCGTCCGCTGCCGCTTCTTGCGGGCGAGCCGGGCGGCCTGGGCGGCCCTGCGCGCTGCGGCGGCCTCTGCCTCCGCCCGTTTTGCCGCTTTGGCGGCAGCAACCTTCTCGGGATCGATGGGGGAGGGGGCAGGCTTGCGGCGCTGGCCGCTGCCTGCCTTGCGGGGCGGCGACTTGCCGGTGGATTTGGCCATGGCGGGAATTCTACGCGCAGGCGCTGTGGTTCTCCTGAGGCCGGGCGTTCTTTGTATGAAGAAGTGCGATATTGACACGTAAACATACAAAGAAGGTCGAGGATGGTCAGGGCGCCCATTGAGAAGCGAGGGGTGGACACCCAACGTCGTCACGTCTAGAATCCACCGAGCCGGTAGTTACAGCCTTGTAAGTTTTCCCGCTCTCTGGAGGCCCGCTTGAGCTTCGTGCATCTCCACTCCCACTCGGAGTACTCGATGCTCGACGGGGCCAGCCGCATCCCGAAGATGTTCGCCCGGGCGAAGGAGCTGGGGATGCCGGCGGTCGGTCTCACCGATCACGGCGTCATGTACGGGGCCATCCCGTTCTACCTGGAGGGCCGGGCGACCGGCATCAAGCCGATCATCGGCGTCGAGGCCTACGTCGCACCCAAGAGCCGCTTCGACCGTCCGGCCCACCGGGAGACCGCCTACCACCACCTGACGATGCTCTCGGCCAACCCCACCGGGTACCGCAACCTCATGCAGCTCTCCACGCTGGCCTTCCTCGAGGGCTACGACTCCCGCTCCAGGCGGCCCCGGATGGATCGGGAGCTGCTCGCCAAGTACAACGACGGGGTCATCGTCCTGTCGGGCTGCCTATCGGGCGAACTCCAGAAGAACCTCGTCGCGGGCAAGCCCGACGAGGCCCGCCGGGTCGCCGCCGAGTACCGGGAGATCTTCGGCGACCGGTACTTCCTCGAGGTCCAGTACCAGGGCCTCGCCCAGCAGCCGGCTCTCAACGTGCAGATCGCCGAGATCGGGCGGGAGCTGGGGATCCCCATCGTCGCCACGAACGACTCCCACTACAGCGAGAAGGAGGACGCCGGCGCCCACGACATCCTGCTCTGCATCCAGATGGGCAAGGAGCTCGCCGACACCGACCGGATGCGCTTCGACACCGACCAGTTCTACCTGAAGAGCCGGGAGGAGATGGACCTCGCCTTCCCGGAGTACCCGGAGGCGGTCGAGAACACGCTGATGGTGGCGGAGCTCTGCGACATCGAGATCCCGCTCCACAACGCGCTCGTCCCGGACTTCGAGGTGCCCGAGGGCGAGACGCTGGCGAGCCACCTCTACAAGATGACCGAGGAGGGGGTCCGCAGGCGCTATCCCGACGTCACCGACGAGATCGAGGAGCGGATGCGCCACGAGCTCTCGGTCATCGAGCAGATGGGCTTCCCCGGCTACTTCCTCATCGTGGCGGACTTCGTGCAGTGGGCGAAGTCGCAGGGCATCCGGGTCGGACCGGGCCGGGGCTCCGTCGGCGGGTCGATGGTGGCCTACGCCCTCGGCATCACCGAGATCGACCCGATCCGTTGGGGGCTGGGCTTCGAGCGCTTCCTCAACACCGGCCGCAAGCAGATGCCCGACATCGACATCGACTTCGACGAGCGCCGGCGCGGCGAGGTCATCCGCTACGTCTCCGAGCGCTACGGCGAGGACCGCGTGGCGCAGATCATCACCTTCTCCACCATCAAGGCGAAGCAGGCGCTTCGGGACGCCGCCCGGGTGCTGGGCCTCCCCTACTCGATCGGCGATCGCCTTGCGAAGATGTACCCCCCCGCCATCCTCGGCAAGGACGCCCCCTTCGAGGCCTGCTTCGACCGCAACGTCGAGTGGCCGCGCAACAGCGGCCGCAACGACGCCTACCCCAATGCCGCCGAGCTGCGGAAGACCTTCGAGGAGGATCAGATCTCCGCGCAGGTGATCGAGGCCGCCCGCAAGCTCGAGGGCCTGCGGCGCCAGCATTCGATCCACGCCGCCGGCGTCGTGATCGGGCGCGAGCCGCTCGTCAACCACGTCCCGCTGCAGCGCACCGATGCCGACGGCGAAGTCGTGACCCAGTACGAGCAGAACGTCGTGGAGCTGATCGGCCTGCTGAAGATGGACTTCCTCGGGCTGCGCAACCTGACGGTTATCGAGGACACCCTGGCCCACGTGCGCAACAACCGGAACGAAGAGGCGGACGTCGACAACGCCCCGCTCGACGACCCGGAGGTCTTCAAACTGCTGCAGCGGGGGAACTCGCCGGGCATCTTCCAGATGGAGTCGCCGGGCATGACCCGGCTGCTGCGCCAGCTCCACCCGGACCGATTCGAAGAGATCGCCGCCCTGATCGCCCTCTACCGCCCCGGCCCCATGGAGGAGATCCCCCGGTACGTGAAGGGCAAGCACGACCGCTCCTCGGTCACCTACCTGCACCGGTCGCTCGAGCAGGTGCTCGCCGACACGAACGGCGTCATCGTCTACCAGGAGCAGGTGACGCAGATCCTCCAGGTGGTCGGTGGGTTCGCTCCGGAGGCCGCCGACATGGTCCGCTATGCGATCGGCAAGAAGAAGAGCGACGTCATGGCGAAGGCCAAGACGGCGTTCGACTCCGGGTGCCTGGCCTCAGGCCTCACCGCCAAGGAGACCGAGCAGCTCTGGGAGACGATCAAGCCCTTCGCCGGGTACTCGTTCAACCGGGCGCACGCCAACGGGTACGCCCTCGTCGCCTACCAGACCGCCTGGCTCAAGGCCCACTACCAGGTCGAGTACATGGCGGCGCTGCTCACCTCGGTCAAGACCAACACCGACCGCATGCGCGCCTACCTGGCGGAGTGCATGGCTCTGCAGATCAAGGTGCTGCCGCCCGACGTGAACTCGTCGGAACTCGACTTCACGCCCAAGGGCGACCAGATCCTCTTCGGCCTCTCGGCCATCCGCAACGTCGGCGAGGCGGTGGCCGAGTGCATCGTCTCTTCCCGCAAGGTCGGGGTGCCCCTGGGGCAAAAAGGAGAGGGGTTCGGCTCGTTCCACGACTTCGCCCGCCGGGTGCCCACCTCGGTGCTCAACAAGAAGGTGGTGGAGTCCCTGGCCCGGGCGGGGGCATTCGACTCGATCGGCGTCGAGCGAAGCGCCCTGCTCGTCCACGACCCCAAGGGGGGTCTCATGCTCTCGGAACAGGCCGCCAGGGTCATCGAGTCCACCATGGCCAACCGCCGCTCCGAGGACGCCGGCCAGTTCTCCCTGTTCTCCGGGGACGAGCCCGACGACGCCGAGGCGAGCAGTGCCGCCCTCTCGCCCTACGCCCATTTCGGCGAGCAGCTCACCGCCGGCGACATCTCACGGTCCGAGCTGCTGGCGGCGGAGAAGGAGATGCTCGGTTTCTACGTCTCCGAGCACCCCCTCGCCGGGGTGGCGGGAGCGCTGCGCTACCACGCCGACGCCGAGATCGCCGATCTCACCGAGGTGCCGGACGGCGCCATCAAGAGTGTCGGTGGCATCCTCTCGAAGCTCGAGCGAAAGTTCACCCGAAAGGGAGAGCTGATGATGATCGGGACCCTGGAGGACATGAAGGGCTCGGTCGACGTGCTGCTGTTCCCGCAGACCGTCAACGAGACCCCGCCGGGCCTGCTGGAGGTCGATCGGATCGTCCTGCTGAAGGGCCGGGTCGATGTGAAGGAGGACCACCCGAAGCTGGTCGTGATGAAGGTCTCGGCGGTGGACGTATCGGCCGCCTCGACGGCGCTGCGGATCAAGATGCCGCTGCACACCTGCACCCCCGATCGCCTGGAGGAGCTCAAGGCGGTGCTCGCCGCGCACCCCGGGCCGTCGCCGGTGCTCCTCTACCTCAGCAACCACGACAAGACCACGGTGCTGCGCCTCGGCGGAGGCTTCACGGTGGAGATGCGCAACGGGCTCTACGGCGAGCTCCGCTCGGTGGGGGTCGAAGCTCTCGTCTGAGCGGTCCCGCGGCCGGATAGTATCCGGCGGTGATGCGACGGCTGACGTGGGTGGTCGTGGCTCCGCTTGCCCTGGCGGCCTGCACGAGCCGTCCGGCTGCCTCTCGCACGTCCCCGGCGCCGCCCGCAACCATTTCCAGGTCCGAGTACCAGTCCAGGGCCAACGCCATCTGCGCCAGCATGAATGCCAAGGGCAACGCCCTGCAGGACCCGGGCACCGACCAGACCAAGCTGAAGCAGGTGGTGGACCAGGCCATCCCGATCACCTCCGACGGGCTCGCCCAGCTCAGGCAGCTGCCGCAGCCTCCCGCCGACAAGGCGACGATCGAGGGCTTCTTCGCCAAGCTCGACAAGCTCATCGCCGACCTCAAGGACGAGTCGGCGGCCCTGGGGGCGAATGACATGAAACGGGCCAGCCAGATCGCCAGCAACTTCAAGGCCGACTCCACTGCGGCGAACGACGCCGCCAACGCATACGGACTCACGGTCTGCGGCTCGTCGTAACCGCGTCGTAACCGCGTCCTAACCGCGTCAGGACCGCCGCCGTCGCATTTCCCCTAGGCTGGACGCGTGCCCTGCGTACAGTGCGGCAAGCGCCAGACGGACCCCGCCAAGGGTGCCTCGCCGTGGGCGAGGCTGGTCACGGGCGGCGCCCAGGTGCTGCTCTGCCCGGACTGCCAGGCGGCCGATCCGCTCTGGCGGGATCGCTCCGACCACTGCCCGGCCTGCGGGAGCACCCGGCTCTCGGTGATGCTCGGGTCGGTCGTCTGCCGGGCGTGTGGCGAGATCGAGGCGGAGGGCCCGGCCTCGGAGTGACCGGGATCCTCCGGTAGACTTCAACCACGATGCGTACCATCGATCTCCGTACCGATCCGCACACCCCCATCCCCCGCCCGGTCACCGGCGACGAGGCGGGAAGCGCCACGCTGGACACGGTCCGTGGCGTGATCGCCGATGTCCGCCGGAGGGGCGACGCAGCCCTCAGGGAGCTGACCGAGCGCTTCGACGGCGCCCGCCTGGACGCCGTGCGCGTGCCCGAGCAGGACATCAAGGAGGCTGCCGCCGCGGCGCCCCAGGAGTTGCTCGACGCCCTGCACGAGGCAGCGGCCCGCATCCGGGTCTTCGCCGAGCACCAGCGCATCGCCCCCTGGAAGGCCACGATCGGAGGGGCCACCGTCGGCGAGACCGTCCAGCCGCTCGGCCGTGCGGGTATCTACGTCCCGGGCGGCCGTGCCGCCTACCCCTCGTCCGTGCTCATGTGCGCGGTCCCTGCCTCGGTGGCAGGCGTGGCCGAGGTCGCGCTCTGCACGCCACCGGCCGCCGACGGGTCCGTACCGGCCCCCACGCTCGCCGCGGCCCACGTCGCCGGCGTGACCGAGGTCTACCGGGTCGGCGGGGCGCAGGCGGTCGCCGCCCTCGCCTACGGCACGGCGTCGATCCCCCGCGTCGAGGTGATCGTCGGACCCGGCAACATCTACGTGGCGCTCGCCAAGCGCGAGGTCGCTGGCGTGGTGCAGATCGACAATGTCGCAGGCCCGAGCGAGATCGCCATCGTGGCCGGCGAGGGGGTCGACCCCGCCATCGTCGCCGCCGACCTGATCGCCCAGGCAGAGCACGGACCGAACGGATCGTTCCCCCTCATCACCTGGGACGAGACCCTTGCCCCGGCCGTCGAGGCGGCGCTCGAGCGCACCCTCGACGCCATCGCCGCCGGGCCGGAACTGCGCTCGATCCTCGAGGCCGGCTGCAGCGCCGTGCTCGTCGCCGGCCGGGAGCAGGGCATCGAGGCAGCCGAGCGTTTCGCCCCCGAGCACATCGAGCTGCTGTTCGAGGGCGCAGCGGACACGGCCGAGCACCTGCGCAACGCGGGCGCCATCTTCGTCGGCCCGTGGTCACCGGTATCGCTCGGCGACTACCTGGCCGGGAGCAACCACGTCCTGCCGACCGCGGCCTCCGCCCGCTTCGCCTCGGGGCTCCGCACGTCGCACTTCCAGCGGGCCAGCGCGGTCATCGCCGGGACCCGGGACTCGCTCCAGGCGGCCCGCCGCCACGTCGCTGCCTTCGCCGAGGCCGAAGGGCTGCCGAACCACGCCCGGGCGGTGGAGGTGCGTTTTAAGTGAGTGACTTCGAGCTGCGGGAGCGGCTGACGTCCCGGCCCGACCTGGCGGACCTGCACGCCTACGGCGCGCCGCAGCTCGACGTCGCGGTCCGGCTCAACACCAACGAAAGCCCCTACCCGCCGCCGCCGGCGTTCATGGAGGACCTGGCGGGGCGGGTGGCCAAGCTCGGGATCAACCGCTACCCGGACCGCGACTTCCCCGCCCTGCGGGAGGGCCTGGCTCGCCATGTCGGCACGCTGACCGAGCGCCTGTGGGCCGCCAACGGCTCCAACGAGGTCATCCAGCAACTCGTGCAGGCCTTCGGCGGCTCGGAGCGCAAGGTCATGACGTTCGAGCCCACCTACACCATGCACTCCCACATCGCACGGGTCTGCGGCACGCGCCTCATCCGTGCCCGCCGCAACCCCGACTACACCATGGACGCCGACGCCTCGGTCGAGGCCATCCGCCTGAGCAAGCCCGAGATCGTCTTCCTCTGCTCGCCGAACAACCCCACCGGCACCGTGATCCCCGAGGAAACGGTCGTGGCCATCTGCGAGGCGGCGCCCGGCCTCGTGATCCTCGACGAGGCCTACACGGAGTTCTCCGGAGGATCGCTGTGGCGCCTGGTCGAGGAGTACGAGCACCTGGTGTCGGTGCGGACCTTCTCCAAGGCATGGCGTATGGCCGGCGCCCGGATCGGCTACATGGTGGCGCAGCCATCGGTCATCGACGAGGTGATGAAGGTACGGCTGCCCTACCACCTGTCCAGCCTGACCCAGGCTGCGGGCCTCACCGCCCTGGACCACGCCGCCGAGCTCTCGGCCACGGTCGAGACGATGCGCCACGAACGGGACCGTTTGTGGAACGAGCTGTCCACGACAAAGGGGATCACCGCCTTTCCGAGCCAGGCGAACTTCGTCCTCTTCCGCTGCGAGTCGCTCCCGGCCCCCGAGGTGTGGCGCCGGCTCCTCGACCGGGGCGTGCTGGTGCGCGACTTCTCCTCGACGCCCGGCTGCGACGGCTGCCTGCGTGTGTCGGTGGGGACCGCCGACCAGGACGAGAAGTTCCTCGAGGCGCTCTCGGACTCGCTGCGACCGGCGGCCGTGCCCGACCTCCCGTGAACCCGCCTGCCGCCCGCACCGGGGAGGTCGACCGCACGACGAGGGAGACGGCCATCCGGGTGCGCGTCGATCTCGACGGCACAGGGGTCGCGAAGGTCGCCACCGGCGTCGGGTTCTTCGACCACATGCTGGAGCAGCTCGGCCGGCACTCGCTGATCGACCTGACCGTCGACGCCGAGGGTGACCTGCACGTCGACTCGCACCACACCGTCGAGGACGTCGGGATCGCCCTCGGAACGGCCCTCACCCGGGCGCTCGGCGACAAGCGAGGCATCCGCCGCTACGGCTGGGCCGCCGTGCCGATGGAGGAGGCGCTCGTCCTCGTGGCGCTCGACCTCTCCGGCCGGCCGTTCCTTGCCTTCGACGCCCCGGTGCCCACCGAGCAGATCGGCACCTACGACCCCGACCTCACCGAGGAGTTCTTCATGGCGCTCACCCGCTCGGGCGGCATCACGCTGCACGTGCGGCTGCTCTCGGGGCGCAACTCGCACCACATCGTCGAGGGGGTCTTCAAGGCGGTGGCCAGGGCCCTGCGCATCGCGGTCGAGGTCGACCCGAGGGCCGGCGACGAGGTGCCCTCGACCAAGGGGGTCCTGTAGCCGTGCAACGCGTGGGGATCGTCGACTACCGGATGGGCAACCTCGCCAGCGTCGCCAAGGCGCTGGAGAAGGTCGGGGCGGAGAGCTTCGTCTCCGAGGACCGCGGCGCCCTCGCGGCGAGCGACATCGTCGTGCTGCCGGGCGTCGGCAACTTCGCGGCCGGCATGGCCAACCTGCGCCGGGGGGGCCTCGATGCCTTCGTGCGGGAGTGGGCCGAGGCGGGAAGGCCGCTGCTCGGCATCTGCATGGGCATGCAGATGTTCCTCGACCACTCCGAGGAGGGTGACACCGCCGGCCTCGGCATCCTCCCGGGCAAGGTCGTCCGCCTGCGGGGCGACGTGAAGGTCCCGCACATGGGATGGAACACCCTCGGGCAGACGACCGGTTTCCTGCGGGGATTCGAGGGCCGCCACTTCTACTTCGTGCACTCCTATGCGTGCGTCCCGGGCACGGACGTCACCGCAGCGACGACCAGCTACGGCGAGACCTTCGCCTCGGCGGTCCTGGCGGGGAACGTCATCGGCGTGCAGTTCCACCCCGAGAAGTCCAGCGTCGACGGGCTTGCCCTGCTGACCGCAGCCCTGCAGACCTTCGCCGCCTGAGGTCCCGGGGGGTGGCCGAGGGTGGCTGAGGACCGGGTGTTCGACATCTTCGTCGCCATCGACCTGGTCGGTGGGCGCGTCGTCCGGCTCCTGCGGGGCGACCCGGAGGCGGCCACCGTCTACAGCGAGGACCCCGTTGCCACCGCCGCCGGCTGGCAGGAGCGGGGGGCGACGTGGCTGCACGTCGTCGACCTCGAGGGGGCGATCGGCGGTGAGCCCGCAAACGCCGCAGTGATGCGGGCGATCATCGAGGCGGTCGACGTGCCCGTCCAGGTCGCCGGCGGTATCCGGTCGCTCGCCGCTATCGAAGCCTGGCTCGACGCCGGGGCCGCCCGGGTGGTCGTGGGCACCCGGGCGCTCGACGAGGCGTTCCTCTCGGAGGCGGTGGGCCGCTTCGGCCGGGGCCTCGTGGCGGCGGTCGACGCCCGCAACGGGATGGTCCAGGTGGCGGGCTGGCAGGCGTCGTCGTCCCACACGACCGCCGAGGTCCTGGCCCGCCTGTCCGGGGCCGGGGTCGCCCGGATCCTGTTCACCGACATCGGCCGGGACGGGACGCTCGAGGGGCCCAACCTCCCGGCGATCCGCGAGGTGCTGGCCGCCTCGGGCATGGGCCTCATCGCCTCCGGCGGCGTGGCCGGGCTCGCCGACGTCGAGGCGCTGCTGTCCCTCCGGGACCCCCGCCTCGAGGGCGTCATCGTCGGCAAGGCGCTGTACTCGGGGGCCCTCGCCCTGGAGGAAGCGCTGGCCGCTGTGGCGGGCGCCGCGGTGGCGACCTGACGCTCGTGCTGGCCAAGCGGGTGATCCCGTGCCTCGACGTCCACGCCGGACGGGTCGTCAAGGGTGTGCAGTTCGTTGACCTCATCGACGCCGGGGATCCCGTCGAGCTCGCCGCGTTCTACGACCGGGAGGGGGCCGACGAGGTGGTGTTCCTCGACATCGGTGCGTCGCACGAGGGCCGCGAGACGATGCTCGAGGTGGCCCGGGCAACCGCCGAGAGCGTCTTCATCCCGCTCACGGTCGGCGGGGGGGCGCGCGGGATCGACGACGTGCGCCGCCTGCTGCGGGCCGGGGCCGACAAGGTATCGATCAACACCGCCGCGGTGCAGCGCCCCGAGCTCCTGACCGAAGGGGCCGAGGAGTTCGGTGCCCAGTGCATGGTCTGCGCGGTCGACGCCCGCCGCCGTCCCGGCGGCGAGGGGTGGGAAGTCTTTACCCACGGCGGCCGCCGGCCGACCGGCATCGACGCCGTCGAGTGGGCGGCGAGGGCCGAGGCGCTTGGAGCCGGTGAGATCCTGCTCACCTCGATGGACCGCGACGGCACCAGGGATGGCTACGACATCGACCTGCTGCGGGCGGTGAACGCGGTCATCACCGTGCCCCTCGTCGCCTCGGGCGGGGCGGGCAACCTGGACCACTTCTCGGCGGCGATCTCCGAAGGCGGCGCCGACGCCGTCCTCGCGGCATCGCTGTTGCACTTTGGCGAGCTCCGTGTGGCCGAGGTGAAGGAGCACATGGCCGAGGCCGGCATCCCGGTCCGGCGCTGACGTGAGCGCCGACCAGCCCCGCAAGCTCGCCCTCGTCACCGGTGCCTCGGGCGGGATCGGCTACGAGCTGGCCGTCATCCTTGCCCGGCACGGCCACGACCTCGTCCTGGTGGCCCGGCGCGCTGACAAGCTGGCGGCACTGGCGGAGCGCCTGGAACTGGACCACGGGGTCCGCGTCCGGGTGATCGCCAAGGACCTTGCCCGCTCCGAGGCCGCGGCGGAGATCCACGAGCTGCTCGCCGCGGAGGGCCTGGTGGTCGACGTCCTCGTCAACAACGCCGGCTTCGGGCTGCTCGGCAGGTTCGCCGAGATCGACGTCGAGCGCTGTATCGAGATGCTGCGGCTCAACGTCGAGTCGCCGACGCTGCTCATGCGGCTGTTGCTGCCGTCGATGCTCGAGCGGGGAAGCGGCCGGATCCTGAACGTCGCCTCGACCGCCGCGTTGCAGCCCGGCCCCCTGATGGCCGTGTACTACGCCACGAAGGCGTACCTGCTCTCGCTGAGTGAGGCGCTGGCCAACGAGGTGGCCGGGACCGGCGTCACGGTGACCGCCCTCTGTCCGGGCGCGACGCAGACGGGCTTCTCCTCCCAGGCCGGAGCCGAGCAATCGCGGCTGTTCAAGGGGTCCACCATGGACGCCCGGACCGTCGCCGAGGCCGGCTACGCCGCCCTCATGGCGGGCAGGCCGGTGGTGATCCCGGGCGCCCGCAACCGTCTCCTCGCCTTCGGCGTGCGGTTGGCGCCCCGGCGGGTGGTCACCCAGATCGCCCGACGCTTGAACGAATCCTGAGGGCAACCGGGGTGACAGCAAGGTTAGTAGTCCTTCGCGCGTATGCGCGCGATTGACGCCGAACGTGGGCCCGAAGGCCGGGAATCGCACCAATGGTCGCACGGCCTTCCGGAACGACGCGTTTGCCGGTACAATTTGCGAATGGGGCGGGGGAAGGGCGCTATGGGAACTTCCGGTGCATGGCCCCGCCTCCTCGTGGCCTGCCTTGGCCTTGCGGCCGTCGCCGCAGCCTGGATGCCGCGGCACGCCTCGGCCGCTCCGGTCGACTGCCACCCCGGATCGGGGCCGCCGTGCGAGCAGGCGTTCTTCCAGATCGACAAGGGCACCGGGAAGGTGGTCGCCGCGGTGGCGCTGCCGGGTGGCAACCAGGAGGGGGCCGACTTCGACGGCCTGGACTGCCAGACCGGAAAGCTCGGGCAGTGCTTCCTTGCCGCCGACCACCAGGGCTTCCTGCTGATGACCTTCGGCTCGTTCACCTGTGACCCGAAGACCGCCACG
>DASXNO010000144.1:0-7996 GCA_036495025.1 Actinomycetota bacterium | reverse complement strand
CCCGCTGCGCTCGGTGAAGATGTACCGGCGCATCTTGGGGTTCCACCGCCGGGTCTGGTGCCCGAAATGGACGCCCGACTCCAGCAACTGCTTCATGGTAACGACGGCCATGCCGCCCCCTTTCGGTTCCGGCCGGGCCCTCGCGGGCCGAGCCCCTCCGCCCGAAGTTTTGACCCCAGCCGGTCGGGCCGAGGCACCCAAAGGTTTGTCGAGCGTGTGGAATGATTACGGAATGGTGCTTTCTCCCATTCTATGCCCGCGCGCCGGGAGCGGCGGCGGCGGACTCAGTCCATGGAGGCTCCGAGAACCACCGCCCGGCGTACCTTCCGTCCGAACTGGTCTCGTTGGCCGGGCGAGTCGCCTCCAGGGACTGACCCACCGCCGCCGCTCCTTGCACCAGACGAAAGCGCCCTTCGCTTCGCATTGGGCGTACCTGGCGGGCCCGGCGTGGGCGTTTACGCGTGCCTGGGGGGGTTCTTTGTGTCGTTACCCTTGTATTTCATGGGTCAACGCACAAAGAAGCACGGGAAAGGAGGTTTGGGCGGTCTGCGGAGGGTTAGTCCCGGCGGGCGTTGTCGCTCATCCGGCTTCGGAGCTGGAGGACCGCCTTGGTGTGCATCTGGCAGATCCGGGACTCCGTCACGCCGAGCACCTGCCCGATCTCGGCGAGAGTCAGGCCCTCGTAGTAGTAGAGGGTCACGACGATCTTCTCCCGGTCGGGGAGCTTGTTGATCGCCTCGAAGAGGATGCGCTTCATCTCCTCCGACTCGAAGGCGGCGACGGGGTCGGCGGTGCCGGTGTCCTGGAGGGTCTCGATCAGCGGCAGGCTGTCGCCCTTCTCACCCCCCACCGTCATGAGCTCGTCGAGAGCGACGAGCGAGACGAACGAGATCTGCTGGTAGAGCGAGCGCAGGTCGCCCAGGCTGATGCCCATCTGGTGGGCGATCTCCGGGTCGGTCGGGACCCGGGAGTGCTCCGTCTCGAGCTTGGCGATGGCCTTCTCGATCTCGCGGGCCTTGTACCGGACGGAGCGGGGCACCCAGTCGATGGCGCGGAGCTCGTCGATGATCGCGCCCCGGATGCGGCTGATGGCGTAGGTCTCGAACTTGTTGCCCCTGCCCGGCTCGAACTTTTCGATGGCATCGATGAGACCGAATATCCCGTAGGAGACCAAGTCGGCGTGCTCGATGTTGGACGGGAGTCCGGTCGAGACGCGTCCAGCGACGTACTTCACCAGCGGTGAGTACTGCAGGATCAGCTTGTCCCGGGCCAGCGGCGAACCGGAAAGCTTGTACTCGCTCCAGAGCCCGGCGAGTGCTTCCTGCGCGGCGTCGGCGGCCTCGGGGTCGCGCACACTCGTCGACCGGCCTCCGGATGAACTCCCTGCACGCTGCGTCATTGCTCTCCCCATCGCTCCTCACCTGTCACCGCACGTTGGAACTATTGTCAGGAAAGTGGACCATGGCTGACCGGACGGCGTGGAAACCCTGAGTATAAGCGGAGGACTTCGCCCGGCATCCGATTGGTGCAAATGGACCACTGCATCCGACCAGACGAACGGGAACCGCCCTGGTGCTCGTGTGCCGACCCAAAAATCCCGGCGCCTTGACGGCCCTCTTCGACCTAAATCCGGGCGTTTGAACCCTCCGACCGGAGGTTCGGTTCTAGCCAAAGGGGGGCTATGAGAGAACTCTAACCCGCTTTGTCAAGTTACGCGCCCAGGACGTTCGTTACCCCGAGTAGACTTCCTAACGAAGTCCGCTGACGGTTGGGGGCCGCGGCCATGAATCACTTTCATCCCGATGACGATAGACCGCTGTCCGCGGGCAGGACGCTCGCCGAGGTCACGGCTCCCCGTCCGCACCCCTTCTGGCTGACGGTCGTCGCCACGCTCGGAGGCCTCGTCATCCCGGCGATCGCCGCCATTGCGGCCGCCGTCCTGCTGGGCCCGCCACAGGTTCCCCACGCATCGAAGGCGGCGTCGCTGGCGGCTGGCGCGCTGACCATCGCCGAGGCGATCTTCGCGGGCCTCGGCGCCGCAGCGTTGATCGAGGCGGCCTGGCGGCGGATCGGCCTGCCGGGCTCCGGCCCGGCGATGTTCCTGCCGCTGCGCTGGATTCGCCACCGCATCGCACACCGCAACGTCCAGAACATCATCGACCACCTGCGGCAGGCACCTGCGACGCCGTCCCGGGAGTCGCTGAGGTCACTCCTCGACCTCTCGCGTGAACTGGCCCGCCGAGACATCTACACCCGGGCCCACTCGGGCCGGGTTTCGAGGCTGACGGTCGAGGTCTGCGAGAAGGTCGGGCTCTCGCCGGAGGAATGCGAGATGGCCCGCCTGGCGGGACTCCTCCACGACATCGGCAAGCTGGAGATCCCGACCTCGATCCTGAACAAGCCCGGCCCCCTTGATCCCGACGAGGCGGAACTGGTGCGGACCCACCCCAGCGTCGGCGCGGCGCTCGTCGCCCCCTACATCGGTGCCGACGTCGTCAACGCAGTCCGGCACCACCACGAGCGGGTGGACGGCGCCGGGTATCCCGACGGGATCGATGGCGACGCCCTGCCGCTGATCGCCCGCCTCGTGCCCGTGGTCGACACCTACGACGCGCTGATCTCGGACCGGGCCTACCGCCCGGGTCGCTCCCGCGAAGAGGCATTCATGGAACTGCGGTCCGTCGCCGGCACCCAGCTCGATCCGGAGCTCGTCGAGGCCCTCATCGAGGTCGAGAAGGCCAAGGTCCCCTTTGGCGGCGCCCTCCTGGGACTGGCACCCATGAGCGGCCTGGTCCGCAGGGCCGAGCACCTTCTGCACGGGTCCGCCGCTCCGGCGGCCGCCGCCATCACGGCGATCGCGGTGGCGGGGGCAGGCTGGCTGGGCGTCATGTCGAACACGGCCGGGAGCCACATCGTGGGGGCCCCCAACCAGTCCATCATCCAGACGTCGCCGTCAGTGACGCCGGACCAGACCGGGTCGACGGAGAGCCCGCCCTCCGACGTCGCCGCCGGCGAGACGCCCGCAGCGTCCCCGGTGCCGTCGCCGAGCGCGGGAGCCACCGGCAAGAGCGTCGCTCCCCTCTACTTCCCCGTGGGCACGGGCAAGGCAGCGGGAAAGACCGTTGGGACCCAGGGCGTGCTCGTGACGCCGCCGACGGCGACGAAGAACCCCAGCGGCCAGACCACGCCGACCGTCATCACGGTGGGCCCCTCGCCCATCCCGAACCCGACCCCGACCCCCGTCAAGACCACGCCGCCCCCCGCCCCGACGGCCCCGGTGGTCAACAGCGTCAGCCCCTCCTCGGGTCCGTCCGGCATCCAGCTGACCATCAACGGTTCCAACTTCAACGGCACCCAACAGGTCAAGTTCGGCAACAACGCCACTGCGGGGTTCCAGATCAACTCCGCCTCGAGTCCGGGAGTCAGCGCCGCCGCAGCGGGCACGCGGATCACCGTCACCGTGCCACCCGGCACCGGGACCGTGCCGGTCACCGTGACCGGACCGGGCGGCCCGAGCGGCAGCGGCGTCCTCTTCACCTATGTGGGACCGAGCATCGCCACCGTCAGCCCCCTGTTCGGGCCGCCCGCAGGCGGGACACCGGTGAAGCTCACCGGCGGCGGCTTCAGCGGAACCACCCGGGTGCTCTTCGGCAATGTGCCGGCCCAGAGCTTCAAGGTCGACTCCGACGGGCAGATCACCGCGGTCTCCCCTGCCTACATCCCCGGAGGCCCGCAGGAGTTCGACATCTCCGTCACCACCCCCGTCGGCATATCCAAGCCAGCACCGAACGACCAGCAATTCGACTACGGGCCCGGGATCACGAACGTTCCCGCGACGGGCCCAGCGGGTGCCTGGAACGGCGGAAACACGGTCACCATCTCCGGCATCAACTTCGGCACCTCGCCCTCGGTCACGTTCAATGGCAATCCGGCTACGCTTGTGCAGCCCGTCACCGACATGCAGATCAATGTGGTCGTCCCCCCACGGACAGGGACGATTGCGGGCACCCAGACTGTCCCCGTGGTTGTGTCAACGGCGGGAGGCCAGAGCGACGGCGGACCCTCGTACACCTATCCGGCGCCACCCGCCCCCACCGTCACCGGGCTAAGCCCAACCAGCGGACCCGTCACCGGGACCACAACGGTCGCCATCACGGGGACGAACTTCATCCCGCCGGCCGGAGGCCAGGTGTCGGTGAGCTTCGGTGGGAGAGCGGCGACCGTTGTGACGGTCTCGCCAACCAGCATCGTCTGCACGGCGCCGGCAGGTGCTGCGGTTGGACCGGTGGCGGTGCAGGTCACCGCAATCGGCGGGCAGAGCGCCACCAACCCCGGGGACGTGTACACCTACACGCCCTGACTCCGCCCCGGTCGGTGAGGCGCGCCCTCTGCCGGCTCGGCCTCGGCGCTCTCGCGATTTGATCCTCCGGATACCGCTCAATCCTTCGGGTGCGCCTCGACGTATCAATGCCAGAGATGCTGCATCTAACAAGTATGGAAACGACGGTGAGGCAGACCCCGATGATCCAGGTGGTGCAGATCACGTCACTCCTCGGCGAGCACGACGCCGGCACGCTCCGCCACTCCTGGCGGGTCAGCCGGCTGGCGGGCGACATGGCCCTCCAACTCGGCGCCCCGGCGGCGATGTGCCAGACCGCCAGCCTCGCCGGGCTGCTCCACGACGTCGGCAAGCTCGCCGTCCCGACCGCCCTCATCAACAAGCCCGGCGCCCTCACCGAGGCGGAGGCCCGCATCATGGAGGGCCACACGGTGAGCGGGGCTCGCATGGTCCGGACCTTCGCACCTCCCGAGATCATCCACGTGGTGGCGCATCACCACGACCGCCTGGACGAATGGCCGTCGCTGCCCTGGCTGACCAGGCTCGTCTCGGTCGCCGACGCCTACGATGCCCTGGTCTCCGACCGGCCGTACCGCGCCGGCTGCAGCCCTGCCAGCGCCGTCCGGGAGCTGCACCGGGTCGCCGGCACCCAGCTCGACAGCGACCTCGTGGACGTCCTGCTCTCGACGCTCGGAGCGCCCCTTCCGCTCAGCATCGCCGCCTGACGGGTTCTGGGGGGCTGGGCTCCCGGGCCCTACGCTAGAGGGTCAGCAAGGCGGTCACGATGTCCAGCCCTGTGCCGCCCGTGAAGTCCGGGGCCACCAGGCGGAGTCTCACCCGCATGGGGCCGGGGCAGATGCCGTAGGCGGCAAAACGGCCCACCTCGTCGACGGGGACAACGACGCTGCCCCCCAGATGCTGCACGTCCGCCTTCCCGGGTCGACCCGGTACGACCTGACCGATGAGGCGGATCGCGGCCCCGTTGGCGTCGGCTTCCAACTCCAGGGACGTGCCGCCCGGTACCGCAAACGTCACGAGGCGAGGCTGGGCTTCACCTCGGGTGCCGGCGTACGCCAGCTCACAGGCGGAATCCGCCACCAACTCGGCAAGCTCTGCGTCGATAAGTCGCCAGGCGAAGGCGTCTCGGGCTGCCTGGAGGACGCACGGCGGTACGGGTTCCCGGATCGCGGCCGCCACACGAAGAGTGGCGAGAAGCATCTCGTCGCTCAACGGGGGGCCTTTGAGGTTCTCATTCGTTCTATCCAATCTCACGTTCCCATGCTCTCTAGTGAGAGGCGTCCGGCCGGCGTTTGATAGCCCACAGGTCATTCTTTCCGGAGCGCGAAGGATAAAACACGCACACGGAAGAACCTTCCTGGCCGATGCTGGCCGGGCTTCTCTGGGAGAGAAGGATGCAGAGCATTGTTCACCACGCAACGAAGGCACGGAGAGCGACCCGCTACGCTCCCCGGGAACTGCACATGGAGCCCTGGTGCTCTGGCTCAGATATGGACGCGCGGGGGCGTCGACAGGTCCCGCCGGCGGGACCTGCGGGCCATCCACGGGGGATTCCATCCCCGGTCGGCCCGCTCGACAATGGTTCCGGGGCTGACGATGCGGTCGATGGCGTCGAGGGTGTCGGGGTCGAGGTGGATCATCGCCCCGCCAATGAGGTCCTTGAGCTGCTCGTAGGTCCGCGGACCGAGGATGGTGGTGGTGACGGCGGGGTGGACCAGCGTGAAGGCGACGGCCATATGGGTGAGGGACAGGCCCGCCTGCTCGGCGACCTTCGCCAGCTTGTCGAGGAGATCGAGCTTGCGCTGGTTGCCCGGGCGATCGAGGTGATAGCGGGCCGCCCCCCTCGGCCCCCACGTGGCGGCCCTGGCGATCCGGGAGTCCTCGGGGATGGGCTTGCCCCGCTGGTACTTGCCGGTGAGCCAGCCCCCGGCCAGGGGACTCCACACGAGCACGCCCATGCCGTAGCGCTGCGTGACCGGGAAGACGTCCCGCTCGGGCTCACGGGCGAAGATCGAGTAGGGGGTCTGCTCGCAGACGACCCTGGCCAGGCCCCGGCGCTCGCTGACCCAGTAGGCCTCGACCAGTTCCCAGGCCGGATACGTGGAGGTGCCGACGTAGCGGATCTTGCCCTGGTGCACGAGGTCGTCGAGCGCGGTGAGCGTCTCCTCGATGTCGGTCAGCGGGTCGGGGCGATGCAGCTGATAGACGTCGATGTGGTCGGTCTGGAGGCGGCGCAGGCTGGCCTCGACCCCCCGGAGGATCCACAGACGGGAGTTGCCTCGCTCGAGTCGCTCCTTGCTCATCGAGCTGTACATCGAAGCCAGGACCACCTCGTCCCGCCGGCCAAGGAGAGCCCTGCCAATGATCTCCTCGGACTCGCCCGAGCCGTAGGTGTCAGCGGTGTCGATGAAGTTGATCCCCGACTCGAGGGCCAGGTCGATCATCCGGGTGCACTCGTCGGGGTCGGGATTGCCCCACGAGCCGAACATCATGCCCCCGAGACCGTAGGCGCTGAGGCGCAGTCCGGTCCTGCCCAGCGTCCGATATTCCACGGCGACAGACTATCGCGTACGATGTCCACCGCATGCGCCACCGACCGAGCCTGGGCCCAATTGTGCGACCAGGCTGTCCCATCGGGTGGGGCGGCATCCACGACACCTGATCCGCAGACGTCCTGCGCAGTTTGTCCACCACAACGATGGGGGGTAGGAGATTGTCCGCCACACGACGCAAAGCTCTTCTGGCGATCTGTAGCCTGCTGGTCACGGTGGTCGGCGTTGTGGCCGAGGCCCTCCCTTCCACCGCCGTCACCCCGACATCGCACACCTCCGCCGCAGTCCCGGCCGCGGTCGCGAGCCCGAACGCCTACATCGCCCTGGGGGACTCGTACGCGGCGGGGCCGGGGATCCCGACCGTGGTGCATTCGGCATGCCAGCGGTCGGACCACAACTACCCGTCCCTCGTGGCCGATGCCGTGCCGTTCACCTCGTTCCGGGATGCGACCTGCTCGGGGGCGACCACGGACGACATGACCGGGACCCAGCAGACGAACCCCTACACCTTCGTGCCCCCCCAGTTCGACGCCCTCGGCCCCGATGCCCGCCTGGTGAGCGTCACGATCGGGGGCAACGACACCGGCTTCTCGAACGTGGCCGTGACCTGCGCGGAGCTCAGCCTCTTCAACCCGTTCGGATCCCCGTGCAAGGACCACTACACGGAAGGCGGGACCGATGCCCTCGCCGCCAGGATCGTCGCCCTGGCGCCCAAGGTGGCCGCCGTGCTGCAGGGCATCCACCAGCGAGCGCATCTCGCCAGGGTGCTCGTCGTGGGCTACCTCGACATCCTCCCCGTCATCGGGCCGGGTTGCCCGCTGTCGGTGCCCATCGCTGCCGGCGACATTCCCTACCTGCGGGGCGTGGAGGAGCAGCTCAACCGGATGCTCGCCGCTCAGGCGATCCTCAACGATGCGACCTTCGTCGACACCTACAGCCCGTCCATCGGCCACGACGCCTGCCAGCCCATGGGTGTCCGGTGGATCGAGGGGGTCGTGCCCACGTCGCCCGCGGCTCCGCTGCACCCCAACGTCCTCGGGATGCAGGCAGCCGCCGCTGCGGTCCTCAGCGCCCTGCACTGAGCCTG
>DASXNO010000143.1:0-14870 GCA_036495025.1 Actinomycetota bacterium | reverse complement strand
CGTGACCACGACCTACACCACCGGCACGGGCGGCGGCTCGAGCGCCCCGTGCGGGACCGACACGCTCATCGGCGGGGGATCCTGGCTGGTGAGCGCCAACACGACCGCGCTCAAACTGAACGGAACCGTCCCGGTGGATGCAAGCGGCAAGGAGTACACGCACACGCCTGGTACCTCCTCGTCCACGGGACCGATCCCCGGTTGGGGAACGATCGGGGGTGCAGGGGGGCAGACCGTGACGGTCACGTCCAACATTCAGGTGTACCCCATGTGCCTCAGCAGTGCTGCCGGAATCGCGGGGGCTGACCTCACGGTCGTCGCCAACTCCGTCTCCGGCCCGGCAGCCGGCAGTTTCACGACGTCGACCGCTGCATGTCCCCTGGACATCAACGGCGATCAGGAAATCGTCGTCGGCGGTGGGGCACGGACGTTGCCGGACAAGGCCGGCGGGGTGAAGCCTTACGGGACCTACCCGAGCGACAGCAGCGGGAACCCGGTCACGGGCACGACGGATGCCTTTGCCTGGACGGCCCTCGCCAATTCCGGACCGACGCTGACCGTTACCGATACGACGACCGCCTATGCCGTCTGCGCGCCGCCTGGCTTCATCCACACGACGGTGATGGGGGCCTCGAAGCCCATCCCCTCCTCGGGCAGTGGTGAGGCGAGAGTCACCGTCACGTGCCCCAGCCCGGACACGTTGCTGGCGGGGGGTGTGCTCGTGCACTCGACAACGAAGCCGCCGCCTTCTGGGTTCGTTGGCACGCACATCACGGCGGACTACCCGATCAAGGCACCCGCGACCAATCCCAGCGTCACGCCGGGTGTTGCGACCACGGTGGATAGCTGGGCCGGCGTGCTGAAGAACGGAGGCCAGACCGTCAACGGCTCGATCGGAGACGTGTACGCGCTCTGCGCTACCTGATCCCGCAAGCAGTCAGACCGCAACGCTCGACAGGGCCCCCCGAAAGGGGGGCTTCTGTCGCTCCAAGGGGTCGACCCACGACTAGCGCTGTGCTAGAATTCTGTCGCCGTTTGGATACTGACAATTCATCTCACGTACCGTCTGGGGGGAACCATGAACCATGCCTCTGCCTACCCGCGGCCTGCCGCCGGAGGTCTCAGCTTCTCCGTCCCGCCAGGCGAAGGCGTCCTGGCCTTCCCCCACAGGCTCCGGCCCCCACGAGGGCACATCGACCGCGCCGTGGCGCGCCGCGTCGGCGCAGCCCTGCTCGCTGCGCTGTTCGTCGCCTCCCTGATAGCGACCTCGGTCCCCTCCATCATCTCGTCCACGTCCGCGACCGTGCCGAACGCACAGGCCCCGACCGTGGCTGCCGCCAGGAGCAAGCTGGCCGCCATGCCCGTGAGCTTCGAGCAGAACCTGGGCCAGGTCGATCCGCAGGTCCGCTACCTCTCCCGCTTCGGCAACGCCACCGTCTTCCTGACCAACACCTCCGCCGTCTTCGCCGGCCCCAACGGCAGCCTCACCATGGCCCTCAGCGGCGCCAACCCCAACCCCGCCATCGCCGGCACCAGCGAGCTCCCCGGCACCGTGAACTACTTCATCGGCAACAACCCCGCCGGCTGGCACTCGAACATCTCGACCTACAGGGGCGTCAGCGCCCAGGGCGTCTACCCGGGTGTCGACCTCGCCTGGCACGGCACCGGCCCCGACCTCGAGTACGACTTCACCGTGGCCCCTGGCGCCAATCCCTCCCAGATCGCTTTCAAGATCACGGGAGCGAAGGCCCTCGGCCTGACGAGCGCCGGTGACCTGAAGATCACCATGCCCAACAACTCGATGATGCTGCAGAAGGCCCCCACCCTTTTCCAGGACATCGGCGGCCGCCGCCAGCCGGTCCAGGGTGGCTACCGCATTCAGGGAGACGTCGTCTCCTTCCGGTTGGGCGCCTACGACCACACCCGTCCCCTCACGATCGACCCGGTTGCGTACTCCACCTACCTGGGTGGGAGCGCCAATGACCAGTTCACCGACATCGTCGTGGACTCGACCGGGGCGATGTATGTGATTGGAGGAAGCTCCTCCACCAACTTCCCGACCGCCAGCCCCCTCCAGGGCACCAATCACGGCAGCAACGACGTGGTCGTCGTCAAGATCAACCCCTCCGGATCGGCCCTTCTCTATTCCACCTATCTCGGCGGCACCGGCTCTGACAACGGCGTGGGCATCGCCCTGGATGCCAGCGGGGACGCCTACCTGCTGGGGAACACCACGTCCAGCAACTTCCCGACCGCCAGCCCCATCCAGGCCAGCTCGGGTGGGGGCACCGACGCCTTCGTCGCCGAGCTCAACCCGGCAGGGTCTGCCTTGCTCTACTCCACCTATCTTGGAGGCTCCGGCACCGAGACGCCCCAGCAGATTGCCGTGGACGCCACGGGAGCCGCCTACGTGGCCGGGCACACCGCGTCGACGAACTTCCCGACCACCGTGGGAGCGTTCCAGGCGGCCAAGAACGCCACCAACGTGCGCAGCGCCTTTGTCGCAAAAGTCGCGCCCGGTGGATCGGCCCTCGCGTACTCCACGTACCTGGGAGGGTCCGCTGACGATGAGATGTCTGGCCGAGGCCTTGCCGTCAACGCCAATGGGGACGCGTACGTGACGGGGTTCACCAGCTCAACGAACTTCCCCACTACGCCGGGTGCCTTGCAGACGGCCTATGCAGGCGGTCCGTCCGACGCCTTCGTCACCGAGCTCAACCCCTCGGGTTCAGGCCTCGTCTACTCGACCTTTCTGGGCGGGGCGACCAACCAGGACCGGGGCTTCGGCATCGCCCTGGACGTCAACGGCGACGCCTACGTGACCGGGTGGACCCAGGCAACCGACTTCCCCACCACTCCGGGCGCCTTCCTGACGACCAACACCGCCGGCTTCCAGGTGCCCTTTGTCAGCGAGCTCAATCCTGCAGGATCCACCCTCGTCTACTCGACCTACCTTGGGGGGAGCGGCTCCGGCCTCGCGAACGCCGTCGCCGTCGACTCCTCAGGGGACGCCTATGTGACCGGGCAGACGTCCGCCCTCGACTTCCCCACCACCCCGGGAGCCTTCCAGACGACAAATGGCTTCGCGCCGAACGGTGGTCCCAACGCCTTCATGACCGAGCTCAACCCGACTGGATCCGCCCTTGTCTACTCCACCTACCTGGGCGGCAACGGCGGTACCAACGGCGACCTGGGTACGGGCATCGCCGTGGACGCCGCACGCAATGTCTACGTCTCGGGCCGCACCCAGTCCACCAACTTCCCCACCACTCCGGGCGCCCTCCAGACGACGTTCGGCGGCGGCACGATCGATGGGTTCGTGACGGTGTTCCCCGGGAACGGCACCAGCGCCGACGTCTCGGTCACCCAGACCGCCACCCCGTCCCCGGCAACCGCGGGCAGCCCGCTCACCTACTCGATCACCGCGTCCAACGCCGGGCCCGACGCCGGCCGCAACGCCACCATCTCCGACACGCTGGACCCGAGTACGACGTTCGTGTCGGCGTCCACCGGCGCCAGTGGCGGGACCTGCACCCAGGCCTCCGGGGTCGTGACCTGCTCCGTGGGCCCCATCCCGGTGTCGGGCAGCGTCACGGCCACGGTCGTGGCCACGCCCTCGACCCCGGGTGGCACGGTCTCCAACACGGTCACGGTGAGCTCGGCAGACCCTGATCCCAACCTTGCCAACAATTCCTCCACGCTGGCCACGCCCGTGGGCGGGGCCCCGGGAGCCGACCTTGCTGTGACGCAGACCGCTGCTCCGCTCCCCGCCGAGGTGGGCCAGGCCCTCACCTACACCACCACCGTGACCAACAACGGCCCGAACGCCGCCACGGGAGTAAGCGTGGCCGACACCCTGCCGCCGGGGACCACCTTCAGCGGCGATAGCGGGCCGTTCGGGGCGTGCGGCCCTGGCCCGACGGCCACGTGCGGCTTCGGCACCCTGCCCGCGGGGGCCTCGGCAACCATGACCGCCACGATCACGCCCACGGGCACCGGCACCATCACGAACACCGTGACGGCCTCCTCCAACAACAGCGACCCCAACCCCGCCAACAACACCTCGGCCCTGGCGACCACCGTCGGCACCGCGGCCGACCTCTCCCTCTCCAAGTCCGCGTCGCCCAGCCCCGGGGTGGCGGCCAATGCGCAACTCACCTACACCCTGACCACGACCAACCACGGCCCCAGCCCGTCCACGGGGGAGTTCGTCACCGACACGATCCCCTCGGGTGAGAGCTTCGTCTCGGCCACCTCCGCCCAGGGGAGCTGCACCAACAACTCGGGCACCGTGGTCTGCGGCCCCTCGTCGCTTGCCAGCGGAGCGTCCACGACCATGTCCCTGGTGGTGACGGCACCCCCCGCGGCCGGCACGGTCACCAACGTCGCCACCGTGTCCGGCGCTGACTCCGACCCGAACACGGCCAACAACACCGCCTCGGTCACCACCACCGTGTTCCCCCCTGACGCCACCGACATCGGTCTGGCGGTGGCCGCTCCCACGTCGATCGCCCCCGGGGGGTCGCTGACCTACGACCTCGTCTCCACCAACATCGGCCCCAACCCCGCCACGGGGGTGGGCGTGACCGACACCCTGCCCGCAGCGGCCACCTTCACCTCGGCATCGACGACGCAGGGCGTGTGCACCGCCAGCGCCGGGACCCTCTCCTGTGCCCTCGGGTCCCTCGCTGCGGGATCCACCGTCACGACGACCGTCGTGGTTCAGGCTCCCACCACCACCGGCGTCACGCTCACCGCCACGGCCAGCGCGGGCGGCAACCAGGTGGACCCCAACCCCGCCAACAACAGCGCGACGAACAGCACCTTTGTCAGCTACTGCGGTGTCAGCGGTGTGTCCTCGGCCACCAGTTGCACCTACTCGAGCCCCGGCTCCGACGCCTTCACCGTGCCCCCCGGCGTGACGCAGGTCACCTACACCGTCGTCGGCGCCCAGGCCGGAGGGGTCAACGTCGGCGTGCCCGGCGCTATCGTCGGCCCCGGCGGTGCGGGCGGTGAGGCCATCGCCTCGTTCGCCGTCACCCCGGGCCAGGTGGCCCAGGTCGACGTCGCCGGCAAGGGCACCGACGGTGGCCCCGTTTCGCTAACGGGCGGCTTCGGCAACGGACCTTCCGGCGGCACCGGAGGGGCCGGCGGCTTCGGCGGCTCCAACAACGGCGTCCCCGGAGCTGCCGGCGATGCCTCCGGGGGCACCGGGGGCTCCAACCCCGCCAACGGGGGCAACGGCTCCGGTGGCGGGGGGTCCTCGGACGTGCGGGTGAACCCCGGCACCGGTGGCTGCGCCCTCATCCACTGTGACCTCTCCACCCGCTCGGTCGCAGCCGGCGGCGGCGGTGGCGTCGGCGGCAACGGGGGCAACGGGGCGGCAGTCGCCGGCCACGGCGGAGCCGGGGGCGGCACCGTCGGCGGCGACGGCCAGAACGGCACCCAGGGCCTCAACTTCGGGGTCGCCGGCACCGGCGGCACCCAGAGCGCCCCGGGTACCGGCGGACCTGCCAACCCTCCCCCGAACAACGGCACCAGCGGCACCAGCGGCACCCTCGGCAACGGCGGCACCGGTGGCAACGGCAACGGCGGCGGCGGTGCGGCCTCGGGCGGCGCCGGTGGCGGCTACTACGGAGGCGGCGGTGGTGGCGGCGCCGGAGGATCTGGCGGCGGCGGCGGAGGTGCCGGGGCTGGCGGCGGTGGCGGCAGCGGCTTCATCGCCGCATCGGCCCTGCCCGGTGCCTCCCTGACCCCCGGCGTCAACGCCGGAAACGTCAATGCCGGCAACGGCCAGGTCGTCGTCACCTGGGCGGCCCCCTCCGCCGACCTCTCCCTCACCAAGACCGGCCCCGTGACCGCCACGGCCGGTGTGGCCTTCACCTACACGCTCACGACCACCGACAACGGCCCCAGCCCCGCCACCGGCGTCACCGTTACGGACCTCCTCCCCGCCGCGGAGACGTTCGCCTCGGCCTCTCCCGGCTGCACCAACACCTCGGGCACCGTGGTCTGCACGATGGGCAACCTCGCCTCCGGCGCCAGCGCCACCGCCACGATCACCGTCACGCCCACGTCGGTCGGCGCCGTCACCAACACCGCCACGGTCTCGGCCAACGAGGCCGACCCGAACCCCGCCAACAACTCCTCGTCGGCCACGACGACCGTGTCCACTGCGCCCCTCCGGGCAGACGTGGCGGTCACCAAGACCGCCACGGCCACGGCGACGGTCACCACCCCGATCACGTACACGGTCACGGCCAGGAACAACGGGCCCAACGGCGCCACCGGCGTCAACGTCACCGACACCCTGCCCGCAGGGATCACCTTCGTCTCGGCCAGCTCGACCCAGGGCACCTGCAGCAACGCCTCGGGCACCGTCACCTGCACCCAAGGTCCGCTCGCATCGGGGGCCACCTCCACGATCACCATCGTGGTGACCGCCCCCTCGAGCCCGACCACGATCACCAACACCGCAACGATCAAGGCGAACGAGGCCGACCCGAACACGGCCAACAACACGGCGTCGGCGACAACCCAGGTCGTCGCGGCGAGTGCAGGGTCTGCGGACCTGTCGATCCAGAAGTACGCGTTCGCCGACGACCTCGAGAACCCCCACTACCAGGTCGGCCACGGCTTCTGGTACGTCCTCGTGATCCACAACGCGGGGCCGAGCACGGCCACCGGCGTCACGGTCACCGACCAGCTGCCGGCAGGCCTGACCTACAACCTCTCGGTCGCGACGCAAGGCAGCTGCACGCAGGCGGCAGGAAAGCTCACCTGCAAGCTCGCCACCCTGAACAAGAACGGGACCGCCTTCGTGGCGATCCGGGTCACCCCGACGCACACGGGCACCTTCACCAACACGGCGACGGTCTCGGGCACCCAGCCGGACCCGAACCCGGCCAACAACTCCAGCAAGGTGACGATCACCGTCGCCGCCTAGCAGCACTGACGAGCAGCGAGGCAGGGACTGCCAGCCGGCGAGCCAGGGCCACGACTGAAAAGAAGCCTGGTAACTTTTCCTCGCTGACCGAAGGTTTGTTACCAGACTTCGCGGGTCACAGCCCGGCGAGGGCCTGGTCGACCAGGGCGGCCTGCTCCCGGCTGTGGACCTTCAGGCTGCCGGTGGCCGGGCTCGCGCTCTCCTCCCGGGTGACGGCGGCGAGGTCGATGCCCAGGTGATCCTTGAAGCTGGCCTGCAGGAACCGCCAGGCGCCCATGTTCGCCGGCTCCTCCTGCACCCAGACCGGCTGCCCGGTGCCCGGGTAGCCGTCGAGGATGCGGCGGATGGCTTCGGCGGGGAACGGGTAGAGCTGCTCGATGCGCACGATCGCCACCGGCGCCGTGCGCTCGTCCCTGGCCGCGGCGAGGTCGTAGTACATCTTGCCCTGGGTGAAGATCAGCCGCTCGGCGTGCGCCGGCGGAGCCGGATCGTCGAGGACCTCGCCGAACAAGCCACGGGTGAAGTCCTCCGCCGCCGAGCGGGCCGCGGCAAGGCGGAGCAGCGACTTGGGCGTCATCACCACCAGCGGCTTGCCCTGGGAACGGAGCGCCTGCCGGCGCAGCAAATGGAAGTACTGGGCGGCAGTCGAGGGGACGACGACCTGCATGTTGTCCTCGGCCGCGAGCTGCAGGAAGCGCTCCAGGCGAGCGCTGGAGTGGTCGGGACCCTGGCCCTCGTAGCCGTGCGGCAGCAGCAGGACGAGGCCACTGCCCTGCCCCCACTTGTCCTCGGCCGACGACAGGTAGGTGTCGATCAGCACCTGTGCCCCGTCGGCGAAGTCGCCGAACTGGGCCTCCCACGCGACGAGCGCCTTGGGGTTGGCAACGGCGTAGCCGTACTCGAAGCCCATGGCCGCCATCTCCGACAGCGGGCTGTCGTAGACGAAGAAGCGGGCGGGGCTGTCGCGCAGGGCGCCTTCGAAGCCCCCGGCGAGGTTGGCGAGGGGCACGTGCTCGGCGGCGGTCGTCTGGTCGACGAGCACGGCGTGGCGCTGGCTGAACGTGCCCCGCCGGGTGTCCTGGCCGGCAAGGCGGATCGTGCGTCCCTCGGTCAGCAACGAGCCGAAGGCCAGCGCCTCGGCCAGCGACCAGTCGACGGCGTCCTCCTCGAGGGCGAGCCGGCGGGTCTCGAGCCACTTGGCGAGCTTGGGGTGGAGGTCGAAGCCCGGCGGCAGGCTCACCAGCGCCGCCAGCACGCGGTCGAGCACCTCTCGGCGGACACCCGTCGGGACGGCGAGCGGCGACAGGGGGGCCGGTCGCTTCCACTCGATCTTCGGCGGCTTCGAGGGGCCACGGGTCTCGTCGAACGCCTGCTGCAGGCGGTTGCGGAAACCTTCCAGGAACTGCTCCGCCTCCTCGACGCCGAGGTCGCCCCGGTTGACCAGGGCCTCGGTGTAGAGCTTGCGGACCGAGCGCCGGGCGTCGATCGCCCGGTACATCAGCGGTTGCGTGAACGCGGGGTCGTCGGCCTCGTTGTGGCCCCAGCGCCGGTAGCACCACATGTCGATGACGACGTCGCGGTGGAAGGCCTGGCGGTACTCGAACGCGAGGCGCGCCATCCGCACACAGGCCTCCGGGTCGTCCCCGTTCACGTGGAAGACGGGGGCCTGGATCATCTTGGCGACGTCGCTGGCGTACTGGCTCGAGCGCCCGAAGGTCGGCCCGGTCGTGAAGCCGAGCTGGTTGTTGACGATGATGTGCACCGTCCCCCCGGTCCAGTAGCCCTTGAGCTTGGAGAGGGCGAGCGTCTCGGCCACGACGCCCTGCCCGGCGAAGGCGGCGTCGCCGTGGATGAGGAGGGGGAGCACCCGTGCCTCGCGCACCCGGTCGAGCAGGTCGAGCTTGGCTCGCACCATGCCCTCGACCACCGGGTCGACCGACTCCAGATGGCTCGGGTTCGGCGCCAGCGTGACCTTGATCGAGTTGCCCAGCCGTGAGACGTGCTCGCCCGCGGCGCCGGTGTGGTACTGGACGTCGCCGGAGCCGTGGGCCGCGGAGGGGTCGATGTCGCCCTCGAACTCCCGGAAGATCTGGCCGTAGCTCTTGCCGACGACGTTGGCGAGCACGTTGAGGCGCCCGCGGTGGCTCATCCCGATGACGCTCTCGGTGAGCCCGGCGTCGGCGCCGTCGCCGAGGATAGCGTCGAGCATCGGGATCAGCGACTCCGCGCCCTCGAGCGAGAAGCGCTTGTGACCCACGTATTTGGTGTGCATGAAACGCTCGAAAGCCTCGGCCTCGGACAGCTCCTCGAGGATGTGGCGCATCTCCCCGGGGCCCAGCTTCGGGTTGACGCCCTCGACATGGGTCTGGATCCACCGCTTCTGGTCGGGCTCCTGGGTGTACATGTATTCGGGGCTCGAGCGCCGGCAGTACGCGTCGAGAAGGATGGAGAGGATCTCGTTGAGGGTGAGCTCACCGTCGATCCCGGCGACACCCGCCGCAAGGAACTTCCGCTCGAGGTCCCAGATGGTGAACCCGTAGGTGGTGGGATCGAGCTCGGGGTGCATCTCGGGCGGCTTGGCGGCGAGCGGGTCGAGGTCGGCGATGAGGTGGCCCCGGACCCGGTACATGTTGATGAGCGACCGCACCCGGCCTCGCTTCGCTCGGAGCTCCAGCGAGTCGGCGGGCGGGTTGACGTCCCGCCGCCAGGCGACGGGCACGTAGGGCGCGCCCATGCTGCGGAAGACGTCCTCGTAAAAGGCCTGCTCCCCCATCAGGAATCCCTGGACCCGGCGGAGAAACTCGCCGCTCTCGGCCCCCTGGATGACCCGGTGGTCGTAGGTGCTCGTGAGCGTGAGAACCTTGCCGACCCCCAGTTCCGCCAGGGCGCCCGGGTCGGCCCCGGCGAACTCCGCGGGGTAGTCGATCGACCCGACGCCGATGATGGCGGCCTGGCCGGCCATCAGGCGCGGCACGGAGGCGAGGGTGCCGATGGTGCCGGGATTGGTGATGGTGACGGTCGTCCCGGCGAAGTCATCGGGCTGGAGGCTGCCGGCGCTGACCTTGCGAATCAGGTCCTCGTAGGCGGCGAAGAAGGCGGCGAAGTCCAGCGACTCGGCCTGGCGGATGTTCGGCACGAGCAGGCCGCGGGTCCCGTCCGCCTTCTTGACATCGACGGCGAGGCCCAGGTTGACATGTGGGCCGCGGACGACGTGGGGCCGGCCGTCGACCTCGCGGTAGACCGAGTTCATGGCGGGGACCTCCGCGAGCGCCCGGGCCACGGCCCACCCGATCAGGTGGGTGAAGCTCACCTTGCCGCCGCCGGTCCGCTGCAGGTAGGCATTCAGGATCGTCCGGTTGACCTCGAGCAGGCGGGCGGGGACGGCCCGCATCGAGGTTGCGGTGGGCACGCCCAGGCTCTCCTCCATGCGCTCGACCTGCACCGCCGCGGCGCCCCGCAACGGGATCAGGGGCGCTGGGGTCTCGCCGTTGGGCACGAGGTCGGGCAGCGCCGGCAGGCGCTCCGGTACGGGGGTGGGTGAGCGCGCGCCGGCCGCGGTCGAAGCGGCCTCGCTGAGTCGCGTTCGGGGCTGGTAGTCGGCGAAGAACTCCTGCCAGGCCTCTCCGACGGAGGTGGGGTTGTCGAGATACGCCCGGTGCATCTCGTCGATGAGCCAGGTGTTGGGGCCGAACTCCGCCCGATCAAGCTTCTGTGCCATTACCTCAAATTCCTGCCTCAGGTGCCCAGGGCTCCCGTCCCGAGCTCCTGCTCGAACATCTCTGCGATCACATCGTACGCGTCGGGGCGCCGGCCGTCGTCCATGGGGATCAGCGTGATGTCCCCGCCCCGGGCGCGGGCGACGGCGAGGGCCGTGTCGTTGGTGTCCATGCAGGCGATGACGGGGACGCCGCGGAAGAGCGCGGCACCCGCAAACCCGTGGTCCGCGAACACGAGCTCCGGCCGCTCACCGTCTTCGAGGACCTGCTCCATCGGGAGCGGGGAGTGCGTGTGCAGTCCCCGGACACCGTCGGTGACCGCCCCGACGCCCTGGAGGTACCGGTAGATGCGGTGGGAACCGGCCAAGGTGACGCCCATCTCGTCGAGCGGCCTGATGACCTTGCCTCCCGCCGCCGTGATCGCCTCGACCAGCCGTGCGTGGTGCGCCAGGAGCGGGGCGGGGTGACCGGTGGCGACGACGATGGTCGCCCCGTTCCGGCACGCCTCACTCAGCCGGGACGACGCTGCCCGGACGCCGGCGATCGTGGCCTCCGGATCGATGTAGGCCTCGCCGGGCCCCGGTGCCCCCGTGACCGCCTGCACCGCCTTGAGGCCCTCCTCGGTGGTGGCGGTGGCGAGGTCCGCCATGCCGAACGTCGAGTCCGGATCGCCCGAGACGAGCTGGCTCGCCTTGAGGACGTTGTCGTCCCTCGAATGGGAGCAGTGCGGCCCTGCGACGCCGCCCAGGAGGAGCCGGGCGGTGATCTCTTCGTGTGCCGTCATACCTTGAGCTTTGCAGGAGTGGCGGTCAGCGTCAGGATCTCACCGTTGCGGTAGATCTTCACGGCGACGTCGCGCCCGATCACCTCGTCGACCATCACCCGCTGCAGGTCGCCGGCGGTGCGGATCGGCGACCCGTCGATGTCGAGGATCAGGTCCTCGGGCCGGATGCCCGCCCTTGCCGCCGGGGAACCCTCGAAGACCTCGACGACCTCGACACCCGAGCGCCGCCCGGTCTCGGCCGCGAGCCGCGGTGGCAGCGGGCGGGGGCCGACGGCGACGCCGAGGTAGGCCCGGTGGAAGCGGCCGTCCCGCATCAGAGCTCCGATGATCCGCCGCGTCGTGGCGTTGATCGGCACCGCCAGCCCCAGGCCGATGCCCGCGACCGCGGTGTTGATGCCGACCACCCTTCCCCTCCCGTCGGAGAGCGCCCCGCCGGAGTTGCCGGGATTCAGGGCGGCGTCGGTCTGGATCACGTTCTCGACCAGCCGGGTGGCGGCACCCTCCCGGGTGGGGAAGGAGCGGCCGAGCGCGCTGACCACGCCCGCCGTCACCGAGCCGGCGAACCCCAGGGGGTTGCCGATCGCGACGACGAGCTGGCCGACGCGGAGGCCGTCGGCGTCGCCGAGGGTCGCTGCGGGGAGGTCGGACGCGGACGCCCGGATGACGGCGAGGTCGGACAGGGGGTCGGCACCGATGATGTCGAAGTCCAGCTCACGCCCGTCGGTGAACGAGGCGCTGCCCCGCTCGGCCCCCGCGATGACGTGGGCCGAGGTGATGAGGAAACCGTCTGGCGTGATGACGACGCCCGAGCCCGCCCCTTCCGCGGACCGGCCGCCCCGGATGCGGCGACTGACCTTGAGGCTCGCCACCGAGGGGATGAGCAACTCGGCGACGGTCGTGACGGTGAGGGAGTACGCGTCGAGCGCCTCCGCGTCCGTGGGCCGGACGGCGCTGTCCCCGGAAGGGGCGCCATTCCCGAGAAGGGCATCGATGAAACGAATGGAGGTCATGACCCAGGCTACCACCAGGGACAATTAGGGGATTTTGCGACGTAGGTGCTCGCGTCCATGGAGGATTTTCCTCGCTATTCGATGAAAATCCTCCACGACCAATGATGAGAATGCTCTAGTGTTATGAACAATGCAGAACAGGCCATAATCACTCTGGCTCAGGCACAGCATGGAGCGATTTCTCGCCGGCAGGCGCTGAGTCAGGGCTTGTCGCCACAGGCGATCGACCGCCGGCTGGCAACGGGCGAGTGGATTCGGGTCTTCCAGGGCGCCTACCGCCTTGCCGGCGTCGCGCCCACGTGGGAGCAACGGGCAATGGCGGGATGCCTGGCGGCGGGTCCGGGAGCCGTGGCATCGCACCGGGCGGCAGCCGCCCTGCTTGGCATGCCCGGAGTCCCGAGATGGGTCGAAGTGACGGTGCCCCCGGCTCGAAGGGTCGAGGTGAAGGGGGTCATCGCCCATCGCCGTCGGCTCCTCATCCCGGATGAGGTCGGTACCGTGAACGGCATCCCACTCACGACCGCCTCGAGGACGATTGCCGATCTGGCCGGCGTGTACTCGAAAGAGAAGATGGGGCCCATCCTGGACTACGCTCTGAGCCGCAGACTCGTCAGCCGTGCCGCGCTGCAAGCGCGGGCCAGGGGCCGTGTCCTCGGGGAGCTGCTGGAGGAACGGCCGGCCACCCCGCGCCCCATGGGAAGCGAATTCGAGGCACACCTCTTCCGGGCATTGCGGGATGCCGGCCTCCCGCTCCCGATGGCCCAGTATCGGGTCCTCATGACGGACGGCAGCGAGGTGTTCCTGGACTTCGCCTACCCGGACGTCATGCTCGCCATCGAGGCGGACAGCTTTCTCTGGCACGCCTCCCTCGCCGACTGGCAGCGGGACCGGGCACGGAACAACGAGCTCATCGCCCTGGGGTGGTCGATCCTTCCGATCACCTACGACCTCGTCGTCCACACTCCTGCCGAAGCGGCGCGCCAGGTGCGGGGGGCACGGGCGTCTCGTTTGGTCGGCCGGGGGCCGGGGTAGCTCATGGCCGTGGTTCGACAGATCGGCCGCGACGACGTCCAGGCCATGAGCGCCGGTGGCGTGGTCGTCGTGGAGGTGCTCCCGGCCCCCGAGTACGAGGAAGAGCACCTTCCCGGCGCGATCAACATTCCCCTCAAGAAGCTCGACGCCCTCGCACCGCAGCGCCTGGCACCCGACCGCCCGGTGATCGTGTACTGCTATGACGCCCTCTGAGACCTGAGTCCCCGGGCCGCGTGCCGGCTCGAGAGCCTCGGCTTCACGGACGTGGCCGACTACGTGGGCGGCAAGCGGGACTGGGCGGGCGGCGGGTTGCCGATCGAGGGGCAGAAGGCCCAGGAGCCCCGCATCGGGTCGCTCGCCCGCAGGGAGGTGCCGACGGCTCGGCTCCAGGACGCGGTGGGCGACGTCGCCCGCCGCGTGGAAGGCAGCGGCCATGAGGTCGCCGTCGTGGTCACGGCAGGCGGCGTGGTGCTGGGGATCCTCGACCCCAAGGTCCTCGTGGCGTCCTCGACCGCAGCCGCCGGGGACGTGATGCGGCCGGGGCCGTCCACCTACCGCGCCGACGTTCCCGTGCAGGAGCTCCTCGAGAAGCTGGCTCCCCGGCACCTGCGCCGGGCGCTTGTGGCCACGCCGGAGGGCCGCCTCCTGGGGGTCTTCTATACGGACGACGTTGCGGGGGCCTCTTAGCCCGGCGGCCAGGTCATCCGGCGGCCGCCCAGCAGGTGGAAGTGGAGGTGGCCGACCGTCTGGCCCCCGTCGGGGCCGGTGTTGGTGACCACGCGGTAGCCCGACTCGGCGACGCCCTCCGCCGCGGCGATCCACTTGACCATCTGGGCCACCTCGACGAGCAGGGCGCCATGCTGCTCGGTCAGCTCGGCGGTACTGGCCAGGTGCTCCTTCGGGATGATCAGGATGTGGACCGGGGCCTGGGGCCTGATGTCGCGGAACGCGAGCGTGAGCTCACCGGTGCGGACGGTGTCCGCGTCGATGTTGCCCGCGACGATCTGGCAGAACAGGCAGGACGGCACTGACGACAAACCCTACCGGTTCTGCTTTCGCCTCAGGAGTGGATGCGGCCGGAGGCCTCGTCGAGGTGCCCGCCCGAGCGGTCGGTCCGCAGGGCGATGATCTGGGCCATGATCGACACCGCCGTCTCCTCGGGCGTCCGGGCACCGAGGTCGAGCCCGAGGGGCGCATGGATGCGCTCCATCTGGTCGTCGCCGACGCCGATCTCCCGCAGGTTGGCCTTGCGCTTCTCGTGCGTGCGCCGGCTCCCCATCGCTCCCAGGTAGCCCACCGGAGACTTCAGGGCGAACTCGAGGATGGGGATGTCGAACTTGGGGTCGTGGGTGAGGATGACGATGGCGGTGCGGCGGCTGATC